>JAKONK010000070.1 GCA_022701985.1 Actinomycetales bacterium
GTGCCGGTGCGCAGGGCGTCGACGAAGACCGCCAGCGCGCCGGCGATGCCGTCGTGCGGGAGCCGCTCCCCGGGCTCGGGGGTCGAAGCGGCCTCGTCGGCGACGTCGACCGTCGGCTCGTGGTCGCCGTCCCAGAGGGCGCTGCCCTTCTCGGCACCGGCGCGCCAGGCGCCGTTCCACGACGTCTCCGCGCCCGGGGCGCACCAGGAGCCGTTGAAGACGTAGCGGGCGCCGCCGGTGAACTCGAAGACCGCGGTGGCCGAGGCGTCTCCCGCGTACCAGCTCCAGGAGGGGTTCCACTCCTCGCAGCTCACCGAGACGGGCTCGGTGCCCAGGAGGAAGCGGGCCATGTCGAACTGGTGGATGGCCATGTCGACCAGCAGCGGGTGAGCCATCTCGTCGCGGAACCCCCCGAAGTGCGGGGCCTTGAAGAAGTCGGTCTGGAGCAGGCCGACCGCGCCGAGGCCGCGCAGCAGGTCGCGGTAGGCCCACAGCTGCGGGTTCCACCGGCGCGACTGGCTCACCATGAAGAGCTCGCCGGTGACCTCGGCGGCCGCGACCAGCGACAGCGACTGCGCCAGGGTCGCCGCACACGGCTTCTCCCCCAGCACCGGCAGGCCCGCGAACAGCGCCGCCGTCGTGACGGGGTGGTGCGCGCCGGGCACGGTGATGTCGAGGACGGCGCTCGCCCCGGTCTCGCGGGCCAGCGCCACCGCGTCGGTGCCCACGGCCACGTCGGGGTGGCCGCGCTCGGCGAGCTGGCGGCGAGCGGCGTCGAGGTCGAGGTCGACCAGGCCGACCAGCTCGACGTCGGCGGACTCGGCGACCATCGAGATCCACGCGCCGCCCATGGAGCCCGCACCGACCTGGACGACCCTCAGGGCGTCGTCGCGCCCGGTGGAGCCCGTCCCGATCACGACTGCACCCGCGCTTCGGGGTCGAGGGCGCCGGTGTAGTCGAAGCCCCGGTAGAAGTCCTCGGTGCTGTGGCGCAGGAGCACCGGCGTCTCGCGGCGCGGGCGGAGCGTGACGGCCCACTCCACCGCGTTGGCGATGACCCTGCGGACGCCCGCGTGGAAGTAGGTGGGGTAGTCCTGGTCACCGGGGCGGAAGTAGAAGACCTTCCCGTGGCCGCGCTTGTAGGTCATGCCCGAGCGGAAGACCTCGCCGCCGGAGAAGGTGGAGAGGAAGACCAGCTCGTCGGGGGCGGGCACGTCGAAGAACTCGCCGTACATCTCGTCCTCGTCGATGACCATCGGGTGCGGGACCCCCTGCGCGATGGGGTGGGTCGGGTCGACCGTCCACACCAGCTCGCGGTCGTGCTCGGAGCGCCACCGCAGCGTGCACGTGGTGCCCATGAGCTTGGTGAAGATCTTCGACCAGTGGCCCGAGTGCAGGACGATGAGGCCCATGCCGTCGAGCACGTGGCGGTGGACGCGCTCGACGACCTCGTCGCTGACCTGGTCGTGGGCGGCGTGCCCCCACCAGGTGAGGACGTCGGTCTCGCGCAGGACCTCCTCGGACAGGCCGTGCTCGGCGTCGGCGTCGAGGGTGGCGGTGCGGACCACGGCCCGCTCCCCCAGCAGCTCCTCGATCCCCTCGGCCACCGCTCCGTGCATGCCGGTGGGGTAGCGCTCGGCCACCTCGGGCTCGTTGCGCTCGTGGACGTTCTCGCCCCACACGGTCACGCGGATGGCGCGGCCGGTGGCGGCGACGCTGGAGTCGGCGCCGCGGTCGGGGCCGGTGACCGCGAAGCGGCGGCCGTCCTCCTCGCCGTGGTCACCGGTCTTCATGTCACTCACAGGTGGAGCTCCTCACTTGACGGCGCCCCCGGTCACA
Organism: Actinomycetales bacterium; assembly: GCA_022701985.1. Lineage (GTDB taxonomy): Bacteria > Actinomycetota > Actinomycetes > Actinomycetales > Quadrisphaeraceae > Quadrisphaera. Next base: position 1,839 of record JAKONK010000070.1, read on the forward strand.
CCGGCGGCGACGTACCGCTGGGCGACCAGGAGCAGGACGATGGCGGGCAGCGACGACAGGACGGCGGTGGCCATGATCGGCGACCAGTCGCTGACGTACGTGCCGATGTACTGGTAGAGGCCCAGCGTGACCGGGCGCACGTCCTCCGTCGTCGTCAGGGTCAGGGCGAACAGGAAGTCGCCCCAGGCGAAGAGGAACGTGAACAGCCCGGCGGTGATGAGCGCGTTGCGGCTCATGGGCAGCACCACGGACACGAACGCCCGCAGCTGACCGGCGCCGTCGACGCGCGCGGCCTCGACGATGGACGGCGGGATGCTGCCCATGAAGGCCCGCATGACGATGATCGCGAACGGCACGCCCGCGGTCGAGTCGGCGAGGATCAGCCCCGGGATGCTGTTGAGCAGCCCGATGTCGCTGAAGGCGCTGTAGAGGGCGTTGGCGACGACGATGCCCGGGATCATCTGCGTGATCAGCACGCCGAAGAGCACCCAGGTCGCCCACCGGATCCGGAACTGGGCCAGGGCGTACGCCGCTGGCGCCGCGATGACCAGGCTGAGGACGACGGACCCCAGGCTCACCACCAGCGAGGTGACGAGGTTGCGGCCCTGGTCGTTGAAGGCCTGCACGTACCCGTCGAACGAGGGCGCCGCGGGGAACCACGGCGTGGCCACCGCCCCGCCGCCGCTCTGGAGGGACACGTTGACCATCCAGTACAGCGGGAACAGCATGAAGGCGATGATCACGACGCCCACCGCGGTGGAGATCCAGCGGTGCGCAGCGGGCTTCGCAGCGCTGGTGACGGGCGCGTCGTCGTCGGTACCAGGGGTGGTGGAGATCGGCACGGCGCTCACTCGTCGACCGCCTTCCGGTTCAGGCGCAGGTAGACCACGGCGAACAGCAGGGACAGCAGCACGAGCACGTTGCCGAGCGCGGCGCCCTGGCCGAAGTCGAACTCCTTGAAGGAGCGCACGTAGCTGAGGGTCGCGATGGTCTGCGTGGAGTTGGCGGGCCCGCCGTTGGTCAGGCCCAGGATGATGTCGAGCACCTTCAGCGTGTAGACGACGCCGAGCACGAGCACCACGGTGACCACCGGGCGCAGCAGCGGCCAGGTGATGTGGCGGAACGCCCGCCAGCCCGTGGCGCCGTCGAGCGCCCCGGCCTCGTAGAGCTCCTCGGGGATCTCCTGCAGGCCGCCGTAGAGGATCGTGGCGTTGAAGGGGATGCCCAGCCAGATGTTCACGCCGATGACGGCGATGAGCGCCAGCGACGTGCTGGTCAGCCAGGCCGGGTTGCCGTCGACGAAGGGCAGCAGCTGCAGCGCGCGGTTGAGCGCGCCGTAGTCGGTGTCGAGGATCCAGCGCCAGACGGCGGCGGAGGCGATCAGCGGCACGAGCCACGGCAGCAGCAGCAGCGCGCGCAGGACGTTGTTGAGGGGGAAGGAGCGCCGGAAGAACACGGCGATGGCCAGGCCGATGACGAACTGGCCGAGGATCGACCCGGCGGTGAAGAGCACCGTGTTCAGCAGCGCCTTGTCGAACAGCGAGGAGCTGAGGACGGCGCTGTAGTTGTCCAGGCCGACGAACGGCGCCTCACCGGTGAAGAAGGTCTTGGTCGTGTACTCCTGGAACCCCATGAGCAGGTTCTTGACCACGGGGTAGCCGAAGAACAGGACTAGGTAGACCAGGGCCGGGACCAGGAAGGCCAGCTCGGCGATGCGGGCCTTGGTGCGGGCGGACGACCGGGCGGGCCGGCCGCCCCGGGACGGCGGCTGGACGCCGTCCCGGGGCGGCCGAGCAGCCGCGTCGCTCGCGGACGCGAGCGTGCCCGCGTCTGCTCGTGTGCTCATCGGCCTGCCGCTCAGCCGTTCTGCGCGTCGGCCAGGGCCTGCTCGGGGCTCTTGCCGCCGACCAGGGCCTCCTGCACCGCCGTGTAGATCTTCGTGGCGGCCTCGGGCCACTGCTCGCCCAGCTCACCGGTGCGCGCGCGCAGGTCCGGCACCAGGTCGGCGAAGCCCTTCACGGCGGGGTTGGTCTCGCCGTACTGCTCGGCGATGGCCGTCTTGGTCGGGACCGTGTTGTTCTTCTCCGCCAGCAGCAGCTGGTTGTCGTCGGAGTTGATGCACTTGACGATCTCGGCGGCCTTGGCCTGCTTGTCGGGGTTCCCGGTCTCGGGGACGGTCCACGTCTCGCCGCCCAGCGGGGAGACGGTGGGCGCGCCCGCGGTGGGCGCCGGGATCGGGACGACGCCGTAGTCGATGCCGCTCTCGGCCAGGCTCGGGAACTGCCAGGGGCCGTTGACCATCATCGCGGCGTTGCCGGCCTTGAACTGGTCGTTGACGTCGGCCTGGGTCCAGTTCACCGCGGACTGCGAGATGGAGCCGGCCTGGAACATGTCGACCCACAGCTGCAGCGCCTGCGCGGCCTCGGGGGTGTTGATGTCCTTCTCGTCGCCACCGGCGGACCAGAAGAAGGGCAGGAACTGCCAGGTGCCCTCGTAGGTGTTGATGGCCGACAGCGCCAGGCCGTACTTGCCGTCCTTGGTGAGCGCCGCGGAGGCGGTCTTGAGCTCGTCCCAGGTGGTCGGGGGCTGGATGCCGGCGTCGGCGAGCAGCTGCTTGTTGTAGAAGAGCGCGATGGAGTTGGTGATCGGCTGCAGGCCGTAGAGCTTGCCGTCGTAGGTGCTCGCCTGGACGATCCCCTCGGCGTAGCCGTCGGTGGAGACGTCGAACTGCTCGAGGTCGGCCAGGGCGCCGGAGGCGGCGATCTGCTGCAGGTCGGGGTTGTCGAGCATGAGGACGTCGGGCATCGTCTTCGACTGCGCCTGCTGGAGGACCTTGGAGATCAGGTCCGACCCGGGCACGTGGACGATGTCCAGCTCGACGCCGGCGGTCTCGGCGCAGGCGTTGTAGACGCCCTCCCAGACGGTCTTGCCCGGGTCGTCGTTGTAGTAGTCCTGGATGGTCAGGGTGCCGGCGTCGCCGCCGCTGCCGCTGCCCTGGTCGGAGGAGCCGCCTCCGCAGGCGGCCAGGGACAGGGGCAGGAGCACCGCCGCCGATGCAGCCAGTGCGGTGGTGAGGGCTCGACGTCGAGCCATGGGGCACATCCGATCTCCGCGTCGTCGCGGGGTTGAGTGCGCACGCTGCGCTGTTGGTGAAGAACTCGGAGTGGTCGATGCGTATCGACGGACCTGGTGCGTCGCGGGCCTCCCCCGCGGGGTTCAGGCCGTGCGGCGCCCGGGGGTCTGCGCGGCGGCGCGCCGGGTGAGGCGCGGCACCACGAGGTGGACACCGCCCTGCTCGTCCGGGCCGTCGCCGGGCTCGGGGTCGAGCATGCGGAACAGGGCCTCCACGGCCCGCCGGCTCACGTCGCGCGGCTCCGGGGAGACGTTCGTGACCGGCGGCTCGCACGCGGCGGCCTCCGCGTCCGTGAGGACACCCACCACGGCGATGTCGCGGCCGGGCTCGAGCCCACGGGCGCGCAGCGCCCGCAGGACCGTGGGAACGGCCTCCGAGTGCGGGACGAGCAGACCGGGCAGGTCTGCGCCGGCGGAGGTCGGCAGCGCGGCGTCGAGGGCGGCGTCGACGCTCTCGCGCGCCGCCTCCACGGGGGCGATGACGCGCAGCGGCACCCCGACCTGCTGCGCTCGCACCCGCGCGCCGTCCAGGAAGCGGCGGACGTAGTTCAGGTCGCGGCTGACGGCGACGGAGGAGTGCCCGACCAGCACGACCGACGCGCACCCCGACCGGACCAGCTCGTCGACGGCGAGGGCCGCCCCCGCCGCGAAGTCGACGTCGATGCAGTGGAGGGCACCGGGCTCGTCGGGGACGCCGATGAGGATGACCGGGACCCCCAGCTCGGCGGCGACGGCGAGGCGCTCGTCGCGGGCCTCGACCTCCATGACCACGAGGGCGTCGACGATGCGCCGGCCGACCACCCGCGACAGCCCCTCGGCGCCCTCGTCGGCGGTGACCAGGAGCAGGTCGTGGTCGTGCTCCCGGACGCCGCTGGCGATCGTGTCGACGAAGGGCAGGAGGCCGTGCTGGTGGGTGGACGCCCCGAAGGGCGCCATGAGGCCGATGACGCGGGTGCGCTGGCCGGCCAGGGCCCGCGCACCGGCGTTGGGGTGGAAGGTCAGCTCGTTCATCGCGTCCTCGACGCGGCGGCGGGTCTCCTCCGAGATCGGGCGCTTGCCGGTGAGGACGTACGAGACGGTGCTCTGGGAGACGCCGGCCAGCTTGGCGACGTCGCGGCTCGTGGGCACGGCCATCTGGGAGCACCTCCTTCGCTGCTCGTCGTCCGCTCGTCGTCGATACGGATCGATTGCGTGGAAGGTAGGCCGCCCGCGGCCCGCCCGGCAACCCCTCGTGACCGAACCGTGACCTGACCGGTGCGACGAGGCGGCCGCCGGCGAGGCGGGTGGGGTGGCTCCGGGACGTCACCAGCCCCAGGTGCCGGGAGCCCCCTTGAACGGGCCGACGACGTCGTCCGTGATCCACCCGGCGTAGAAGGACCCCTCCTGCGGGCGCGCCACCTCGCCGTCCACCGAGCAGACCAGGCGCCCGGGTCGGAGCGAGAGCATCCCGGCGACCGCCTCGAACCCGCGCGACGGCGTCTCGTAGCTCCAGGCGGCGGCCTCCAGCACGTCCCCCGCCGGGGTCACGACGTCCCAGTACGTCGCCCGGCCCTTGAACTCGCAGGTGGTCTGGGCGGCGGCGCTGGGGCGCAGCCGCGCGGCGTCGACGTCGGACCGCGGGAGGTACCACGTCGGCGGGTGGCTGGTCTCCAGCACGCGGACGGCCGACGACGTCGCCGCGAGCTCACCGCCGCCGTCGTCGTCGGAGAACGCGACCACCACGCGCCGCGAGGACGGGTCGACGGCCGGCGGTCGCGGGTAGTCCCAGACGGACTCCTGGCCGGGGCCGGCGGGCTCGGGGGCGGGTCGGCTCGCGCGCGGGCTCATCCCGCGATGGTGCGGCGGTCGGCCCCGCGGTGCCAGACGACGCTGTCCGGCGCGCGGGGCCGCCGCCGCGGCTCGGGGCGCCGAGGGGATCAGCCCTGGGCGAGGGCGGCGCGCAGGGCGCGGACCGGGCGCAGCACGCGCACCGGGGCCTCGTCGGCGTCGCCGGTGGGTGCAGCGGGTGCGGCGGCGCGGCGGGCGGCGAGCACCTCGTCGGCCACCAGCAGCAGGGCCCCCCGGCGCGGGGCGCTCTCGGCCATCCGCGACTCCCAGACACCCATCGCCACCAGCCCGGCGACACCGGCGACGACGAGGACGAGGAGCGCAGCCGCGATCAGGATCACCAGGCAATCGTCGGTCGGTCCGAGCACCGGCAGGAACCGCTCGCGGCGTGTCGGGGCCGTGTCGTGTCCACACCGTGACCGGTCGTGACACGGCCGTGATGCGCCCCCTCCGGAGGACCTCCCGGCGCTGGTCAGAGACCCTGCGGGAAACTCCCCGGGTCGGACGGCGGCGGGCTGCGCCGAACGTGGTCCGCTGTCGGGGTGGAGCCGGCTCGTGCCGCCTCACAGGTCCCCCGGCGTCGGCCATGCTGTGCCCATGACCACCACCAGCGACGCCTCCCCCGCGCCGACCGACGCCGCTGCCGCTGCAGCCCTGCGCGTCGGCGTGGTCGGCCTGGGCTACCTCGGCGCCGTGCACGCCGCCTGCATGGCCGAGCTCGGACACCACGTCGTCGGCTACGACATCGACCAGGCCAAGCTCGACGCCCTCAAGGCCGGCCGCGCTCCCTTCTTCGAGCCCGGCCTGCCCGAGCTGCTCACCCGCGTCTGCTCCGGCGAGGCCGACGGCGAGATCACCTTCACCACCGAGGTCGCCGACCTCAAGGCCTGCGACGTCGTCTTCGTCTGCGTCGGAACCCCCCAGCGCAAGGGCGAGCTCGCCGCCGACACCACCTACGTCCAACGCGCCTTCGAGTCCCTCGCCGACGTCGTCGAGGGCCCAGCCCTGCTGGTGGGCAAGTCCACCGTCCCGGTCGGCACCGCCGCCCGCCTGGCCGACGTGCTGGCCGAGCGCGCCCCCCACCTGGAGCTGGCCTGGAACCCCGAGTTCCTGCGCGAGGGCCACGCCGTCAACGACACCCTGGCCCCCGACCGCTTCGTGCTCGGCACCACCAGCGCGCGCGCCGAGGCTCTGCTGCGCCAGGTGTACGCCCGCCCCATCGCCGCCGGGACCCCCGTGCTCATCGCCGACTACGCCACCGCCGAGCTGGTCAAGGTGGCCGCCAACGCCTTCCTCGCCACCAAGATCTCCTTCATCAACGCCATGGCCGAGGTCTGCGAGGCCGCCGGCGGCGACGTCAAGGTTCTCGCTGACGCCATCGGCCACGACGACCGCATCGGTCGCAAGTTCCTCAACGCCGGCGTCGGCTTCGGCGGAGGCTGCCTGCCCAAGGACATCCGCGCCTTCATGGCCCGAGCCGGAGAGCTCGGCGCCGACCAGGCCCTGACGTTCCTGCGCGAGGTCGACGGCATCAACATGCGCCGCCGCGCCAAGGTCGTCGACCTGGCCCGCGAGGCCTGCGGCGGCTCCTTCATCGGCCGCAAGGTGGCCGTGCTGGGGGCGGCGTTCAAGCCCCACAGCGACGACGTGCGCGACTCCCCCGCCATCTCCATCGCCGCCCAGGCCCGCCTGCAGGGCGCCGATGTCGTGGTCACCGACCCGGAGGCCGTCGCCAACGCCCAGCGCCTGTGGGGCGACCTGACCTACACCACCTCCACCGAGGAGGCGCTGTCCGGCGCCGACGTGGTGCTGCTGCTGACCGAGTGGCCCCAGTACGTCGGGCTCGACCCCGCCCACGTGGCCTCACTGGTCCGGGGCAGGCAGGTCATCGACGGGCGCAACGTGCTGGACGCCGCCGCCTGGCGCGCCGCCGGGTTCACCCACCGCGCCCTGGGCCGCCCCAACGCCTGAGGCGCTGCCGGCTCAGGTGTAGACGCGGACCCAGTCGACGTAGAGGTCGCTGGTCTGGCCCGTCGCCGCGAGGTCGACGGGCCAGCCGCCGCCGGTCGCGAGGTCGAGCATGAAGAAGAAGGGCTCGTCGGTGTGGCTGAGCTCCGCGAGCGAGGCCACCTTCCGCCCGTCAACGAAGAAGTCCGCTCGCCCGTCGAGCACCTGCACGCCGTAGGTGTGCCACTCGGCCGCCCAGTCCAGGGGCTGCTCCCCGCAGCTCTTCTGCCCGCCCTTCACGGGCCCCCAGCTGTGGGTGGTGTGGCAGGTGGCGTCGGTGTCGTGCCCGTACAGCTCGACGGCGTCGACCTCGGCCGCCGTCCCGTCGGCGCGGCCGGTGCCGCTGGAGCTGTTGAGCATCCAGAAGGCGGGCCACGCGCCAGGACCGGGCGCGCCGAGCATCCGCGCCTCGAAGTACCCGTGCTGCGCGCTGAACCCCGAGCCGCCGAAGCGCTGCGACGACAGGATGCCGGCGGCGTGCTGCTGCCCCCACGTCTGCTGCGCCGCGAGCGCACCGACGGGCTGGGCCCGCACGCGCAGGTACCCACCGGGCAGGGTGGCGAGGGTGCCGGCGCCGCGGGCGGGGTCGGCGAAGATCGCGTCACCGAACTGCGAGCCGCCCCACGGCTCGGGCTTGACCGCGGCGTAGCGGGTGCCCCACCCCGACTCGCTGATGGACAGGGGCGCGTCGAAGTCGTCGGCGTACGCCAGCGACATCCCCGCCGGCGGACTCGACCCGGCGGGTGAGGACGGCGTGGACGCCGGCGCGCCACCGCTGCGGAAGAGCTGCACGTAGAGGGGTGCGAGCTGCGGGGTGGCGGAGGGGCCGGTGCTGTCCGGAGCCGCGGTGACCTTGAGCGCGAACGGCCCCTGGGGCAGGCGGCGCACGTCGGCGACCAGGACGGCGCGGCCCGAGGCGTCGGCGGTCGCCGTGGCGGCGCGGCGCAGCGGCACCTGTCTGCCGGTGGTGCCCCGCGCCCCGCCGGTGACGGAGACCCAGGCGGTGAGGGCCGTGCCCGCGGGGGCGTTGACGACGACGTTCGCGGAGCCGTCGACGCTCGCCCCCGGCGTCGGGCAGGCCAGGGTCAGGCGGCCCGCGAGCGCCGGGGCGACGGAAGCGGTGGACGCTGCCGAGGTCGGGCAGCTTGCGGTCGCGGGGGTCACCGCGTAGGTGGGCGACCCCGCGGGGGCCGCCCACTGCGGCGGGGTGGTGCCGGCGTCGTAGGCGACCACCTCGCGCAGCGCGACGGGGGCGCTCCCGATCTGCCGCCGCAGCTCGAGCCGCACCGACGTCGTCGAGCGGGGGGTGAAGGCGACGGTGGTGGGCATCCCGGTGCCTGCGGCGATGCCGGGCACGTCGACGGTCGAGCCGTCCGAGAAGCGCAGCACGCCGTACAGCGCGGCGGCGGTCGACTGCGCGGGGTCGAATGCGTCGGCCGTCGAGCCGAACACCTGGACGCTGGCGGTGCGGCGCGCCGCCGGGAAGGTGAGCTGCACCCAGGGAGCGGTGTCGCCGGACGACGCCGACCACTCGGCTCCCAGCGCTCCGCGGCCGGGGTCGCCGTCGGCGAGGGCCGCCGGGCTGCCGGAGGAGGCGCTGGCCGTCGCGCTCGAGCCGCCGGGTGTGCTGGCGGCGAGGGCGCTGCCGCCGTCCGCGAGGGGTGCTGCGAGCGCGCCGGCGGCGAGCAGCGCGGCGAGCGCAGACCTCCTCATGCTCCGACCCTCGCCGAGGACGGGGCCCGTTCGTCGGAGGCGCGCCCGGCGCGTCGCCGCGGCCGGCCCCCTCGTGGACCGCAACCAGGCGCTCGGTTGCGCTCCAGGAGGGGTCGCGAACCGCAACCAGGCGCTCGGTTGCGATCCAAGTGGCGTCGCGAACCGCAACCAGGCGCTCAGTTGCGGTCCAGGAGGGGTCAGCCGAGCTTCGTCAGGCCCCGCTTCAGCTGCCGCGCGGCCTGGCCGATGCGCTGCTCGTTCTCGATCAGGGCGAAGCGCACGTAGTCGTCGCCCTGGGGACCGAAGCCGACGCCGGGCGAGACCGCCACGTCGCAGTCCCCGACGATCAGCTTCGCGAACTCGATGGACTTGAGCTCGGCGTACGCCTGCGGGATCCGGGCCCAGGCGAACATCGTCCCCTTCGGCTTCTCCAGGGGCCAGCCCGCCCGCTCCAGCCCCTCGACCAGCGCGTTGCGGCGCGACTCGTACACCGAGGACGTCCACTGCGGGTAGTCGACCTCCTCGTTGAGGGTGACCGTCGCGGCGATCTGGATCGGCTGGAACGTGCCGTAGTCGAGGTAGCTCTTGAGCTTCTGCAGCGCGGCCACCACCTCGCGGTTGCCCACCAGGAAGGCCACGCGCCAGCCGGCCATCGAGAACGACTTGGTCATGGAGTACAGCTCGACGGCGACCTCCTTGGCGCCCTCGCACTCCATGATCGACGGCGGCTGGTACCCGTCGAAGGTGGTGTCGGCGTAGGCGAAGTCGTGCACGAGCACCACGTCGCGCTCGCGCGCCCAGTCGACCAGGCGCTGCAGGTCGGCCTTGGACACCACGGCCGTCGTGGGGTTGTGGGGGAACGACAGGACGACGACGCGCGGCTTGGGCCAGCCGTACTCCCACGCCTCCATGACGTTGTCGACGTAGTCGTGGGCCTCGCCGTCGGCGCCCTTGGGGCCGATCGGCACCTGGCGGACGTCGGCGCCGGCGAAGTAGGGGCCCCAGATGTGGATGGGGTAGCTCGGGGAGGGCACCAGCGCGGCGTCACCGGCCTGCAGCAGCACCCACATCAGGTGGGAGAAGCCCTCCTTGGCGCCGATGGTGCTGATGACCTCGCTGTCGGGGTCGAGGGTCACCCCGAAGCGCCGCTGGTACAGACCGGCGACGGCCTCGCGCAGCTTGGGCAGCCCGCGGGAGGAGGAGTAGCGGTGGTTGCGGGAGTTGTGCGCCGCCTCGGCGAGCTTCTCGACGGCGGTGGCCGGAGAGGGCAGGTCGGGGTTGCCGAACCCCAGGTCGACCACGTCGCGCCCGTCGCGGCGGGCCTGCTGCTTGAGCCCGTCGATGATGGTGAAGACGTACGGGGGCAGGCCCTGGATGCGCCGGAACTCCATGCCCGCAGATCCTAGGGCGGCACGGCGCGCGGGGTGCGCGTCGTCGTCGCCCAGCGTGACGGACATGGGCCATGCTGGCGGGCGTGCACGTCGTCCACGTCACCAACGACTTCCAGGACAACGGCACCGGCATCACCAACCTGGTGAGGACGCTCGCCGTGGCGCAGCGCGCCGCCGGGGTCGAGGTCACCGTCGCCAGCGAGGTCGAGACCTCCGCCTACCACGTCGAGCTCGCCGCCCTCGGGGTGCGCTTCGTGCGCACCGGCAGGGTCGCGGGCCCGCTGCAGGCGCGGCGCCTGGCCCGCCTGGTGGCCCGCCAGCAGCCCGACGTCGTGCACGTGCACACGGGCAGGACGGCGCTCGCCGTCCCCCTGCTCCCCCGCGCCCTGCGGCGGCGGAGCGTCGCGACGGTCCACAACGTCTTCCAGCGCTCCAGCGCCCTGATGGGGGCGTGCGCCGCGGTCGTCTGCATCTCGGACTCGGCGCACGGGCGGTTCCGCCGGATGGCGCCGTGGGCGGCGGGCCGCACCAGCGTCATCCACAACGCCGTCGCGATCGACCCCACCGCGCCGACGGCACCCGCAGCACCGACGCCCCTGCGCCTGCCGCGGCGGTCCGTGGTGCACGTCGGCGGGCTGCACCACCGCAAGGGCGTCGACGTGCTGGTCGAGGCCGTCGGCAGGCTCACCGAGGCCGGCGACCCGGTGGAGCTGTTCGTCTACGGCAACCGCGACCAGCCGTGGCTGGAGGAGCTCGCCGCTCCCCTCGTGGCCGCCGGACGCGTGCACTTCGAGGGCTTCACCCACGACCCGCGCGCCGCGATGCGCGCGGCGGGGGTGGTGGCGGTGCCCTCGCGCGACGAGCCCTTCGGCCTGGTCGCGGTAGAGGCGCGCGCCGCGGGCGCAGCGGTGGTCGCCTCCGACGTCGGGGGCCTGCCCGAGGCGCTCGACGGTGGCCGCGCCGGGATGCTCGTGCCGCCCGACGACGTCGACGCGTGGGCCGCGGCGCTGCGCTCCGTGCTCGACGACGACGCCCTGCGCTCCGACCTGGTGCGCCGCGGCGGGGAGGGGCTCGGCAGGTTCGCCCCCGCGGCGATGGCGGCGGCCTACGCCGGCGTCTACCGGTCCCTGAGGTGAGCCGGTGCGCGCGGTGAGCCGGTGATGACGTGAAGGCGGGTCCCGGCGCGCCGCGGGTGCTCCTCGACGGACGGCCCCTGCGCGGGCGGCTGTCCGGCGTCGGGCAGTACGTGTGGCACCTGGCGTCGGCGCTCGCGGCGCGCGACGACGGCGTCGCGCTGGAGGTGCTCGTCCACGGCGACCCGGCCACGGCGGACCCGCGGCTGTGGCCCCCGGGGGTGCCGGTGCGCACCACCGGTCCGCTCCCCCGCAAGGCGTTCACCGCCCTCGCGGCCTACGCCCCCGCCGTGCCGGCGCGGGTGTTCGGAATCCGCGCCGACCTCGTGCACTCCACCTACTTCGAGCGGCTGCCGCACCTGCCGCGCTCCACCGCCGTGGTGACGACCGTGCACGACGTCGCCTTCCTGCGGCATCCCGAGGTCTTCTCCCGCGTCAACCTGGCGGCCTCGCGGCGGGCGCTGCGCTGGCAGCTGGAGCGCTCGGCGGCGCTGCTGGTGCCCTCGCGGTTCACCCGCGACGAGCTGGTCGCGCTGTGCGGGGTCGACCCGGCCCGCGTGGTGGTCACCCCGCTCGGGGTGACCGAGCAGCCCGCGCCCGGTGAGGCGCAGGACGACGGCGGAGCCGACCCCGCGGTGCTCGCGCGGGAGCGCCCCTTCCTGCTCTACCTGGGCAACCTCGAGCCCCGCAAGAACCTGGGGCGGCTGCTCGACGCCTGGGCCGCCAGCGGCGTCCGCCGCACGCACGACCTGGTGCTCGCCGGCACCGCGCTCCCGCACGCCGCCGAGCTGCGGCAGCGGCTGAGCGCCGGCGCCGACTCCGTGGTGCCCCTGGGCTTCGTGCCCGCCGCGACCAAGCACGCGCTGCTGCGGCGCTGCACGGCCTTCGTCTACCCCTCGCTGTACGAGGGGTTCGGCATCCCGGTGCTCGAGGCGATGGCGGCCGGGGCACCGGTGGTCACGTCGACGGCCGGGGCGCTGGTCGAGCTGACCGGCGACACCGCCCTGACCGTGCCGCCGCACGACACGGCGGCGCTGCGCGCAGCCCTGGAGCAGGTGGTGGACGACGCCGCGCTCCGCGACCGCCTGCGCTCCGCCGGGCTGCAGCGCGCGGCCGCCCACTCCTGGGAGCGCACCGCGGAGGTGACGGCGCAGGTGCACGCCAGGGTGCTGGCCGGCCTCGCCCCCGACGGCGAGCCACCCCCGGCCGCGGTGGTCCTCCCCGAGACCGGACCCGCCGCCGGCTCCCCCGCCTCGCCCGCGGGCCAGCCGGCGGCGGGGGGCCCGCGGTGACGGGCGTCCCCGCCGTCGTCGTCCTCGCCTCGGCGGGGCGCCCGGAGCTGCTCGGCGCGGCCGTGGACGACCTGCTCGCGCTGCGCCACGAGGGGTTCGTGCTGGCGGTGTGCGTCCCCGACGCCGCGAGCCTGCCCGCGCGGGGGCTGCCCGAGGGGGTCGTCGTGGCGCACGCCCGCGGACTGCCCGCGCAGCGCAACGCCGGCCTCGACGCGGCGCTCGCCGCCGCGCCGGACGCCCGGGCGGCGTTCTTCTTCGACGACGACTCCGTGGTCGGCGCGGGCTACGTCGCGACGGCGCTGGTGTTCCTGGCCGAGCACCCCGGGGTGGTCGGGATCACCGGCGAGGTGCTGCTCGACGGCGCCTCGGCCGACGAGGTGCCCCTGGACGCCGCCCGCGCCGCCCTCGCCGAGCGCGCGGCCCGGGGCGCCAGCGGGTGCTGGGCGCCCATCAGCGGCCTGTACGGCTGCAACTTCGGCTACCGGCTGGCCGGGCACGCCGAGCGCTTCGACGAGCGGCTGCCGCTGTACGCCTGGATGGAGGACCGCGACTTCTCCGAGCGCCTCAAGCGCACCGGGGCGCTGGCGAAGGTCGACGACTGCGCCGTCGTCCACCGCGGGGTCCG
>JAKONK010000073.1 GCA_022701985.1 Actinomycetales bacterium
GCGTCGACCCCGACGTCGTCTCCAGCGTGGCCCGCGCGATCGTCGGGCCCGTCCGCGAGGGCGTGCAGGTGGCGATCGTCGTCGGCGGTGGCAACTACTTCCGCGGCGCCGAGCTCTCCCAGGGCGGCATGGACCGCAGCCGCGCCGACTACATGGGCATGCTCGGCACGGTCATGAACTGCCTCGCCCTCCAGGACTTCCTGGAGCAGGCGGGTGTCGACACCCGGGTGCAGACCGCCATCACCATGGGCCAGGTCGCGGAGCCCTACGTGCCGCGGCGCGCCATCCGGCACATGGAGAAGGGCCGCGTCGTCATCTTCGGCGCGGGCGCGGGCCTGCCCTACTTCTCCACCGACACGGTCGCGGCCCAGCGCGCGCTGGAGATCCGGGCCGACGCGGTGCTCATGGCCAAGAACGGCGTGGACGGCGTCTACACCGCCGACCCGCGCAAGGACCCGCTGGCCTCCCGGCTCGACGAGGTCAGCTACGGCGACGCGCTGCGCCAGCAGCTGAAGGTGGTCGACGCGACGGCCTTCAGCCTGTGCATGGACAACGGCCTCCCCATGGTCGTGTTCGGCATGGACGGTGAAGGAGCCATCTCGGCCGCGCTGCGCGGCGAGAAGATCGGGACCCTGGTCTCTGCGGGCTGAGCCCGGGCCCCTGCGGGGGCCCGGGTGGCGCAGGGTCGGGGCGGACGCGGAGGATGGACCTGTGATCGACGACGCTCTCCTCGAGGCCGAGGACAAGATGGAGAAGGCCGTGGAGGTCGCCAAGAGCGACTTCTCGGCCCTGCGGACCGGGCGGGCGAACCCGGCGCTGTTCACGAAGATCAACGTCGAGTACTACGGGGCCATGACGCCCCTGCAGCAGCTCGCGTCGTTCAACGTGCCCGAGGCCCGCACGGTGCTCATCACGCCCTACGACAAGACCTCGATCCCCGCGATCGAGCGGTCGCTGCGCGCGTCGGACCTCGACGTGAACCCGTCGAACGACGGCGTCGCGATCCGCGTGATCCTGCCGCAGCTGACCGACGAGCGCCGGCGCGACTACATCAAGATCGCCCGGGGCAAGGCCGAGGACGCCCGCGTCTCCGTCCGCAGCGTCCGCCGCAAGGCCAAGGACGAGCTCGACCGCGTGGTCAAGGACGGCGACGCCGGTGAGGACGAGGTCGCCCGCGCGGAGAAGGAGCTCGACGGCCTCACCCGCAAGCACGTGGACATCATCGACGACCTGCTCAAGCACAAGGAGGCGGAGCTCCTCACGGTGTGAGGCGCCTCCGCGGGTCCTCCGGGTGGTAGCAGCGACGCCCAGCCCAGCTGACGGCTCGGCCGCCGGCTCGGCGGTGACGGCTCCCGCCCCGTCGAGCGGCGGGCGGGCGGGGCGCAACCTGCCCCAGGCCATCCTCGCGGGGGTGGCGCTGGGCGGCGGCTTCCTGGCGGCGGTCCTCCTGGTCAAGGAGGTCTTCATCGCCGTGGCGGCGCTGGCGGTGGCCCTGTCGGTGCGCGAGCTGGCCACCGCCCTGGCCACCCGGCACCGCAGGGTGCCGCAGGTCCCGCTGATCGCGGGGTCGAGCGCCACCCTGGTGGCCACCTACGTCGGCGGCCTGGACGCGCTGCTGGTCGGGGTGTGCCTGACGGCGCTGGCCGCCGTCGCCTGGCGCGCCCTGGAGGTGCCCGACCTGCCCTCGTCGGCCGAGGACGGCACCGCCGCCCCCGGTGTGGCGCTGGTGCGCGACGCAACCTCGGCGGTGCTCGTGGTCGGCTGGCTGCCGCTGCTGGCCGGGTTCGCGGTGCTGATGCTGGCGGCTGACGACGGCGCCCAGCGCGTCGTCGTCTTCGTGCTCCTGACGGTGTGCAGCGACGTCGGCGGCTACGTCGCCGGCGTGCTCTTCGGCCGCCACCCCATGGCCCCCACGGTCAGCCCCAAGAAGTCCTGGGAGGGCCTCGGGGGCTCGGTCGTCCTCTGCCTGGTGGCGGGCGTGGCGTCGGTGACGCTGATGCTCGCCGGCACCTGGTGGGCCGGCGCCCTGGTCGGGCTGGCGGCGGTCGCCGCGGCCACCCTCGGCGACCTGTCGGAGTCGATCCTCAAGCGCGACCTCGGCATCAAGGACATGGGCACCCTGGTCCCGGGGCACGGCGGGGTGCTCGACCGCCTCGACTCCCTGCTGTTCGTCGCCCCCACCACCTGGCTCCTGCTGCACCTCCTCGTGCACTGACCTCTGCGTCGGCTCGTGCGCCGACGCAGGCCCGCGGGCGTGGGACCATGGACCACGTCATGACTGCTGCCACGCCTCCCGCCGCCCCCGCTGCTCCGCCCGCGCCGGCCCGCCCGGGCCTCCAGCTGGCCGCGCCCCGGCGGGCCAAGCCGCCGCGCCACCTGGCCGACCTCGCGCCGGCCGACCGCGCCACCGCCGCCGCGGAGCTGGGGGTGCCCGCCTTCCGCGTGAAGCAGGTGGCGCAGCACTACTTCGGCCGCGGCGAGTCCGACGCGTCGACCATGACCGACCTCCCCGCCGACCTGCGCGCCCGCCTGGGCGAGGCGCTTCTCCCGCAGCTGCTGACGCCGGTGAAGGAGCTGGAAGCCGACGGCGGCGACACGGTCAAGACGCTGTGGCGCCTCTTCGACGGCGCCCGCATCGAGAGCGTGCTCATGCGCTACACGGGCCGGGTCACCCTGTGCGTCTCCAGCCAGGCCGGCTGCGGCATGGCGTGCCCCTTCTGCGCCACCGGCCAGGGCGGTCTGCAGCGCAACCTCTCGGCGGCCGAGGTGGTCGAGCAGGTCGCCGCCGCCAACCGCCGCCTCGCGCCGACGGGCGAGCGCGTGAACAACATCGTGTTCATGGGCATGGGCGAGGCGCTCGCCAACTACAAGTCGTGCATCGGCGCGGTCCGTCGCATGGTCGACGAGGCGCCCGACGGTCTGGGCATGTCGGCCCGTGGCGTCACCGTGTCGACGGTCGGTCTCGTGCCCGCCGTCGACAAGCTCGCCGGCGAGGGGCTCGCGGTGACGCTCGCGCTGAGCCTGCACGCCCCCGACGACACCCTCCGCGACGAGCTGGTCCCGCTGAACAGCCGCTGGAACGTCGCCGCCGTGCTCGACAGCGCCAAGCGGTACTTCGACGCCACCGGCCGCCGCGTCAGCATCGAGTACGCCCTCATCCGCGACGTGAACGACCACGCCTGGCGCGCCGAGCTGCTCGGGGAGCAGCTGGCGGGGCGCGGCAGCGGCTGGGTGCACGTCAACCCGATCCCGCTGAACCCGACGCCCGGCTCGCGGTGGACGGCATCCGACCCGGGCGTCGAGGACGAGTTCGTCCGCCGCCTGCGTGCGGCCGGTGTGCCGACCACGGTCCGCGACACCCGCGGCCGCGACATCGACGGCGCCTGTGGCCAGCTCGCCGCCACCGACATCACCGAGCCCTCGGGCGCGGCCACCCCCGTCCTGCCCGCCTGATCAGGCGGGGCGGTCCGGCTGGCCGCCCGTCGCAGGTGCCCCCGTCGTCTGCGCGAGCCACCGGGCGATCCGCTCGACGTCGTCGGGCGTGAGACCGCTGGCGCTGTCGGGGCGCACCAGCAGGTTCGCTGCTCCGTCGGCAGCCGCCGACCCGGCCCACGCCGTCCACTCCGGGGTGATGGCGCGGTCGTCGACCCACACGAACGGACGCCGCTCCGCCTCGACCTGGGCGCGCAGGGCAGGTCCCTCGCAGCTCGAGAACGCCCCGTTCGGCGTGCAGGCCACGGGCAGGGGCGGGAACCCCAGGTGCCTGCCGACGCACCGGTCGGCGGAGTGAGCCCACGAGGTGGCCCAGCGCAGCTCGACGTCGAGGGGGAGCGCCGGGGCGGCCACCCGCCCAGCGTGCCGGGGCGGGGTGCCCGGGAACAGGTGGAGGTGCCCGGGAGTTGGTTGAAGCGTGAAGCACATCGGGTTCCTCAACTTCGGCAACTGGCGTCCCGCCCGGGGCTCCCAGGTGCGCACCGGTGCCGACGCCCTGCTGCAGACGGTCGAGCTGGCCGTCGCCGCGGAGGAGATCGGCCTCGACGGCGCCTACGTGCGCGTGCACCACTTCGCGCCGCAGCTCAGCTCGCCCTGGCCGCTGCTCGCGGCGATGGGCGCCCGCACCTCGCGGATCGAGCTGGGCACCGGCGTCATCGACATGCGCTACGAGGAGCCGCTGGCGATGGCCGAGCTCGCCGCGTCGACCGACCTCATCAGCGGCGGCCGGCTGCAGCTCGGCGTGAGCCGGGGGTCGCCCGAGCCCGCCCTGCGCGGCGCCGAGGCCTTCGGGCACGTCGCGCCGGAGGGCAGCACCGACGCCGACCTGGCCCGCGAGCACACCCGTCGCTTCCGCGCCGCGGTCGCCGGCGCCGGCGTGGCTCCGATGGACTCCCGGATGACCGGCCGCGAGGGCCTTCTGGCCGTCCAGCCGCAGTCCGCGGGGCTGGCCGACCGGATCTGGTGGGGCGCCGGCACCCGGGCGACCGCCCGCTGGGCCGGGCAGCAGGGGATGAACCTCATGAGCTCGACCCTGCTCACCGAGGACACCGGCGTGCCGTTCGACCAGCTCCAGGCCGAGCAGATCGCGGGGTTCCGCGCCGCCTGGGCCGAGGCCGGCTGGTCGGGCACCCCGCGGGTGTCCGTCTCGCGCAGCGTCATGCCCATCACCACCGACGAGGACCGGACGTACTTCGGCGGTGACGTCGGCAGCGACGACCAGGTCGGGTACCTGGACGGCGGGCTCGCCCGCTTCGGGCGGCACTACGCCGGCGACCCCGACGCCGTCGCCGAGCAGCTCGCGCGCGACGTCGCCGTGCAGGAGGCCGACACCCTGCTGCTGACGATCCCGAACATGCTGGGCGTGGAGTACAACACCCGGCTGCTCACCACGATCGCCGAGCACGTCGCCCCGGCGCTGGGCTGGACCCCGGCGCACCTGCGCGCCGACCAGCAGCAGACCGCCGCGGTCTGACCCCCGCCCGACCGCCGTCGGGCCGCACCCTCCGCGAAGGGTGCGGTCCGACGGCGGGGCGCCCGAGAACCCGGGTGACGACGACGGCGCGCATCGGGGAGGATCGGCGTCCGTGGCACACCTGGAGGTCAACGGCGTCTCCTACGACCTCCCCGACGGGCGCCCCCTGCTGCGCGAGGTCAGCATGCGCGCCGGGGAGGGCCAGCGCACCGCGCTGATCGGCCCCAACGGCACCGGCAAGACGACCCTGCTGCGCATCATCACCGGGGAGGTCGCCCCGCACGCAGGGTCCGTCGTGCGCAGCGGCGGGCTGCAGGTGATGCAGCAGACCGCCGGGGCGGGTGCCAAGGAGGTCCGGGACCTGCTGCTGTCGGTGGCACCGCCCCAGCTGCAGGCGGCAGCCGCCGAGCTCGACGCGGCGGAGCTCGCGATGATGGAGGCCGAGGACGAGCCCACCCAGATGCGCTACGCCACGGCCATCGCCGGCTGGGGCGACGCGGGCGGGTACGAGGCCGAGGTCGCGTGGGACGTCGTGTGCGACGCCGCCCTCGGCACCGGGTACGAGCGGGCGCGCTGGCGCGACGTCGCCACCCTGTCCGGTGGTGAGCGCAAGCGGCTGCTGCTGGAGTCGCTGCTCCGCGGGCCCCAGGGCGTGCTGCTGCTCGACGAGCCCGACAACTCCCTCGACGTCCCGGGCAAGCGGTGGCTCGAGGAGGCGCTCGTGGCCAGCGGGCGCACGGTGCTGCTGGTCAGCCACGACCGCGAGCTGCTCGCCCGCACGGCCACGCGGGTGGCCACCCTCGAGCCCGGCGCCGCCGGGGCGCGGATGTGGGTCCACGGCGGGGGCTTCGACGGCTACGCCGACGCCCGCGCCGACCGCACCGCCCGCCTGGAGGAGCTGCGCCGCCGCTGGGACGAGGACCACGCCGCGCTCAAGGCCCTGGTGCTGAGCCTCAAGACCAAGGCCACCTTCAACGACGGGATCGCGAGCCGCTACCAGGCGGCGCAGACCCGGCTGGCGCGCTTCGAGGAGGCCGGCCCGCCGATCGCGGCCCCCGTGCCGCAGAAGCTGGGGATGCGGCTGCGCGGCGGTCGCACCGCCAAGCGCGCCGTGGCGTTCGAGCAGCTGGGGATGACGGGCCTGGTCGCCCCCTTCGACCTGGAGCTGCACCTCGGCGACCGCCTCGCCGTCCTCGGGTCCAACGGCTCGGGCAAGAGCCACCTGCTGCGCCTGCTCGCCGCGGGCGGCACCCACCCCGAGGCCGAGCACGAGCCGGTCGGTGACGGACCGCCTCCCGAGCCCGTCGAGCACACCGGAGTCGCCCGGCTGGGGTCGCGCGTGCGGCCGGGCTGGTTCCGGCAGTCGTCGGCCGCCGACACCGCCGACGCCGGGCCGTCTGCCCAGCCGTCCGGCGGGCCGTCCGGCGGGAAGCGCGACGAGCGCACCCTCCTCGACGTCCTCCACCGCGGGGACGGCCACCGAGGGGGCCTGCCGCGCGAGGCCGCCACCCGGGCGCTGGACCGGTACGGCCTCGCCCACGCCGCCGAGCAGAGGGTCGCGACGCTGTCCGGCGGGCAGCGGGCCCGCTTCGGGGTGCTCCTCCTGGAGCTGTCCGGAGCGACGCTGCTGCTCCTCGACGAGCCCACCGACAACCTCGACCTGGAGTCCGCCGAGGCGCTGGAGGCGGCCCTCGAGCGCTTCGAGGGCACCGTCGTCGCCGTGACGCACGACCGGTGGTTCGCCCGCGGCTTCGACAGGTTCCTCGTGCTGGGTGCCGACGGCACCGTCCGGGAGACCCCCGGACCGGTCTGGGACGAGCCCCGGGTGAGCAGGGTCCGCTGAGGCGCGTGTTTCTCCTGCGCTCGGAGGGCGCGCTCGGGCACCATGCTGGAGTGACTCCGGGGCCCACCTTCGCGCGCACCGCCGGCTGGAAGCGCGGCTACGCCGTCGAGCAGGTCGAGGACTTCTTCGCGCAGGCGCGCGTCTCCTACGAGACCGGCGGGCCCCGCGGCGGCGTCAGCAGCCGCGACGTGCGCGAGGTCGGCTTCGACCTGGTGCGCCGCGGCTACGACGTGCAGATGGTCGACGCCGCCCTGGACCGCATGGAGGACGCCTTCCTGCGCCGCGAGCAGGAGGTCGCCAGGGGGCGCCTGGGCGCCGACCGCGCGCACGCCGAGCTGTCGGCGCGCGCGGCCACCCTGCGCCCCCGCCTGGACCGCCCCGACGGCGACAGGTTCGACCGCGCCGAGCACGGCCAGCCCGGGTACGACCCGGAGGAGGTCGACGAGCTGTGCGAGCGCATCGGCGCCTGGCTCGACGGCCACCCCGGCCTGGGCCACGACGACCTGCGCCGCGCCGTCTTCACCACCCGCCGCGGTGACCACGGCTACGCCGAGCACCAGGTGGACGCCTTCATCGACCGCGCGGTCGAGGTCATGGCCTCCGTCTCCGTCTGAGACCCGCCCCGCTGCTCGCGGTCGCGCTCGCGGCAGCGCTCGGCAGCCGGCGGTCGGCCGCTGACCCGTCCGGGGGGCGTCGCTGCGGCGGCGGGCCGCCCGCGCCGATGACCTCGGGGTGGCACGTCCCGAGAGCTCCCGCGTCCGCTCGCTGCTGAGCACCGCCCTCTGCCTGACCGCCCTCACCGGGCTGCTCGGCGGGCTGGTGCTGCTGCCCGCGGGCGCGGCCGCCGCCGTCGACGGCACGGAGACGCGGGCTCCGGAGGTGAAGAACAACTGGACGGTGCCCGGGGAGGTCTGGCAGGGCGACTTCGCCGACCCGACCGTGACCCGCGTGGGGGACGTCTACTACGCCTTCGCCACCAACACCGCCGGGCGCTACGTGCCCGCGCTGACCAGCACCGACCTCGTCACCTGGCGCGCCCGCCCCACCTACAGCCAGGCCGGCCCGCCCGGACGCCCCGGCTACTCGGTGGCCTCCGACCCCGCCGTCCCCGAGGAGTTCCGCACGGCGCCGTGGTCGGAGTGGGACCGCTACAACAACAACGACGTGCTCGTGAGGCCCGCGTCGTGGGGGTTGAAGACCTCCGACGGGCCCTGGGTGCGCACCGAGTACTGGGCGCCGGAGGTCTTCCAGATCGGCTCCACCTGGTACCTGTACTCCGCGGTGAGGGTCGGCGCGACGCGCTTCTGCCTGACCGTGGCCAGCGGTCCCTCGCCGCTCGGCCCGTTCCGCGACACGACCACCGGGCCGATCCAGTGCCAGCCGGTGGAGACCGATCCCGACGGCTCCATCGACCCGTCCGCCTACCGCGACCCGGCCACCGGCAGGAGCTACCTGCTCTGGAAGGCGCTGGGCAAGGTGCGCAGCCACCCGAGCTCGATCCTGTCCGTGGAGCTCGGCGGCGACGGCAAGCCGCTGCCGGGCGCGCCGTGGACGAAGCTCCTGGCCACCCACGAGGGCGGCTGGGAGGGGACGACGATCGAGAACCCCTCGATGGTCACCTACGGCGGCACCACGTACCTCTTCTACTCCGCCAACCACTGGGGCGCGGACGCAGCCGGGCGCAGCGCCTACGCGACCGGCTACGCCATCTGCCCGCAGGGCCCCACGGGGCCGTGCACCCGCCCCGACGAGCGGCCGCTGATGTCCAGCAGCGGCACGGCGCAGGGCCCCGGTGGCTCGGCGGCCTTCCTCGACGCCAGCGGGAACCTGCGGATCGCCTACGCCACCTACTTCCTCGGCGAGGACCGCGTGGGCCACGCCATCCGCCAGCCGCGCCGCCTCGGCATCGGGACGCTCACCCGCGCCGCTGACGGGCGCCTCAGCGTGGTGCCCGGGACCGCGCCCGTCGGCGCCTGGACACCGCCGCCGGCGAAGGCCCCGGTGGCGAAGGCCGCGCCGCCCGTGAGGACGACCGCGAAGGCCGCGGCCAAGGCCCCGACGAAGGCCACCACGAAGAAGGCGACCACCACGAAGAAGGCCTCGACGACGAAGAAGAGGACCTCGAAGGCCGCGAAGCGGTAGCCGTCACCCCTGCACGCGGGGGAGGACGGCGGGCCGCCACCCCCGCAGGGAGCTGAGCACGGCCAGACCGTCGGCGCGGCGCAGGTCGGCGGCGTGCAGCACGCGCAGGTCCAGCTCGCCGGCCTCGAGCAGCCGCCCTCGCAGGACCCCGGGCAGCAGCCCGCACTCGACCGGCGGGGTCCACCAGCGGCCGTCGAGGCGCACGGCGAGGTTGGCGGTGCTGGCCTCGCAGAGCTCGCCGCGCTCGTTGGTCCACACCACCTCGCCGGGACCGCCGGGCACCCCGACGCGGTGCT
>JAKONK010000119.1 GCA_022701985.1 Actinomycetales bacterium
CCGCCGGTGACCTCGACGACGGCGGCCGGCTGCTGCCGGTGCTGGCGGCGCGGTCCGCAGCCGTCGACGACGCCGTGGCGCAGGCCTTCCCCCAGCTGGTCAGCCGGCGGGGCCCCCGGACCCTGGACCGGGCGGGGTGGGCGTCGGGGTGGGCAGCGGCCGAGCTGGCCAGCCTCGACGTGGGCGAGGCGGTGACCTCGCTGCGGGCGCTGCCGCCGCCCCGGACCGCCTGAGGCCCGGCGGCGCGGTCCGGGTCCGGGGCGTGTGCCGGCGGTGGTCGCGGGTACGGGGTGACCACCGCCGGTCGAGCACACGTGCTGGCAGCGCTCCACCACAGGGAGAACCCGTGTACCTCCACGTCCAGCAGCTCATCCACGAGATCGCCCAGGACGAGCCGGACCCCGCGGCCGCCAACGCCCTCCAGGAGGGCCTCGGCGGTCAGTTCGGCGAGATGCGCACGATGATGCAGTACCTGTTCCAGTCGATGAACTTCCGCGGCGACCCGCGCGCGAAGCCCTACAAGGACCTGATGCAGGGCATTGGCACCGAGGAGATCAGCCACGTCGAGCTGATCGGGACGACGATCGCCCGCCTCACCGACGGCTCGCCGCGGTACCAGGGGAAGCAGGCGGACGACCTCGACGTCCCCGGTGCCGGTGGTGCGACGCCGCTGGCCAGCGCCCTGACCGAGGGCAACATCCACCACTACCTCGTGGGCGCACAGGGGGCGCTGCCGGTCGACTCCGCGGGCAACCCGTGGAGCGGCAGCTACGTCTACAACTCGGGCAACCTCGTGCTCGACCTGCTCTACAACCTCATGCTCGAGTCGACCGGGCGCCTGCAGAAGAGCCGCATCTACGAGATGACGGCCAACAAGACCGCCCGCTCGACCGTCGCCTACCTCATCGTGCGCGACCAGGCCCACGAGAACGCGTACGCCAAGGCGCTGGAGACGCTCGGGGTCGACTGGAAGAAGACGCTGCCGATCCCGAAGACGAACGCCGAGCGCTTCCCCGAGGTGAAGGCGCTGGTCGACAAGGGCCTCCAGAGCGTCAACTACACCTTCGACCTCACCGGCCTGAGCGAGGCCAGCAAGATCCTGCGCGGTCCCTCGCCGTCCAACGACGGGACCGACCTGTCGGTGCCGGCCCAGGCACCCACCGGCGGCGAGCCCACCACTGTCGCGCCGCCGCGCTTCGAGGAGTACGCCCCCGGCGTCGACACCGAGCTGCTCGAGCTGATCGCCGCCACCGCCGAGCTCGAGGTCGCCGACATCGAGAGCAGCTTCGGCCCGACCTCCTGAGCACCGCCGGACGGGAACAGGGGTGGTGCGGTCGAGGTTGAGTCTCATAGGCTCAACCCGTTCCGCACCACCCCCGGAGGTCCCGCTTGGAGCTGAAGCTCACCACCAAGAGCCAGGAGGCCCTGGCGAGCGCCGCGTCGCGCGCCGTCGAGGGCGGGCACGCCCACGTGCTCCCCGCCCACCTAGCCCTCGCGCTGCTGGAGCAGGACGGCGTCGCCGCCGCCCTGCTCGCCGCCACCGCCTCGCCCGACGCGGTCACCCGCGTGCGCGAGCAGCTGCGCACCCAGCTGGCCGCCCTGCCCTCGGCGTCCGGCGCCACCGTCGCCACGCCCCAGCTCTCCCGACCCGCGCTGGCGGCGCTGACCGCCGCGCGCACCGCCAGCGAGGCCCACGGGGACGCCTTCGTCTCCGCCGACCACCTGCTCGTCGGGCTGGCCAGCGCCGAGGGCCCCGAGTCCGTCGCTCCGCTCCTGGCCCGCGCGGGCGCCAGCCGTGACGCGCTCGTCGAGGCGCTCCCGGGGGTGCGCGGCGGCACGCAGGTCACCAGCGCCGACCCCGAGGGCACGTTCAAGGCGCTCGAGCAGTACGGGGTCGACCTCACCGCCCGCGCCCGCGAGGGGAAGATCGACCCGGTGATCGGCCGCGACGCCGAGATCCGCCGCGTGGTGCAGGTGCTCGCCCGCCGCACCAAGAACAACCCCGTGCTCATCGGCGAGCCCGGCGTCGGCAAGACCGCTGTGGTCGAGGGCCTCGCCCAGCGCATCGTCGACGGCGACGTGCCCGAGTCGCTGCGCGGGCGCCGCCTCATCAGCCTCGACCTGGGCGCCATGCTCGCCGGGGCGAAGTACCGCGGGGAGTTCGAGGAGCGGCTGAAGTCCGTGCTCGACGAGATCCGCGGCTCCGACGGAGAGGTCATCACCTTCATCGACGAGCTGCACACCGTCGTCGGCGCCGGGGCCTCCGGCGGTGAGGGCGGCCTCGACGCGGGCAACATGCTCAAGCCGATGCTCGCCCGCGGCGAGCTGCGCCTGGTCGGCGCCACCACGCTCACCGAGTACCGCGAGCGGATCGAGAAGGACGCCGCACTCGAGCGGCGCTTCCAGCAGGTCTTCGTGGGCGAGCCGAGCGTGCCCGACACCGTCGCCATCTTGCGCGGGCTGAACGAGCGCTACGAGGCCCACCACGGCGTCGAGATCACCGACGCCGCGCTGGTGGCCGCCGCCACGCTCTCCGACCGGTACATCACCGGCCGCCAGCTGCCCGACAAGGCCATCGACCTGGTCGACGAGGCCGCCTCCCGGCTGCGCATGGAGATCGACTCCTCCCCGGAGGAGATCGACGCGCTGCGCCGCTCCACCGACCGCCTGCGCATGGAGGAGATGGCCCTGGCGGCCGAGTCCGACCCGGCCTCCCTCGACAGGCTGGAGCGGCTGCGCGCCGACCTGGCCGACCGGACCGAGCAGCTGGCCACCCTCACCGCCCGGTGGGAGGCGCAGAAGGCCGGCCTGAACCGCGTCGGTGAGCTCAAGCAGCAGCTCGACGACGCCCGCTCCCGCTTCGAGCGGGCCTACCGCGACGTCGACTACGCGGCGGCCTCCCGCATCCAGTACGAGGAGATCCCCTCGCTGGAGCGCGAGCTCGCCGAGGCCCAGGCCGCGGAGGACCGCGGCAGCGCCGCGAGCGAGCC
>JAKONK010000176.1 GCA_022701985.1 Actinomycetales bacterium
CCGGGGCCGACCCCCTGGCCTCCGCGCGAGCCCTCGCGGTCGCCCACGACGCCCTGCGCGCCCGCCTGGCCGACGCCGGATGAGCGCCGTCGCCCGTCGTCAGCGCCTCGACGCCGAGCTGGTGCGACGCGGACTGGCGCGCTCGCGCGACCACGCCGCCGAGCTCGTGGCCGCCGGTCGCGTGTCCGTGTCCGGCGCCGTCGCCGCCAAGCCCGCCACCCAGGTGGAGGCCAGCGCCCCCGTCGTCGTCAGGGACGACGCCGCCGACGCCGGCTGGGCCAGCCGCGGCGCGCACAAGCTCCTCGGCGCGCTGGAGGCGACCGGAACCCCGGTCGCGGGTCGGCGCTGCCTGGACGCCGGGGCCTCCACGGGAGGCTTCACCGACGTCCTCCTGCGCGCCGGAGCCGCCTCCGTGGTGGCCGTCGACGTGGGCTACGGACAGCTGCTGTGGCGGCTGCAGTCCGACGAGCGGGTCCAGGTGCTCGACAGGACGAACGTCCGCGAGCTGGTGCCGGAGCAGGTCGCCCCGGCTCCCGACCTGGTGGTCGCGGACCTGTCCTTCATCTCGCTGCGCCTGGTGCTGCCGGCGCTGTCCGGGGTCGCCGCTCCCGACGCCGACCTCCTGCTCATGGTCAAGCCGCAGTTCGAGGTGGGCCGCGAGCGGCTCGGCTCCGGCGGGGTCGTGCGCGACCCGGCCCTGCGCGAGCTCGCGGTCCGCGACGTGGTCGCCGCGGCCGCCGTCCTGGGCCTGCGCCTGCACGCCTGCGCCGCGAGCCCCCTGCCCGGACCGAGCGGCAACGTGGAGTACTTCGTGCACCTGCGCCGCGGCGAGCCGCTGCCCGTCGAGGAGGTCGAGCGGGTCGTGCGCACCGCCGTCGCCGAGGGACCCGTCGGCGGTGCCACCGTCCCGGCCGCCCCCGCCCCCGCTGCCGCCTCCGCGGTTCCGGCCGGTGCGGGAGGGGGTGCGTCGTGAGGCGCGTGCTGGTCCTGACGCACACCGGGCGCGAGGAGGCCGTCGACGCCGCGCGCCAGGTGGTCCGCCTCCTGGTCGACCACGGCCTGGAGCCGGTGCTGCTCGACGACGAGGCAGCCGACATCCCGGACTGCACCGGCGTCCAGCGCGTCCAGCCGGGCGCCGTCGAGGACCTCGAGCTGGTGGTGGTCCTCGGGGGTGACGGCACCGTGCTGCGCGCCGCGGAGCTGGTCCACGGCACGGACGTCCCGCTGCTCGGGGTGAACCTCGGTCACGTCGGCTTCCTCGCCGAGACCGAGCGCGACGCGCTCGAGAGCACGGTCGCGCACGTCGCGGCCCGCGAGTACAGCGTCGAGGAGCGGCTCACGCTGCAGGTCGACGTCGTCGAGGGCGGCGTGGTGCGCGCGACGTCGTGGGCGCTGAACGACGTCAGCGTCGAGAAGGGCGCCCGCGAGCGGGTGCTCGAGCTGGTCACCGAGGTCGACGGGCGCCCCGTGTCGAGCTACGGCTGCGACGGCGTCGTCATGGCAACCCCGACCGGCTCCACCGCCTACGCCTTCTCCGCCGGCGGCCCCGTGGTGTGGCCCGGGGTGCAGGCGCTGCTCATGGTGCCGATCTCCGCGCACGCGCTGTTCGCCCGCCCGCTCGTGGTCAGCCCCGACTCGGTGATGGCCGTCGAGGTGCTCGAGCGCAACCAGACCGACGGCGTGGTCTGGTGCGACGGGCGCCGGGCGGTCCCCGTGCACCCGGGCGCGCGCATCGAGGTCCGCCGCGGTGCGGCGCCCGTCCGCCTCGCGCACATCTCCACCGGCCCCTTCACCGACCGGCTCGTGGCCAAGTTCGGCCTCGCGGTCGGCGGCTGGCGCGGGCCCGAGGACGGCGAGGGCCGCGGGCACCCCGCCCCCGCGCACCCCGCACCCCCGGCGACCGGCACCGGCGCGACCCCGAGCACCGGCCCCGCGGGAGGCTGAGGCGTGCTCGAGGAGGTCCGCATCCGCTCCCTGGGCGTCATCACCGACGCCACGCTGGAGCTGTCGGGGGGGTTCACCGTGATCACCGGTGAGACCGGTGCCGGCAAGACCATGCTGGTCACGGGACTCGGCCTGCTCCTGGGCGCCCGCGCCGACGCGGGCTCGGTGCGCCGCGGGGCGGACACCGCCGTCGTGGAGGGGCGCTTCACCGTCGCCGCCGGCAGCCGCGCCGCCGAGCGCGCCGTCGAGGCGGGGGCCGAGCTCGACGACGACGTCCTCATCGTCGCCCGCAGCGTCGCCGCGACCGGCCGGGGCCGCGCCCACGCCGGCGGTCGCGCCGTCCCCGTCGCGGTGCTGTCCGAGCTCGCCGACGACCTCGTCGCCGTCCACGGCCAGTCCGAGCAGGTGCTGCTGCGCTCCGCCGCCCGCCAGCGCCAGGCCCTGGACCGGTTCGCGGGCGCCGCCGTCGGCGAGCCCCTCACGCGGTACCGGGCCCTGTGGCGCCGGCTCTCGGCGCTGGACGGCGAGATCGCCGCCATCACCTCCGCCGCCCGGGAGCGCGCTGCCGAGGCCGAGCTGCTGCGCGCAGGGCTGGCCCAGGTCGAGGCGGTGGCCCCGCAGCCGGGGGAGGACCGGGCGCTCGCCGCCGAGGCCGACCGGCTCGACCACGCCGAGGAGCTGCGCGCCGCGGCCGCCCTCGCCCACGCGGCGCTCGCCGGCGACCCCCTCGCCGACGACGGCCCCGACGCCGCCTCCCTGGTCGAGGCCGCGAGGCGCCCGCTGGAGCTGGTCCGCGAGCACGACCCGCACCTGGGATCCCTGGCCGACCAGCTCGCCGAGGTCGGCTACCTCATCGCCGACGCCGCCGCCGAGCTGGCCACGGCGGCCGAGGCCGTCGACGTCGACCCGGTGCGCCTGGCCTCGGTCCAGGACCGCCGCGCGGAGCTCTCTTCGCTCGTGCGGGCCCTGCCCGCGGCCTCCCAGCGGGCCGCCGAGCTGGCGACGGCCGGCTCGGAGCAGGCGCCCGAGGGGGTCGACGCGGTGCTGGCGTGGGCCGAGGTCGCCTCCGTGCGCCTGTTCGAGCTCGACGGCGACCAGGACCGCACCGCCGGGCTCCGCGGGGAGCGCGAGGGTCTGGTGGCCCAGCTGCTGGAGCTGGCCGGCGCCGTCACCGCGGCCCGGACGGCGGCGGCGCTCGAGCTGTCGGTGCGGGCGACCGCCGAGCTGCCCGAGCTGGCCATGCCGCACGCGCAGCTGGTGGTGCAGGTGACCCCGGCGCAGCCGGGCGAGGAGCAGACCGGGTCGCCGGGCCTCGCGGGGCTCGGGCCCAGCGGCGCGGACGAGGTGGCCTTCCTCCTGCGGCCCTCGCCCGGCCAGCCGGAGCGGCCCATCGCCAAGGGCGCCTCGGGCGGTGAGCTCTCGCGCGTGATGCTCGCCCTGGAGCTGGTGCTGGCCGCGAGCGACGTCGTCCCGACCTTCGTCTTCGACGAGGTCGACGCCGGTGTCGGCGGGCGGGCCGCGGTGGGGATCGGGCGCCGCCTGGCGCGCCTGGCGCGCGAGCGGCAGGTGATCGTGGTGACCCACCTCCCGCAGGTGGCGGCGTGGGCCGACCAGCACCTGCGGGTGGCCAAGGCCGTCGACGGCCAGGTGACCGTCAGCGGCGTCAGCGCCCTGGACGGCGAGGAGCGGGTGGCCGAGCTGGCGCGGATGCTGGCCGGCCAGGAGGACTCCGGCTCCGCGCGGGCCCACGCCGAGGAGCTGCTGGTGGCGGCGGCCCGGGAGCGCTGAGGGGGAGCCGGACGGGCGGTGCTCGCGGCGCTGGGGCCGACCCGGCGCAGCGCGCTGGTAGGTTGGCAGCCCGTGGCGAAGCGCGGAACATCAGCTGGGCGCGGTACGACGACGCGGCACATCTTCGTGACCGGAGGGGTCGCCTCCTCCCTGGGCAAGGGCCTGACGGCCTCCAGCCTCGGTCACCTGCTCCGGGCCCGGGGCCTGCGGGTCTCGATGCAGAAGCTCGACCCCTACCTCAACGTCGACCCGGGCACCATGAACCCGTTCGAGCACGGCGAGGTGTTCGTCACCGACGACGGCGCCGAGACGGACCTCGATCTCGGCCATTACGAGCGCTTCACCGGTCTGCCGGCGACCCGGGCCGACAACATCACCACGGGCCGGATCTACCTCGACATCATCACCAAGGAGCGGCGCGGCGACTATCTCGGCGCCACCATCCAGGTGATCCCCCACGTCACCAACGCCATCAAGGCGTTCGTGCTCGAGGGCAACGAGGCGTTCGACTTCGTTCTCGTGGAGATCGGCGGCACGGTGGGCGACATCGAGGGCCTGCCGTTCTTCGAGGCGATCCGCCAGCTCGGCCAGGAGCTGCCGCGCGGGGCCACCGCCTTCGTCCACCTCACCCTGCTGCCCTACATCCCGTCGGCGGGCGAGCTGAAGACCAAGCCGACGCAGCACTCGGTGAAGGAGCTGCGCTCCATCGGCATCCAGCCCGACATGCTGCTGTGCCGCTGCGACCGCCCGATTCCGGTGGACGAGCGCCGCAAGCTCGCCCTGTTCTGCAACGTGCGCGAGACCGCCGTCATCGAGGCGCGCGACGTCGCCTCCATCTACGACGTGCCGCTCTCCTACCGCGAGGCCGGCCTCGACCGCGAGGTGCTGGCGCATTTCGG
>JAKONK010000068.1 GCA_022701985.1 Actinomycetales bacterium
TGCGGGTGAAGTCGCCCTCCAGGTGGTACGGCTTGCGCCGCTCGGTGAGCAGGAGCCGCAGCCCGCCGGTGCGCAGCACCACCTCGGTGCGGGCCACCGGGTCGTCGGTGCAGACGTGCTCCACCACGGCGTCGACGGGCACCGGGGGCTGGTGCACGTCGTCCACCCGCGCACCGACCTCCAGCTGCACCCGGGCCCCGACGCCCGCGGCGGCCGCCGCCCGCGCCGCCCCGGCGTCGGGGACCGAGGCGTAGACGACCTCCAGCTGCCCCGAGGCGACCTCGGGGCGCTCCAGCAGGCGCGCCAGCGTCCAGGTGGCGTCTCCGGTGCCGCCCGCGGTGGGGTTGTCACCGGAGTCGGAGACGAAGAAGGGCCGGACGCCGGCGGCAGCGCTCGCCGCGGCGGCGTCGAGGCACTCGTCGAGGCTGCCGGTGGGGGCCACGAACGCGAACTCGTCGCGCACCGCCCACATCGCCCGGGCCAGCTCCTCCGCCCCCGCGGTGACGGCGGCGGCGTCGTCGCCGGTGACCACCACGCACGCCGAGCTGCGGGGCAGGTCGGCCCAGGCGTAGCCGATCCAGATGCCGGCGTCGAGCACGCCGTCGCGAGCCTCCACCTGCGGGACCAGGGCGTACAGGGACGCCGCCGGCTCCACGCGGGTGCTGGTCTTCTCCCCGGGCAGCAGCACCGGCACCTGGATGCGCGCCTTGATCGGGCGCAGCGGCACCTCGCCGCGCCGCGCCGCGAGCAGGCGGTCGACCAGGTTGGCCGCGGCCCGCTCCTTGGTCTCCTCGGCGTCCTCGTGGGGGGCCATCCGGTAGCAGGTCAGCAGGTCGCAGGCCCGGGCGAGCAGCGGGGAGACGTTGCCGTGCAGGTCCATCCCGGTGCTGACCAGGGTGTCCGGACCCACGAGGGCGCGGACGGCGGCGGCGAGCTCGCCCTCCGGGTCGTCGGTGCCGACCACGCTCATGGCGCCGTGGACGTCGAAGAGCACGCCGTCCAGCGGGCCGTCCTCGAGGGCCGCCCGCAGGCCGCCGAGCAGCACCCCGGTCATCTCCGCCCAGTCAGCCGCGGGCACGGGGGCGCCGGCGAAGGTGCGGTAGTGCGTCAGGCCGACCCAGTCGGCGGCCCCGCGCAGCGGCGTCCCGGGCGCCAACCAGGGGAGCGCCGCGAGCAGGTCCTCGCCGTCGCGGCGCACGAAGTCGCTGACGAGCGTGGCGCCGGGGGAGTGGGTGCTCGCCTCCAGGCTCGCGCCGAGGACGGCGATGCGGGGCCCGGGCGGAGCGGGGGCCGGGTTGGGGGGCGCGGTGCTGTCGGGCACGGGACTTCCTTCGACGGGGCGGGTCGCGGGGAGTCCTCGGGGCGCGCTGCGCTGCGCGCCCCGAGGCCTCCCCGTCGCGGTGTGGGCGTCATCCACGCACGTCCCCGCGGCGCGGCGCCACGGCCGAAGGTTGCACTTCGGTTAATTCGCGACTGGCCGATCGCCACCCCTTGGCGCTGGGTGCCCGACCGCCCCTAGCGTCGCGGCACGCCACACCCCGATCCGACGGAGGACCGCACCGTGCAGCTCGGCGTCAGCTCCTACAGCTATGCCTCGACCATCGCCGCCGGGGGTCTCGACCTGCTCGGCGTCGTCGACAGGGTCGCCGCCTCCGGCGCGGACCACCTCGAGATCGCCCAGGCCGGCGCCGGCGCGCCCGACCTCCCCGACGACCTCGCCCTCACCGACGCGATCGCCGCCCGCGCCGCCGAGCGCGGCCTGCCCCTCACCAGCTACGTCATCGCCGCCGACTTCCGCTCCGCGCACGAGGCCGGTGACCTGGAGTCCGAGGTCCAGCGGGTGTTCGGCCACCTCGAGGCGGCCCGCCGCCTGGGGGTGGCGCGCGTCCGGCACGACGTCGTCGCGTGGGCGTGGCGCGCCTCGTCCGACGCGGAGGCCCGCGAGGTGGCCGAGCTGGTGGTGGGTCCGTGCCAGCGCGTCGCCGACCGCGCCGCCGAGCTGGGGCTGGCGACCATGGTCGAGAACCACGGCTTCTTCATGAACGACCCGGCCCGCGTGCAGGCCCTGGTGGCGGCCGTCGAGCGGCCGAACTTCTCCACGCTGGTCGACGTCGGCAACTTCCTCTGCGTCGACGCCGAGCCGCTGGCCGCCGTGCGCACCAGCCTGCCGACGGCGTCGGTGGTGCACCTGAAGGACTTCCGCGTGAGGCCGCAGCTGGAGCCGCCGGGTGACCCAGCGGCGCAGGGCTGGCTCCGCACGCTGGGCGGCGCGGGCCTGCTCGGCTCGGTGGTCGGTGAGGGCGACCTGCCGCTGGCCGCGATCGTCCGCGAGGTGCGGGCCTCCGGCTTCGACGGCCCGGTGACCATCGAGTTCGAGGGTCCCGAGGACGACGACGCCGCGGTGGCGGCCGGCCTGGCGCACGCCCGCCAGCTCTGGGCGGAGGCCGCGTGATGGCCGCCCAGACCCCTCCTGCGAGCACCGGGGCGCCGCTGGGCGTCGGCGTCGTCGGCGGCGGCTCCATCGCCGAGTGGCACCTGAGCTCGTACGCGCGCAACCCCGGCGCGCGCATCGTCGCGGTCGCCGACGTCGACCTGGCCCGGGCGACGGCGCGCGCCGCGGAGTACAGCGCGCTGAGCCCGGGCTCGGAGCCGGTGAGGGCGTACGGCTCGCACACCGAGCTGCTGGCCGACGCCGAGGTCGAGGCCGTGTCGGTCTGCACCCGCAACGACACGCATTCGCCGATCGCCGTCGACGTCCTCGCCTCGGGCCGCAGCGCGCTGGTCGAGAAGCCCATGGCCCGCACGGTGGCCGAGGCGGAGGCGATCGTGGCCGCCGAGGCGGCGTCGGACGGCGTGGTGCAGGTCGGGTACGTGCGGCGCTGGTCACCGAACGCCCAGGTGCTGAAGACCTTCGCCGACGCCGGTGACCTGGGCGCCGTCTACTACGCGAAGGCCACCTGCCTGCGCCAGGCCGGCAACCCCGGCGGCTGGTTCGCCGACCGCTCGGTCTCCGGCGGGGGCCCGCTGATCGACGTGGGCGTCCACTTCCTCGACCTGGCCTGGTGGTTCATGGGGGCGCCGAGGGCCGTGGCGGTCAGCGGCTACACCTCCGACCGGCTCGGCAACCGCGGCAACATCGAGTCGCTGACCCGGTGGAAGTCCGCCGACTACGACGTCTCGAGGAACTCCGTGGAGGACCTCGCCGGCGCGGTGGTCCGCTTCGAGGGCGGCGCGGTGCTCCACCTCGACGTCTCGTACTCCCTGCACGGGCGCCCGCAGGTCGGGCTCGCCCTGTTCGGTGAGCGCGGCGGGGCGGAGCTCGAGCCGGCGCTCACGCTCTTCACCGAGCAGCACGACACGATCACCGAGGTGGTGCCGCACGTCGACAGCCGCAGCTTCGACATCGTGCCGGCGTTCCAGAACGAGATCGACGGGTTCGTGCGGGCCGCCCGCGGGCTGGAGCCGTCGGTGGCCCCGGCGACGCACGGCCTGGAGATGACGAAGATCGTGACCGCGGTCTACGAGTCCGCCGCGAGGGGCGCCGAGATCACCCTCTAGCCCCCCGCGTGATCATGGACCTCCGGAGCACCTCCAGGCCGTGATCATGGACTTCCCGAACACCGCGGCGCCCTGGCCGTCGTCAGCTCAGGCGATGACGGCCAGGGCGTCGATCTCCACCAGCATCTCCTCGCGCGGCAGCTCGACCATCACCGTGGTCCGCGCGGGCAGCACGCCGCCGCGGACCCGGCGGGTCACGAACGCCTCGTAGGCGTCGTTCATCGCCGCGAAGTGCGCGCGGGTCGTCAGGTAGACGCGCAGCACCACGACGTCGTCGAACGTGGCGCCGCCCGCGGCGAGCACGGCCTCGACGTTGAGGAGCGTCCGCTCGACCTGCGCGGCGACGTCGCCCGGGTGCAGGTACTCGCCCGTCCTCGGGTCCACCGGACCCTGGCCGGAGACCTGGACGATGTTCCCGGCGCGCACCCCCTGGGAGAAGGAGTGGGCGGCGGCCGGGGCGTCGGCGGTGGTGAGGCCGGTGCGCTTCGTCATGCCGACCGATCCTGCCCCCGCCGGCTGCGGTGGGAAAGTGCACCGGAGGTCCATGATCACGGACGGTGGGGGAGGAGGGGGCGCAGGGAGCGGCCGGGGGTCGCCCCGGTGCGGGCCCCGTCGGTGACCAGCGGCACGCCCGCCACCCACACGTGCGGGATCCCGCGGGGCGGGCGCCGCGGCTCGTCGAAGGTCGCGCCCTCGACGGCGGCCGGGTCGAACAGCACCAGGTCGGCCACGGCCCCGACCCGCAGGACGCCCCGCGCCCCCGGGCCGGGTCCCGCCAGGCCCAGCCTCCGCGCCGGCCTCAGCGTCATCCGCAGCACCGCCTCCTCCAGCGACAGGAGTCCCTCGCGCACGCAGGGCCCCAGCAGGTGCGCGAAGGCGCCCCACGCCCTGGGGTGCGGTCGGGCGCCGACGAGCAGCCCGTCGCTGCCGACGGCGTGGTGGCGCGACGCGACCACCTCCCGCACGTTGGCGGCGTCGCCGACGTGCTGCAGCACGGTGGTGCCGAGCCGGTCGCGGACCAGCAGGTCGACGGCGACGGCGAACGGCGTGCGCCCCTCCCGCTGCGCCAGCTCAGCGACGGTGGCGCCCACCGCGGCCGCCAGCCACGGGTCGCCGGCCGTGGCGACCCCGCTGACCTGCACTGACGCCCAGTCGACCGGGACGCCGTGGCAGCCGTCGGCGCCCTGCACCTCGAGGTCGTGGCGCAGGCGCACCAGCTCCTCGCCGTCGCGCGGCCGGCCGAGCCGGGCCAGCAGGGCCTCCGGGCCCCCGGCCGCGGCCCAGCTGGGCAGCAGCGCCGCGAGCGTCGTGGAGCCGGGCAGGTAGGGGTAGCTGTCGAGGGTGACGTCCTGCCCGGCGGCGACCGCGGCGTCGACCAGGGCCAGCAGCTCGCCGGCGCGCCCGCGGTTCACGGGGAAGTTCATCGTCGCGTGCGTCAGGTGCACCGCCGCCCCGCTGCGCCACCCGACCTCGAGGGCCTCGGCGTACGCCTCCAGCGCCCCGGCCCCGTAGGAGCGGGTGTGCGGCGCCCAGTACCCGCCCGCCGCGGCGACCTCCTCGCACAGCGCAGCCAGCTCGTCGGTCGAGGCGTGCATCCCGGGGGTGTAGGTCAGCCCGCTCGACATCCCGACCGCGCCCTGCGCCATCCCCTCGCGCACGAGCGCCCGCATCGCGGCCAGCTCCGCCGGGGTGGCCGGGCGGTCCTCGGCCCCCACGACGAGCAGCCGGACGGTCCCCTGCGGCACGAGGTAGCAGGCGTTCACCGCGGTCCCGGCGTCGATCCGGTCCAGGTACCCGCCGACGTCGCGCCAGGTCACCAGCCCCGGCGGCAGCCGCCCGTTCCACCCCGCGAGCTGGACGTCGAGGACGGCGAGCGCGGCGTCGTCCACCGGCGCGTACGAGAGGCCGTCCTGCCCCAGCACCTCGGTGGTGACGCCCTGCAGCGCGCGCGAGAGGTGCTCCGGGTCGGTCAGGACGGCGAGGTCGGAGTGCGCGTGCAGGTCGACGAACCCCGGGCAGAGCGCCAGGCCGCCCGCGTCGAGCACCCGCGCTCCGGCCGGCACGAGGTGCGCGGGGACCTCACCCAGCGCCCGGAGCACGCCGCCGCTGACCAGCGCGTCCCCGCGGCGGGCGGGGGCGCCGGTGCCGTCGACCAGCAGCGCACCCCGCACCAGCAGGTCGGGGCTCCCCGCGCTGCGCGAGGGGGTCACCCGAAGACCGTCCGCAGCAGGTCGACCACCTGCGGCTGGGGGAGGGACGCGTCGTCGACGACCGGGACGAGCCCCCACTTGTCGAAGGCGGTGCACGGGTGCGACAGCCCCAGCTGCAGCACGTCGCCGACCGCGAGGTGCTGGGCCCCCCGGGCCCCGGGGGCCAGGCGCACGAAGGCGTGCTGGTCGTTCACCGCGGTGACGACGGCGCCGCCGGGCTCCAGCGGCTCCGCCGGACCGCGGCCGCCGGGGCGCCGGGCGCGCACCACGGGCAGGCCCTCGTCGAAGGGGAGGTCGCGCCGCCCGGCGTCGAGCAGCGCCAGCCCCGGCTCGGGACGGGAGATGACGCGCGCCCAGGCGTGCAGCCCGGCCCGCAGCGCCGGGCCCGTGCCCCGGGTGGCGGGCGTGATGCCCGCGTAGAAGCCGTCGTCGTGGGCCGCGCTGGCGCCGGCGCGGACCACCACGCGCACCGCGGGGCCGCGCCGCCCGGCGGGGTCGTGCAGGGCGGCCAGCTCCTCGGCGACGACGTCGAAGTAGGCGCTGCCGCCGGCGGACACGACGGCCGCGCCGCCCGGGGCGTCCCGCAGGTCGTCCAGCAGCCCGAGCGCGAGCAGCTCCTCGTGCAGCGAGCGCAGGTCGCGCAGCCACCCGCGGACCGCGGTCATCGAGGCGGGGGAGGCGTCGTGGGCGAGCGCCCCCTCGTACCCCGCGACCCCGGCCAGCCGCAGGCCCGGCGCGGCTGCGGCGGCGCGCGCGACGCCCAGCGCCGCCGCCGCGGACCGCGCGCCCGTGCGGGCCCCGGGCGCCCCCAGCTCGACGAGCACGTCGAGCGGCCGGGTCCGCTCCGGGTCCCCTCCCGTGCGGGCCAGGCCCTCGGCGCGCGCCGCCGCGGTCGCGGCCACGACGTCCTCGCCGTCCACCCACGCCAGCACCCGCGCGTCCGGTGAGCGGGCGACCAGGCCGTGCACGTCGGCGTCGAGCAGGGGACCCGCCACCAGCGCCCGCGGCACGCCGGCGTCGAGCGCCACGGCCAGCTGCCACGGCGTGGCCACCGTGATCGCCCAGGAGCCCGCCGCGAGCTGGGCCCGCCACAGCGCCGGCGCCATGCTCGTCTTGCCGTGGGGCGCGAGGTCGACGCCGGCGCCGCCGGCCCACCCGGCCATCGCCGCGAGGTTGGCGGTCACCGCCGCGGCGTCCAGCGTCATCACGGGGGTCGGCAGGTCGGCCAGGCGGGGACCCGTGGCGACCCACCCGGCGCCGTCCAGCCCCCAGGCGCCGACCGGCACCGCCTTGGCCCACGGCCCGAGGGTCCCGGTGGTGGCCGCGTCGAACGCGGACCGCGCGGGTGCGCTCACAGCGGCAGCACCACCGTCGGGGAGCCCGTGCGCAGCGCGCTCCAGGCGACCACCCGCGGCCCGCCCCCGGCGTCGTCGAGCGCCAGCTCGAGGTGGAGCACCAGGTCGGAGTCCTGCGCGCTGACGTACGCGTGGCGTCCGACGACGGCCACGTGCCGCGGGTTCCGCGCCTGCGGGCGGTCGCCGGTGGCGGAGCCGCCGGCCAGCGGGACGTCGACGACCCGGCCGCCGCGGTGCACCGCGAGCACGTCGAGACCGCGGACCGCCACGAGCAGCGCGTCGTCGAGGGCGGCCACCTCGGAGGGCTGGGGCGCCGACCCCGCCGACCCCTCCGGTGGACCGGCGGGAGGCGGGGCGGCCGCCTGCGCGGGCACCGACCGCAGCCCGCCGAGGCGCCCGCCGCTGGTGGGGGCCGTCAGCAGCGTGGAGCTCAGCTCTCCGGAGAGGTGCAGCAGGTCGCCTCCGGGGTGCCGGCGCACGAGCGCCGTGCGCGGGCCGCTCCCCGGGGGAGCGGCCACCACCTGCACCGGGTCCGGGTCGAGCCGGGCAGGGGCTCCGCCGGCGTCGAGGACGACGGCGTGGACGCGCAGCTCGTCGGTGCCCAGGTCGGCGACGACGACGTGCCCGTCGTCGAGGAACGCCGCCGAGTGCGGGTGGGGGCCCTCCTGGCGGTCGGGCCGCGGGCCGGAGCCGCGGGGCTCCACCACCTGCACCAGCCGCTGCGCGACCCCGCCCTCGGCGGCGACCACACCGGTGGTGCCCCCGTAGTCGCTGACGACGAGCAGGCGGCCGCTCGGGTGCACCGCCACGTGGCACGGGTGGGCGCCGCCGGTCGGCACCCGGGCGAGCTGCTCACCGCCGGGAGCGATGCCCCGGGAGGCGTCGCCGCGCCGCACGCGCCAGGTCGACAGCACCCCGTCGGGCAGCTCGTGCGCCGCGTGGAGCAGCACCTCCGCGGCCGCCGGTGCCGCCGGGACGCCCCCACCCGCGAGGGCGAGGTAGGACGGCGACGCCGCGGGGAGCGCCACCGCGTCCGCTCCGAGGCGCCCGCTGCCGGGGTCGCGGGCTACCAGGGCGATCCCGCTGCCGCGTCCGCCGGTGGCAGAGGTGTACGAGCCGACGGCGAGGAGGTCGCTCATCCCGGGAGCCTAGGACGGCCCCCCGGGGCTCCGGGGCCGGTCACGACCGGGTCACAGGTGGGTCACGGACGGGTCGCCGGGCCGGTCGGAGGCCCGCAGGGGTGGGGCGAACCGGACTCCAGTCACATCAGTCACACGAGACACGCCAGCAACGTGGTTCACGGGAGTCTCCTGAACCTCTACAGTATCGGCGTGGGCAGCAGCGGGTTCCTCCTCCTGGGGATCGTCGCGCTCTGGGCGTTCGGCGCGGTCCCGCACTGGGTCCAGCGCCGCGAGCAGCTGGCAGCTGCCTGGCGCGCGGAGGCGAGCGACGACGAGCTGAGGCTGCTGGAGCGGCGCGAGCTCTCCCGCAGCTCCTCGGCCCCGGTCAGCAGCGCCGGGCGCCTGCTCGCGGCCCCGCGCCCCGCGGCGGTGGCCCCGCAGACCGCCGCCGGCCCGGCGTCCACGGGGAAGGGGAGCCGGCCGGC
This sequence comes from Actinomycetales bacterium, assembly GCA_022701985.1. GTDB lineage: Bacteria > Actinomycetota > Actinomycetes > Actinomycetales > Quadrisphaeraceae > Quadrisphaera. The sequence goes on from JAKONK010000068.1 coordinate 8,730, forward strand.
GGCCCAGCCCCGCCGCACCGGCCGCGTTCGCCGCGGTCCGGGTGCGCTGCCCGCCGTCGCCGTGCTGCTCGCCACCGGCCTGGTGGCCGCCGCGCCCGCGGTCCTGGCCGTGCTCGGGGTGGTGCCGCTGAGCGCCGCCCCCGCCGGCCTGCTGCTCCTGGTCGCCGGGGTCGGTGTGCTGCGCCGCCGCGCGGTGGTCGAGGAGCGCCGCTCCCGGGCCGCCGCGGCCGCGTCGCTGCGCGCCTCCCAGGCCCGCACCCGCGCCGCCCAGGTCCGCGCCACCCACCGCCGCGCCGACGAGAGCCGCGCCGCCGCCGCCGCTCAGGCAGCCGCTGCCAGCGCCGCCGCTGCCGAGCGCACCTTCGCCGCCGAGCGCCAGCGCGAGCTGGCCGCGGCTCGCGCCGCCGCCGGTCGCGAGCAGCGCACGGCCGCCGCGCCCCGCCGCCGCGCCGTCGGCGAGTGAGCCGCGGCGCCGACGAGAGCCGGGCCGAGGCCCGGGTGGTAGTGTTCGTGCGTCCTTCGGGGCTGTGGCGCAATTGGTAGCGCACCTCGGTCGCATCGAGGGGGTTAGGGGTTCGAGTCCCCTCAGCTCCACCAGCAGAACGGCGGTCACCCAGCGGGTGGCCGCCGTTCTCGTTCGTCCGGGTGCACGCCCTCCAGGTGCACCGCCGTGCTGCCGACGACTCGGGTGTGGGTGGGTCCGTGGCGTCTGGTCGCAGCCGGCGGAGCGCGGTGCTGACCGCCCTCGGAGCGGCGCTGGCCCTGGGCGCCGTGCTCCTGGTGGCCGCCACCGGCCCCGCGCGCCACGTCCTGGGCCTGCCCGACGGCGGGGCCCAGACCGTCGTCGTCCTGACCCTCGTGGTGCTCAGCAGCGCGGCGACGGCGCTGTGCGGCCTGCGGGCCGTGCGCGTGCTCCGCTCCGGGCGGGGGGCCCGCGGCACCCGCGACGCGGCCCCGTGGCTGGTGTTCACCGCCGCGCTGGGGTGCTGGGCCGTCGCCGAGGTGCTGTTCGTGGTCGACGAGCAGCTGCTCGGTCGCGACCCCCGGCTCGACCCGGTGGTCGTCGCCTGGTTCAGCGCGGCGCCCCTCCTCGCCCCGGTGGGCATGGTGCTCCTCGCGCACGCCGCCCACCCCTCCGCGCCCCGCCTGCGGTGGGTGCTCGACGGCCTGCTCGCCGGGGGAGGCCTGTTCGTGCTCGGCTGGCTCGCCCTCCTGCAGCCCGCCGTCGCCGGCGGCCGGGTCGCCACCCCGGTGGTCGTGGCCAGCGCCGTCAGCCTGGCCGGCGTCGTCGCCCTGACCACCGCGGTGCTCGCGCTCGCCGCGCGCTGCCGGCCGTCGGCGGCGGCGCTCCTGTTCACCGCGGGCGCGCTCGTCGCCGCGGCCACCCAGGCCACCTACCTGCTGCTGGTGCTGACCGGCCGCTTCGCGCCCGGCGGCTGGATCAGCGTCGGCTACGCCGTGGCCCTGGTGGGGTTCGCCGCCGCCGCCGTCGTCGAGGACGCCCCCGGCGCCGCCCGCACCCAGCCCCGCACCGGTGGGCTCCTGACGGCCCTGCCCCACCTCCCCCTCGTGCTGGCGGTCCCCGCGGTGCTCGTGACCGGCACCCAGCGGCACCTGGGCGCCGTCGAGGTGGTCAGCACCCTGGTGCTGACGGCCGCGCTGCTGGTGCGCCAGGGCCTGGTGGTGGCCGAGAACCGCCGCCTGGTCCGCGAGCTCGCGGCCCGGGCGGAGGCGCTGGGGGTGCTCGCCCACACCGACCGGCTCACCGGCCTGGCCAACCGCGCCGCGCTCACGCAGGCCCTCGAGGAGGCCCTCGACGGCTCCGCGGGCGTCGTCGTCGCCTTCTGCGACCTGGACGGCTTCAAGGGCGTCAACGACACCCGCGGCCACGCCGCCGGGGACGCGCTGCTCGCGGCCGTGGCACATCGCCTGCTGGGGGCCGTCAGGCCCGAGGACGTCGTGGCCCGCCTCGGCGGTGACGAGTTCGCCGTGGTCGTCAGGACGGCCCCGGGCGACGACGCGCTCCGCGCCGCCGCCGACCTCCGCGCCCGCCTCGACGCGGCCCTCGCGCAGCCCCTGGTCGCACAGGGGGCTCCGGGAGGAGCCCACGTGGCCGTGAGCGCCGGCGTGGTGGCCTCCGCCGAGCTCACCGGGAGCGGTCCGGTCACCGCAGACCTGCTGCTGCGCGAGGCGGACCGCCGCATGTACGCCACCAAGCGGTCGCGCTCCGGCGCGCACCTGGCGCAACAGCGCTGAGCCGTCCGGGTGGTGCCGGGCCCGCATCCTCCGGACCGTCGTCCCGCCGTCGATGGGAGGAGGTGACCTCCACCGCCGCACCCCGGGGCCGACGCGCCCCGGACCGCGTGCTGCGCCGGGCGGTCCCCCTGGCGGCGGTCCCCGTCCTGCTCGTGGTGCTCGCGGTGCCGCTCTCGGTGCTGCTCCGCCTGCCCGACACCGTCCCGACCGCCGTCGTCGGCCTCACCGAGGCCCTGGTCGCGGCCGTGGCTGCCCTCACGACGGCCCGTCGCGGGCTGCGGGAGCGCGGTGGCCAGCGCGCCGGGTGGTGGGTCTTCTCCTCGGCGTGCGCCTCGTGGTGCGCCGGCCAGCTCGTCTTCGCCGGCTACGAGGCCGTGCTCCACCGGGAGGTGCCCCCGGTCTCGGCGGCCGACGCCGGGTTCCTCGGCTTCTCGGTGCTGGCCCCCGCGGGCGTGCTGCTGCTCGCCCAGGGGCGCCTGCGCGCCGCGTCGCGGGTGCGCGGCGTGCTCGACGGGCTCATCGCGGCCGGTGCGCTGGGCGTGCTGAGCTGGACGCTGCTCCTGCGCCCGATCGTCGGCAGCGGCGACGAGCTGGTCGCGGTCCTCGTCTCCACCGCCTACCCCGTCGGCGACGTGCTCGTCCTCGCGGTGGGCACCACCGTGCTCGCCCGCTCGGGAGCCAGCCGCGCCCTGACCGCCCTGGTGGTCGGGGCGTCGCTGATGGCCCTGGGCGACTCCGCCTACGTCTACCTGCGCCTCGCGGGCGCCTTCACCACCGGCGGCCCCGCCGACGTCCTCTGGACGGCGGCCTTCGCCGTGATGGCGGTCGCCGCCGTGCTCAGCGGGCGCGGCCCCGGCAGCAGCGCCATGGTGCGCACCTCCGTGGCGGCGCACGTGCTGCCCTACGTGCCGTTCGCCGTCACCTGCCTGGTGCTGGTGGAGGAGAGCTCGCGCCGCCCCCTGACGGCCCCGCTGCTGGCCTCCGCGGCCGCGCTGGTGCTGCTGGTGCTGGCGCGCCAGGCGCTCGTGGTCGTCGACAACGTCGCCCTGACCCGTGAGCTGCAGGAGCGCTCCCGCGCCCTGGCCGACCTCGCCTACTCCGACCCGCTCACCGGCGTGGCGAACCGCGCCGCCTTCACGCGCGCCCTGACCGCTGCGCTCGACGAGGGCCCGCCGGTGGTCGCCGCCTTCTGCGACCTCGACGCCTTCAAGGCCGTCAACGACCTCGCGGGCCACGGCACCGGTGACGGCCTGCTCGTCGCCGTCGCCGCCCGGCTCCGGCAGGTGGTGCGCCCCGTCGACGTCGTCGCCAGGCTCGGCGGTGACGAGTTCGCCGTGCTGGTCGTCGACGACGGCGGTGGGCACCGCCCCGCGCACGAGGCCGCCGCAGAGCTGCGCGAGCGCCTGGAGACCGCCCTGTCGGTGCCCTTCAGCCTCGCCCCCGAGCTCTCGGGCCTGGCCACCTCGCCCGAGGTGGTGCGGGTCCTCGACGCCGTCTCCGCCAGCGTCGGCGCGGTCTCCTCCGCCGAGCTCGGCAGGCCCACCGCCGAGCAGCTGGTGGGTGCCGCCGACCAGCGCATGTACGCCGTCAAGCGCGGCCGGCGCGTCCTGCGCTGAGACCGCCCGGGCAGCGCTGCGGGCGGTGTCTCAGACGGTGTCCGGGCCGGTGTCCCAGGAGGTGTCTCAGGAGGTGGCCGCCCGGACCGCCGGCGCGACCTCCGTGCCCAGCAGCTCGATCGCCCGCAGCACCTCGCGGTGCGGCGTGGTGCCGGGGGAGACGTGCAGCATGAACCTGTCGATGCCGAGCACCTCGCTGTTGAACAGGATCTTCTCGGTCACCTCCGCCGGGCTCCCCACGAACAGCGCGCCCCGCTTCGTGCGGCCGGCCTCGAACTGCGGCCGGTTCAGGGGCGGCCACCCGCGCTCGCGGCCCAGCTGGTCCATGACCACCTTGTAGGGGCCGTAGAAGGCGTCGACGGCGGCCTGCGAGGTGTCGGCGACGAACCCGTGGCTGTGCGAGGCCACGGGCAGGGCCATCGGGTCGTGACCGCCCTGCACCGCCGCGCGGTGGAACAGGTCGACCAGGGGGGCGAAGCGCTCCGGCTGCCCGCCGATGATGGCCAGCGCCAGCGGCAGGCCTCGCACCCCGGCCCGCACCACCGACTCGGGGTTGCCGCCCACGCCCACCCACACCGGCAGCGGCTGCTGGAGCGCCCGGGGCTGCACCACCACGCCGTCGAGCGCGGCGCGGTGCTTCCCGCTCCACGTGGTGGGCCCGTCCTCGCGCAGCGCGAGCAGCAGGTCGAGCTTCTCGGTGAAGAGCTCGTCGTAGTCGGCGAGGTCGTAGCCGAACAGGGGGAACGACTCGATGAAGGAGCCCCGGCCCGCCAGCACCTCCGCCCGGCCGCCCGAGAGCAGGTCGAGGGTGGCGTACTGCTGGTACACCCGCACCGGGTCCTCGCTGGAGAGCACCGTGACAGCGCTGGTCAGGCGGATCCGCTGCGTGCGGGCCGCGGCGGCCGCCAGCACCACCGCCGGCGCGGACGAGGCGTAGTCGGGCCGGTGGTGCTCACCCAGGCCGTACACGTCCAGGCCGACCTGGTCGGCCAGGACGACCTCCTCGACCACCTCGGCGAGGCGCTGCCGCGCACTGGGGACGGCGCCGGTGACCGGGTCGGGGGTGGTCTCCGCGAACGAGCTGATGCCGATCTCCACCCCCCGACGCTAGGCCAACCCCGCCCGGGCGCCCGCCCCCACCCGGTTCGACGGGGTCCGTGCCCTCCTTCCTCGACCAGGCGCGCCACCGGGAGGTGCATCTCGCCGCCGGGGGGGGGCGTCACCCTCCTCGCCCTCGTCCTGGTGGGCCGGCTCCTGCTGCGCCCGGCCCCCGCCGTCCCCGACGGCGGCACCACGCCGCTGGCCGGGTCCACCAGGGCCTCCGCCGCCCAGACGACCGCGGTGGGCCCCGCCGCCACCGAGGAGCCGGGCACCGCGGCGGCGGCCCCGAGCACGCCGGCGGCACAGCCCGCCCCGGCGCTGACCGTCGCGCCCCCCACCACCGCGACCGCCGGTCCCCTCGCCTCCGTGCCCGGGGGGGCGCAGGTGCTCTTCGTCGGCGACGGCATCGACCCCTCCGGCGCGGCGAACGACTGGTCGGCGCTGGCCGCCAGCACCCTCGGCCCGCGGGGACGCCGGTGCAGCGGCTCCTGTCCGCACCGCAGTGACCCCGCGCTGACCCACCCCGGACCCGCTCCGCCCGTGATCTCGGGCTCGCGGCCGCCCGGTGCCGCTCGCCTGCCGGACCCGGCCCCTGCTGACTGGCACAGGGCCACCCCGTGCCAGTAGGAGTGGCACGGGGCCACCCCGTGCCACTCGGGGAGTGGTGCAGATCCCCCCAGGGGGCGGGCCGTGGGGCCTGGAGGTGCAGACCGGTGGCTCGCCGGCCGTTCGCCTGGTGGCCGGGTGCCCACGATCACGGTCGGGAGGGGGTCTGACCTGCGAGGCTGCAGTTCTGGCAGCTGCACGCCGATGCACTCCGTGTGACCGAGCAGACCACCGCCACCGCCAGCCCCGCCGCCTCCGGGACCGCGGGCGGCACGGCCCTGGCCGCTCCGGTGGTCGTCACCACCGCCCCGGTGCTGCCCCGGCCCGCGGCCACCCCGGACACCTTCACCTTCACCGCCCCGCCGGCAGCGCGCCACGCGCCCGCACCGGTCCGCCCCGCCGCGGTGCGCCTCACCTGGCTGTGGACGGCGACGGCGGTGGCCGTCGGCGTGCTGACGGCCTTCTTCGTGCTCATCGTGTCCGGCCGCGTGGTCACCGAGGGGCCGGTGGTCGCGGTGCTGACGCGCACCCACGGCATCCACCTGGGCGACCTGCTCGCCCTCGGCCTGTGGTGCGCCGCGACCGGCGCCCTGCTCGTCAACGCCCTGGTCACGACCGCCGCCGTCCGCGGCGACCGCAACTGACCCGCCGCTGACCCGCCGCTGACCCGGCCTCAGATCCAGGAGGCGAACCACATCCTGGCGCGCCACGCGTCGTAGGTGATCAGCTGCGCCGTCCACACCGGCCAGAAGTACGACGCGGCCACCAGCGCCAGCACCACGAGCGCCCCGCCGCCCGCCGCGCCCCCGGCCCGCCGGGCCCGCGGGGCTCCCGCCGGCCCGAGGAGCAGCCCGCAGCAGTAGGCGAGCGCGAGCACCACGAAGGGCGCGAAGACGACGGCGTAGAACTGGAAGATCGTGCGGTCTCCGACCGTGAACCACGGCAGCCACCCCGCGGCCACCCCGGCGAGCACGGCACCGGCGCGCCAGTCGCGCCGCAGCGCCCAGCAGAAGAGCAGCACGAGCAGCGCCACGCACCCGGCCCACCACACCACGGGGTTGCCCAGGGAGGTGATCGCCTCGGTGCACGAGTCGGCGCCGCAGCCGGTGAGCCCCTGGGCCTGGCCCTGGTAGTAGAACGACGTCGGCCGCCCCTGCACCATCCACGCCCACGGCGACGACTCGTAGGCGTGGGGCGAGTCCAGCCCGGTGTGGAACGCCCACATGTCCTGGTGGTACTTCCACAGCGACCGCAGCGCCGGCGGCAGCCACTGCACCCCCTCACCGGGGTTCTCGGCGGCCCAGCTCCGCAGGTGCCCGGTGGTGGAGGCGAACCACCCCGCCCAGCTCGCGGTGTAGACCACCAGCACGGTCGGCAGGGCCACGAGCGCCGCGGGCACCCCGTCGCGCCACAGGCCGGACCACCACTGCGGCAGGCCCGCGCGCCGGCGCGCGGACACGTCCCACAGCACGCTCATCAGCAGGAACAGGGCCATGAAGTACAGGCCCGACCACTTCACCCCGCACGCCAGCCCCAGCGCCACCGCCGCGGCGAGGCGCCACGGGCGCCACCACAGCCGCACCCGCAGGGGACCGCCGCCCACCCGCGAGCGGGCCAGCGCCTCCGCCAGCCGGGCGCGGGAGGAGTCCCTGTCGAGCAGCAGCAGCCCGAACGCCACCAGCACCCAGAACCCCAGGAAGACGTCGAGGATGCCGGTGCGGCTCATCACCAGGTGCAGCCCGTCGACGGCGAGCAGCAGCCCCGCCGTCGTCCCCAGCAGGGTCGAGCCCAGCAGCCGGCGCCCGATCCGCGCGACGAGCAGCACGCCGAGGGTGCCGACCAGCGCTGCGGAGAACCGCCACCCGAACGCGCTCTGCACCCCGAACAGGTGCTCGCCGAGCGCGATCATCCACTTGCCCACCGGCGGGTGGACCACGTAGTCGCCCTGGGAGGTGTAGACGTCGACGTTCCCGGCTGCGAAGTCGACGTCGGTGCCCTCGGGCCAGCGCATCTCGATGCCGGTGGCGAGCATCGTCCAGGCGTTGCGGACGTAGTAGGTCTCGTCGAAGACCAGCTGGTGGGGGGTGCCGAGGTGCCAGAACCTCAGGACGCCGGCCAGTGCGGCGACCGCCAGCGGCCACAGCCACCCCGTGAGGCGCTCCCGCGCCGTCGTCGCCAGCGGCGGGCCCAGGAGCCGTTCGCGCTCGGCGGCCACCACCGCGGCGTCGGGCTCGCTCGCGGTGCGGCGCGGGCGCGGGGAGTCCCGGCGCCGCTCGAGGGTGGCGGTCACGGGCACATCCTCGCCCGAGCGGCTGGGAGCGCGGGGCGGTCCCGCACCGATCGCCGGGGCCTCAGGCCGCCAGGCGCGGTCCGAGCGCTGCGAGCCGCTCGACGGCGGCGTGCAGCACGTCGTCGCGCTTGCAGAAGGCGAACCGCAGCAGGGTGGGCGCGGCGGCCGGGTCGTCGCAGAAGACCTGCACGGGGATGGCGGCCACGCCCACCAGCTCGGGCATCCGCCAGGCGAGCTCGGTCGCGTCGGTGCAGCCCAGGGGCGTGGTGTCGGCGGTGACGAAGTAGGTGCCGTCGCAGCGGTTGACGGCGAGGCCGGCGGCGCGCAGGCCCTCCGAGAGGAGGTCGCGCTTGCGCTCGAGGTCTGCGGAGAAGCCGGTGAAGACCTCCTCGGGCAGCGCCAGCGCCGCCGCCACCGCGGGCTGGAACGGCCCGGCCGAGACGTACGTGAGGAACTGCTTGACCGCCCGCGCCGCCGCCACGAGCTCGGTGGGGCCGTGCAGCCAGCCGACCTTCCACCCCGTCACCGAGAAGGTCTTGCCCGCCGAGGAGGTCACGAGGGTGCGCTCGGCCATGCCGGGCAGCGAGGCGAGCGGCACGTGCTCGGCGCCGGTGAAGACCAGGTGCTCGTACACCTCGTCGCACAGGACGACGGCGTCGTGCTCGACCGCGAGCCGCGCCACGAGCTCCAGCTCGGCGCGGGAGAGCACGGTGCCGGTGGGGTTGTGCGGGGTGTTGAGGAGCACCAGGCGGGTGCGCTCGGAGAACGCGGCGCGCAGCGCCTCCTCGGTGAGGCGGAAGTCGGGGGCGCGGAGCGGGACGGTGCGCCGCTGGGCGCCCGCGAGCGCGATGACGGCGGCGTAGGAGTCGTAGTACGGCTCGAGCACCACGACCTCGTCACCGGGCCCGGTGAGCGCCATGACGACGGCGGCGATCGCCTCGGTGGCCCCGGTGGTGACGAGCACGTCCTCGGGGGAGACGTCCAGGTCCCAGAAGCGCTGCTGGTGCTCGGCGACCGCCGTGCGCAGCTCGGGGACGCCCGGCCCCGGCGGGTACTGGTTGCGGCCGCCCAGCACGGCGTCGACGGCCCCGCACAGCAGGGAGGCCGGGCCGTCGGTGTCGGGGAACCCCTGGCCGAGGTTCACCGCGCCGGTGCGGGCGGCCAGGGCGCTCATCTCGGCGAAGACCGTGGTGGTGAAGGGCCGCATCCGCGGCACGAGTCCAGCGGGGCGGCTCACCGGGACGAGTCTGCCACCGCCCGTGAGGGGAGGCCGTCGTCACCGGAGGGGGCCGGGGAGGGCACGGCGGCCCGCGGGGCGGCGGCCCAGGTGGCGGTGGCGCCGGCGGGCCTGGTGGCCGTCGCGGCGCCGGCGGCCCGGAGGGCGCCCCGCTCGGCGGCCCGCTCCGCCATCCGCTCGTCGATGCGCTCGGCGAGCCGCTCGGCGTCCTCCCGGGCCGCGGCCCGGTCGGCGCGGCGGCGCCGCTTGTCCGCGAACATGGCCTGGTCGGCCTCGTCGAGGAGCCTGGCGGGGTCCCCGCCGCCGACGGCGGTGGCGGTGCCCGTCGACAGGCCGACCCGCACGACCGCGCCGCCGGGCAGGCGCACCGGGGGCGCCACCGCCCGGGCCATGCGCCCCAGGACCACGGGGACCTGGTCGGCGCCCAGCCCGGGGCACAGGACGGCGAACTCGTCGCCGCCGAGGCGCGCGACGGTGTCACCGGCGCGCACGGCGCCGGAGAGCCGCTCGGCCACGGCCCGCAGCAGCAGGTCGCCGGCGGCGTGGCCGTGGGAGTCGTTGACCGGTTTGAAGCCGTCGAGGTCGATGTAGATGACGGTGACGCCGACGCGCTGGCGGACGTCGGCGGTCAGGGCGCGCTCGAGGCGGTCGGCCAGGAGGGCCCGGTTGGGGAGGTCGGTGAGGGGGTCGTGCATCGCGAGCTTCACCAGGGCGTCCTCGGCGGCCCGCTGGGCGGTGGTGTCCTCGATGACGGCGAGGAGGAACGGCTGCCCGCCGTCGGGACGGATGACGGACGTGGACTTCCGAGCGTGGCGCACCTCCCCCGAGGGGGTGGTGAAGCGGCGCTCGACCCCGAGGGGCTCGGGCTCCCCGCCGCCGGCGGCGCGGACCAGGTAGGTGAGGTGGGCGTCGACGTCGCGGGGGTCGAGCAGGTCCCGCACCCGCAGCTGCAGCAGCTCGGCCTCGCTGCGGCCCGTGAACGCCGCGAACGACCGGTTGACCCGCAGCACCCTCCCCTCCTGCCCGGGAGCGAGGCTGATCATCAGCAGGCCCGTCGGTGCGGTCTCGAAGGCCTGCCGGAACACCTGCTCGGAGGAGGCCAGGGCGCTCTCGGCGGCGCGGACCGCGGTGACGTCGGTGAGGACCGAGACGTGGCCCTCCACCTCGCCCGTCGCCGACACCTGCGCCGCGAAGCTGAGGACGACGTCGAGCGTCCTGCCGTCCTTGCACACCGCCCGCTTCGTGAAGACGCCGGACCGGCCGGCCTCCGCGGTCCGGTGGACCTCGGCCCAGTCCTCGTCGTCGCGCCCGCTGTGGGGGAACCACAGGTCCAGGGGCGACCTGCCGAGGACCTCCTCGGCGGTCCAGCCGAGCATGCGCTCGGCCCCCCGGCTGAACATCGAGACGCGCAGGTCCGGGGTCGTGCCGACGAGGGCCTGCTCCGTGGCGCCCTCGAGCACCCCGGCGAGCACCTGCCCGTGCTGGCGGGCCAGCTCCAGCGCGTCGTCGGCGCGGGCCTGCTCGGTGAGCAGCGCCCCCCGGACCGCGGTGACGACCAGCACGACCGTCGCCAGCTCGGCCAGGGAGGCCTGCCCGCCGGTCAGGACCACGAGGTCCTCGACGGTCCTGGTGCTCGCGGGGAAGGCGTGCGTCTGCGCGAGGAGCGCGGAGAAGGGGGTCGGGCCGAGGCCGGCGCGGCCGAGGGCCACGACGGCGGCGCAGGTCGCCGCGAGCTGCAGCGCGACGGCGCGGCCGGAGAGGCGCAGCGAGGCCCACAGGACGCCCGCGAGGGCGCTCAGGGCCAGGGGGACCGCCCCGGGGACGACGGCGTGCCCGGCGAAGGCGAGGACGAAGAGCACCCAGACCCCGGCGCGCTCGAGCGCGCCCACCCCGGGGGAGGCCGGGAGCGAGCCGCGGCGGGCCAGGGCCCGCAGCACCAGGGCCGTGTAGGCCGACGCCGACGCGCCGACGGCCCACGCCCAGGCCGCCCACACCGGCGCGGGCAGGCCCGCGAGCGCGGCGAGCGCGCCGCCCAGCAGCAGGCAGGCGGCGCCGCCGACGACCGCGCCCAGCCCGAGGTCGACGAAGAGCCACCGCTCGGTGGGCGCACCGGTGCCGGGGGCCGCCGCTCGCAGGGCACGGCGGCGCACGAGGGCCTCGGTGGCCACCACGACGACCGCGGCGCCCGCGACCACGGCGGAGGCGGTGACCAGCGCCCGGAGCAGCGGGGCGCCGACGGCCAGCAGGCCGAGGGCGGTGGAGGCGAGGGCCAGGAGCGCGGCGAGCGCCCGCGAGCGGGGCGTCCGCGACAGGGCGACGGCGAGGGCGGCGGCGCCACCGCTCCAGCCGACGAGGACCGCGGGGGCGCACACCGCGAGGGCGAGCGCCACGGCGGTGAGGCGTCGGGCCCGGGGGCTGGTGGTCAGCACACCCCTACCTCGGCCCATCAGCCACCCACCTTGATCGCCGCGGTGCCACGGGCAGCCGGACGGCGCCGCTTGGCGGCGTACATGCGGTGGTCCGCCTCGTCCAGGAGCCGGTCCGCGTCGTCGCCGCCGTCACCGCAGGAGGTGGCGGTGCCGGTGCTGGCGCTGACCCGCACCTCGGCGCCGCTGTCGAGCCGCACGGGCCGGGCCACGGCCTCCCGCAGGCGCTCCACCAGGCGGGTGGCGTCGGCCTCGAGCAGGCCGGGGCAGACGAGGGCGAACTCGTCGCCACCCAGGCGCGCCACGGTGTCCTCCTCGCGGACCACCTCGCGCAGCCGCACCGCGACCTCGCGCAGCAGCAGGTCGCCGGCCGCGTGGCCGTGGGAGTCGTTGACGGGCTTGAAGCCGTCCAGGTCGACGAAGACGACCGTCACGCCCTCGGGCGCGGCCTCGACGGCCAGGGCCGCGCGCAGGCGCTCGGCGAGCAGCGCGCGGTTCGGCAGGCCGGTCAGCGGGTCGTGCAGGGCCGCGCGGCGCAGCTCCTCGGCCGCGGCGTGCGCCTCGGTGACGTCCTCGACGGCCACCAGCAGGTGGGGTGCGCTGCCGTCGGAGGGCTGGATCAGCGACGGCGAGGTCCGCGCCCACCGCACCGACCCGTCGGGGTGGGTGAAGCGCTGCTCGAGGCCGTCCGCGGCGACGGGCTCACCGCGGGCGATCCGCTCCAGCCGGTCGACGTGGCCGGTGACGTCCTCGGGGTGCAGCAGGTCGCGCACGCGTCCGCCGAGCAGGTCGGCGCGGCGGCGCCCGGTGAAGGCGGCGAAGGCCGCGTTGACGCGGACGAGGCGGCCCACCCGCCCGGGGTCCAGGCTCATGACCAGCATGCCCGTGGGGTTGGTGTCGAAGGCCAGGCGGAACTGCTCCTCGGAGTCCGCGAGGCGCTGCTCCGCGGCGATCTGGGTGGTCGCGTCGGTGAAGACGGCGATCGTGCCGACCACGGCGCCGGCGTCGTCCAGCATCGGGGTGCGGGTGACCTCGGCGGTGAAGGAGGAGCCGTCGCGGCGCACCAGGTCCCAGCGGCCCGTGGCGCTGCCGCGCTCGGCCAGGCCGTGCAGCAGCACCGCTGGTCCCGGGGGGACGCCGAGGGCGGCGGCGCGCTCGCGCAGCTGCCCGGGGTGCAGGTACGCCTCGGGGGTGAGGCCCAGCACCTCGGCGGAGGTCCGCCCGAGCATGCGCTCGGCCCCGGAGCTGAAGACGGTGATGCGGTGCTGGGTGTCGGTGGCGACCACGCCCAGCTCGGTGGCGCCGTCGAGCACCCCGGCCAGCAGGTCCCGGGTGCGCGCCGCGGCGGCGGCGCCGGCGCGCTCCTCGGTGACGTCGTGGAACACGGCGACCGCGCCGCCCGACCAGGCCGCGCCCTCGGCCTCGGGCAGGGGGTGGGCGTCGACGCTGAGCAGGCGGCCCTGCGGGCTGCCGGGGCCGGTGACCACCAGGTCCACCCCGATGACGGCCTCGCCGCGCAGGGCCCGGACCACCGGCAGCTGCTGGGGGTCGGGGGTGCTGCCGTCGGGACGCCGCAGCTCGTAGGCGCCCTCCCAGGAGCGGGGCTGGCCGAGCCGCGGGTTGCCCCCGAGCAGGGCCTCGGCCGCGGGGTTGCGCGACAGGCTGGCGCCGCTGGCGGAGTACACGATGATCCCCTCCGTCACCGCCTCGTGGACGGCCTCCATGAGGGCGCTCTGCTCGCGCGTGCGGGCCAGGGCGGCTCCGAGGTCGGCGGTCAGCGCGGAGCGCTCGTCGCGGTGCAGGCAGATGGACGCGACGACGACCACCAGCACGGCGACGTACACGTGGCAGGTGGTGACGTCGATCCCGGCGGGCATCGTGGAGAAGGGGCCGCGGTCCAGCAGGGTGCCCGCCAGGGCGGTGGCGGCGGACAGCAGCAGGTGGGCGGCGGTCGCCCGGGCCGGCAGGCGCAGCGCGGCCCAGACGGCGAGCGGGAGGGTGGCGAAGGCCAGCTGCACGCCGTCGAGGAGCACGAAGACCCCGACGAAGGCGGCACCGCCGCCGAGCCACAGCGCCACCGCCTCGGCGGGGCCGGCGAGGCCCTGGCGCCGGTCCCTGCGGCTCGCGCCGGCGGCCGCCGCTGCGGCGCGGGGACGACCCAGGAGAAGTCGCGCGGTGACGACGACCAGGCCCCCCGTGAAGGTGCTCAGCACCCACACCAGCACGGCGTGCGAGGACACCGGCTCGGTGACCAGGAGCGGCGAGGCGACCAGCGCGCTCGCGAGGGCGCCGCTCAGGCAGGCGGCCGCGAGGACCCAGGCGTCACCACCGCGCTCCAGGCGCAGCGGCCCGCGCTGGGCCGCGCGCAGGACCGCGACGGCGACTCCCGCGGCCACCGCGTTGGCCGCACCCGCCAGCAGCGCGGACGCCACCGGGGCGCCCGTGAGGAACCACACCAGGGCGACGATCGCGGCGGTGGACACCAGCACCGCGCCGCGCTCGCGCCGGCTCCGCCGCGCGGCGAGCCACAGCACGGTGAGGCCGGTGACCGGCCACACCACCGCCAGGTGGCTGCCCGGCAGGTGCACCTGGCGCGCCAGGAGGCCCACGACCAGCACCCACGCGGGCGCGACCAGCCACGCCTCCCAGCGCCGGCGTCCGCTCGCCGGCGGGACCTCGCTCACGCAGCTCCCCCCTGCCGTGCCATCACCCCGGGAGCATCGGCAGGTCCGGCCGGGCCCTTGACGCCGACGGCCCCGGGCCCGGCGGTCGGGCCGGCTGAGCGGCCCGGCTGAGCGGCCCGGGAGCCCTGCGCGCGACGATGGGCCGGTGAGCGAGCACCAGGCCCCGGCGGGGCGCGTCGTCCTGGCCGGCACCCCCATCGGCAACCCCGAGGACGCCCCGCCCCGGCTCGCGGCGGCGCTGGCCACGGCCGACGTCATCGCCGCCGAGGACACCCGCCGCCTGCGGCGGCTGTGCGCTGCGCTGGGTGTCGTCCCCACCGGGCGGGTGGTGAGCTCGCACGAGCACAACGAGGGCGCCCGCGGGGCCGACCTCGTGGAGGCCGCCGCGCGGGGCGCCACCGTGCTGGTGGTCACCGACGCCGGCATGCCCACCGTCTCCGACCCCGGCTACCGGGTGGTGGTCGCCGCGGCCGAGGCCGGGGTGCGGGTCACCACGCTGCCCGGCCCCTCGGCGGTGCTGGCGGCCCTGGCCGTCTCGGGCCTGGCCACCGACAGGTTCTGCTTCGAGGGGTTCCTCCCCCGCAAGGCCGGTGAGCGGGCGACGGCGCTGGCCGAGCTCTCGCGCGAGCGCCGGACGATGGTGTTCTTCGAGGCGCCGCACCGGCTGGCGGTGTCGCTGGGGGCGATGGCGGAGGCCTTCGGCGCCGACCGGCCCGCCGCGGTCTGCCGCGAGCTCACCAAGACCCACGAGGAGGTCCGCCGCGGGCCGGTGGCCGAGCTGGCCGCCTGGGCGGGGGAGCTGGCCAAGATCGGCGAGGTGACCGTGGTGGTGGGCGGTGCGCCCGAGAGCGCCGCGGACCCGCAGCGCGCCCTGGCGGAGGTGCTCGAGCGCGTCGCCGCCGGCGACCGCCTCAAGGAGGCCGTGGCCGACGTCGCGCAGGCCACGGGGACGAGCAGGCGCGAGCTGTACGAGGCGGCCCTCGCGGCGCGCCGCTGACGGGTCGCTGACGGGCTGCTGACGGGCCGGGGCGTCAGCGCAGGACGTCGACCACCACGGCGTCCTCGTCCGCGGACAGCTCGACCTCCAGGCCCCGCAGGGTGGAGGTGCGCTGCTGCACGGCGGCCGCCACCGCCGCCATGGAGGTGGGCGAGCCCACGTGCACGACGGTCATCGCCACCTCGTGCGGGGGGCGGCGGGCGGTGATCTCGCCGTCGGTGCTGGCGTCCAGCACCGCGGCCACCAGACCCCGCAGCGCGCCGACGGCGCGCAGGTCGGCGCCCGGAGGGGCGTGGTCGACGACGTCGACGCGCACCCCCCGCGCCCGGGCCTGCGCCGCGGCGCGGCGCACGTCCGCGTCCATGAGGTCGCGGCCCCGCAGCTCGGCGCGCAGCTCGGCCTCCACCGCCGTCAGGCGGGCGCGCACCCGCTCCTCGAGCGGCCCCCGGGCGCCCGCCACATCCTCCAGCAGCGGCACCGCGGTGCTCCGGAGCAGGTCGCGACGCCGGTCGCGGGCGGCCTCGCGGTCGCGGGCCCGCTCGCGGCGGTCGCGGGCCAGGGCGAAGGCGCCGTCGCTGCGCCTCAGGTCGAGCCGGGTGGTGCTCAGCAGCCGGCGCACCAGCACGCCTCCCGTCCACCACAGCAGGAGCGGGGCCCCCGAGACGAAGGACTGGGGCAACCACCACCGGTCGCCGCTGTCGGCGAGGGTGGTGGTGGCGATGACGACGCCGACCACGACGCCCGCGACGAGGCCGTGAGGCGCCCGCCCCCTCAGGGCGAGCACGCCGATGACGGGCGCCACCAGGCCCGGGAAGAACAGGCTCGTGGCGTCGGTGGGCTCGGACCCGACGGCGACGGCGTTGAGCACCGCCACCGCGGCCACGCCGAGCACCGCGGCGGTGGCGGTGGACGCCCGCAGGGCCACGCGGCCGGCGCGCAGCGGTGCCACCAGCGCGAGGCACAGCGCCACCGCGACCAGGGCCGTCAGCGCTCCCAGCAGCGGGTGGCCGAGCCGCGGCAGGCCGAGGCAGGCCAGCAGCACCTGGAGGCCGAGCCAGGTGGCCAGCGCCGCGGTCAGGGGCTCGCGGCGCAGGCCGAGCGGTCCCTCGGCGTCGAGGGACCTCGCGGCCGCAGGGGACGCGGCCGCGGGGGTGCGGGGCGCGGGGGAGGGCTGCGACGGCTGCGGGGGCGTCACCGGGGCCACCGCAGCCGCACGGTCGTGCCCCGGCCGGGCGCGCTGGTCACCTCGGCGTCGCCGCCGGCACTGCGCATGCGGCCCACCACGGACACCCGGATGCCGAGGCGCCCCTCCGGCACGCGGTCGGGGTCGAACCCCGCGCCGTCGTCGCTGACCACGAGTCGGGCGCCGTCGCCGGCGAGGTGCCCCCGCACGCTGGAGGAGGTGCGGAGCGGGTTGTGGCGCGCGGTGTTGCGCAGCAGCTCGGTGGTGGCGTCGACGAGGGCCTCGGCGGCGCTGCCGGGCAGGGAGCCCGGGCCGGCGGAGAGGGCGACGTCGGTGCCGGGGCGGGCGGTGGCCGCTGCGGCCCGCAGCTGCTGCACGGCGAGGGCTGCGCTGACCACCAGGGTGGCGGGGCCGCGGGCGATGCCGTCGAGGGCGTCCCGGGCGGCCGCGGCGGCGGTGGCGACCTCCTCGGGCGAGCGCGCCGAGGCGGCCACCCGCAGCGCCGTGAGCACGTCGTCGTGCACGGCGGCCTCCCACCGGCTCCGCTCGGCCTCGGCGGTGACCAGGGCCTCGGCCTCGACGGCGGCGCGCGCCGCCGCGGCGCGCGCGGTGCGGACCCGGCTGGAGACGTCCTCCACGCCGCGCACCGCGGCGTAGACGGCAGCGCCGAGCCCGGCCAGGAAGGCCCCGTCGACCAGGGGCGAGGTGTGGGTCGCGCCGCTGGTGGCGGGGGTGCTGCGCAGGACCCCGAGGGTGCCCGCGCACACCGCCAGCACCAGCCCGGCCCGCCAGGTCGGCCAGTCGCGCACCAGCACCGCTGCGGCGGCGACGGCGGCGACGGCCAGGAAGTACGCCCACGGCACCGGTGCGGCAGCACCGGTCATGGGGCCGCTCAGCAGCCGCTGGGCGAGCAGGGCGGCGGAGCAGGTCACCAGGAGGGCGAGGGCCGGGGGACCGAGCGGGGCGGCGCACACCGCGGCCCTCACGACCGCCGCGAAGGCGGCCACCGCGGCCACCAGGAGCGAGACCTCCACGACACCGGGGCCCGCGGGACCCTCCACCACCAGGGTCACCGCGGCGGTGACCACGGGGACCACGCCCGTCAGCGCCAGCGCGGTGCCCACGAGCCGCTGACCCGTCGCCTGGGCGCGGGCGGGACTCACCGCCTGCTCACCGCCTGCTCACCGGGTCACGGGCGCTGCGGCGGACCGTCGCCGTCGTCGTCGAGCAGGCCCATGGTCTCGGCGACGTCGCGGAGCTCGAGCTTGCTGGTGGCGTGGACGTCGACGGCGGCCAGCTTGCTGCGGATCCGCTTGAGGTACTCCTTCACGGTGCCCTCGCCGATGCCCAGGCGCCGGGCCACGGACTTGGCGGGCAGGTCGGCGGCGTACAGGCGCAGCACCTGCCGCTCCTGGTGGGAGAGCAGGTCGTCGAGGTGGGGCGCGGTCTCCAGGGCCCGGGCCATGCGCACGGAGACCACGGCCTCCCCGCGGTGGGCGGCGCGGACGGCCTCGACGAGCACGTCGAGCGGCTCGTCCTTGAGCACCACGCCCAGGGCGCCGCGCGCGACGGCGGCGTAGACCTGGGCGGGCTTGGCGCCGTCGGTGTAGACGACCACCTGCGCGCCACCGGACAGCAGCTGACCGGTGTTGGTGCCCGGGGTCGAGGCGTCGCCAAGGCGCAGGTCGAGCAGCACGACGTCCAGGTCGGAGCGCTCGGCGAGCAGCTGCTCCACCGTCGGCGCGCAGGCGACCAGCTCGACCTCAGGCGCCGCCGCCTCCAGGACGGTCTTCAGCCCCGCCAGCACCACCGGATGGTCGTCGACCGCCCCCACGAGCACCATGCCCACGTTCCCCCTCGTCGCCGTCGCTCTGCAGCGTCCATGATGCGCGTCCCAGCGCCTCGCCCTGGGACTATGCGTCACGCACGGCGACGCCACCGCACCAGGGCCGCCCTCGTCCTCCGCAGTGGAGACGACGAGCCGCCCGAGGATCACCCTTGCGCAGTCAGTCGGTCACGCTGCGCATCGGTGCGGCGGGCGACGTCCTTGAGCCGCAGCGCCGGCGCCTCCACCCCGAACCACGAGGCCGCGGCCACCGCGGTGGTGGCGGCCACCACGGCCGCCAGCTGCACGGCGAGGGGCGCCGCCGCCAGGGGGGTGCTCAGGAGCACGACCGCCACCGGCCAGTGCCAGATGTAGACGCCGTAGGACAGGTCGTGGCGCAGCCGGGGCCGCCAGGGCAGCCGCGCCGCCGCCACCAGCACGAGCAGCGCGAAGCCGGGGGCGCCCACGGCGCGGTAGTCGTCGAACCAGAGCATCCCGGCCAGCACGCTCAGCGCCGCGGCCACGAGCAGGGCGGGGTGGGTGGGCACCCTGCGGGCGAAGAGGAAACCGAGCGCGCCGAGCGCGAACATCAGCAGCAGGCGCTGCAGCAGGTCGCCGGGGACGACGCCGACGCCGGTGGTCGCCTCGGCGGTGGTGGCCAGCTGCAGGGCCAGCACGCCCGCGAGCACCAGCCAGGTGCGCGAGCGCAGGAGCCCCAGGACGCCGAGCGCCGCGACGGCGAGGTAGCACAGGGCTTCGTAGAACAGCGTCCAGAGCGAGCCGTTGATGACGCCGTCACCGGGCGCCGACGCCGGGACGCCGCCCACGCCGAACTGGGCCATGTAGAGCGCGGCGTTGTGCAGCACGTACGTCAGGGCCGACCCGGGGGCGGTGAAGACGGCGGTGGCGCTGCCCCCGTTGAGGACGCTGACCAGCGGTGCGACGACGAGCGCCGTGACCACCAGGCAGACCCAGAACGCCGGCAGGAGGCGCAGCGCCCGGTGCCAGGCGAAGCGGGGGAGCGACCCGAGCCGGAGCCAGCTCGCGGTGATGAGGAACCCGCTGAGCACGAAGAAGCCGTCGACGGCGAGGGCGCTGACGTCCGTCGCCCCGACGGCGGGCTGCCACCCGGACGACAGCTCGGTCGTGTGGGTGACGAGCACCACCGCGGCGAACGCCAGGCGCAGCACGTCGAAGGCGTTGCGGCGCGGGTCGTAGGCGGCGCCGAGGCTGCCCGGGCGCATCCGGCCGGCACCGGCCGGGCTCGCGGTGCGGGACCCGCGGGGCACGCGCGGGGCGTTCCGGGCAGGGGGTGCTGAGGCGGTCACGCGCCCCACCCTGTGTCAACCTTCCCCTTACGTCAAGGTGAGGTGCGTCCTTCACGTGAACGGAGGGTTGCGGTCCGGGGTGGCCCGGTCAGGCACCGCCCCCGGGCAGGAGCGGGGCGAGCGAGGCGAGCAGGTCGTCGGCGCCCTGCAGCTGCTCCACCAGCTTGTCGCGGCGCCGGCGCACGTCGACCTCGAGGGCCGCCAGCTGCTGCAGCCGCTCCTCGTGGTCGGGGCCGGCGGCGCCCTCGGCGGAGACCGCGTCGAGCAGGGCCAGCACCTCGCGCATCTCGTCCAGGGTGAAGCCCAGGGGCTTCAGCCGGCGGATGGTGAGCATCTTCGCCAGCGCGTCCTCGCCGTAGAGGCGGTAGTTGCCGGGCGAGCGCCGCGCCGGGAGCAGGCCCTCGTCGTCGTAGTAGCGGACCGTGCGGTGGGACAGGGCCACGCGCTCGGCGATCTCCCCGACCGTCATCAGCCCCGCGGGCGGGCTGCCGTCCTGCGCCGCTGCGCCGGGTGCTGCCGTCTCCACCGTGCCTCCTGCGCCGTGCTGACGTGCTGACGTGCTGGCCTTCCATCCTGCCCCACGGGCGGGCGTCCCGGTCGGGCCCGGTCGGGCCCTCGGTGGCGTCAGGCAGTCAGGCCGTCAGGCAGTCAGCCCGGTGCCGCTGGCGGCGGCCGGGTCCCACGCGGAGAACTCCTCCGCGTGGGCGGGGCACAGCGACGTCGTGGCCGTCGCCTCCACGTCGTAGGCGGCGTCGAGGTCGAGCTCGACGCCGGCCCAGCGCTCCAGCAGCGCCGCGTCGGCCGCCTGCGGGTCCGCCCCGGCGTCCAGGTCGTCGCAGAAGCCGTGGCCCATGGCCAGGAGGGTCTCGTCGTCGAAGGCGAAGTAGGTCTCGTCCCACAGCCCGTCGATGAAGTCCTGCTCGTCCTGCGTGAGCGAGGGCGCCGTCCCGTCCTCGGCGCGGACCGCGGTCACCGGCCCCGCTGCCGAGGACAGGCCGACCAGGGCGGCCACGGGCAGGGCCGCGGTGCAGGCGAGCAGGACGAAGGCCGACGCCGTCAGCCCGACGACGGCGTGGGTGGCGCCCACCCCGCCCCGCCGCCGCGCCCGGGACAGGCCCAGCAGTCCCAGCACGACACCCAGTGCCGCGCACGGCAGCGCGACCACCCACGACCAGACGGCTGCGCGGTTGGTCACCCGCGCGGGCGGCCACGGGGCCGCGGGTCCGCCGGAGGTGGGGTCCTCGCCCTGCCGGGGCGCGCGGGTCGGGTCGTCCACGGTCCCTCCAGGGACGTCGGGGTGGGGCGCGCCTGCGAGCGCGGCGCCCCGACGGTAGGGACCCGGCCCTCTCCCGCGGAAGGGACGCCACCCTCCCGGGGGCCTCGGAAGCGACTCTCCGGAGTCATCGATCACCGCAGCGTGGCGACCATGGCCCGACCGGAGCGCCAGCGGCACCGGATCGCCCGTCGTGCCCGATTCGTGACGTCTGCGACCGAACGCCGGGCGCCCCGGTCACGAACACCACCTGTGAGCCCGTACAGCCCGTCCGCGCGCCGCCACTCCGCACGCCGGCGCTCCACCGTCGTCCTCCTCGCCGCGGCAGCCCTGCTGCTGCCGGCGGCCACCGCCACCGCGGCGGGCGCCCCGGCCCAGCCGGCGGCGGGGGAGGCCCAGCCGGCCTGGGTGCGCGCCACCCACCTGGTGCCGGACCTGCCGCAGATGGACATCTCCCTGGTCTCCCTGACCGGGGGCGGCACGACCACGGTGGAGGGCGCCGGATACGGCGACGTCTCCACCTACGTGCGCGTCCCGGCCGGTGGCTTCACCGTCGAGGTGCGCGGCGAGGACGCCGACCCGGCGTCGGCGCCCGTGCTGAGCACCACGCTCCAGGCCGACCCGGGCCAGGCGTACACGGTCGCCGCCCTGGGCACCGCCCAGGACGCCCGCCTGGCGCCGCTGCAGGACGACCTCACCCCGCCCGCCCAGGGCCAGGCCCGGGTGCGCGTGCTCTCCGCCGCGAGCTCGGCGCCCTCGGTCGACGTGAGCGCCGTCGACGGTCCGGTGGTCGCCCGCGCCGCGGCCTTCGGGGGCTCGACCACCTACGCCGACGTCCCGGCGGGCCGCTGGACGCTCCAGGCCGCCCCCGCCTCCGGCAGCGGCTCCTCCGCGGCGGCGGCCACCACGGCCGTCGACCTCGCAGCCGGCAGCACCTACACGCTGGCCGTCACCGACGGTCGGAACGGTCAGCTGCAGGTCACGCCCGTGGCAGACGCGGCCGGCGCCGCTGCGCTGCCCGTCGGGGGCGCAGCCACCGGCGGTGGTGGCACCGCGGCCGGGTCCGGCGGCGGCGGGGCGCTCGTCGGCGGCTCGCTCGGAGCCGCGGCGGCCGTGGCGCTCGGTGCGCTGGTGCTCGTCCGCCGCTCGTCCTCCCGCCCTGCGGCCGCAGCCGTCGCGCCGACGGCCCTGGACCGGTGAGGCCGCGCCACCGCGCGGCGACCGCGCTCCTCGCCCTTGCACTGGTGGGCGGCGTCGCTGGTGCCGCCGCCGGTGCCGCCTCCGGCCGGTCCGCCCCCGCGGCGGCGACACCGGTGAGCGCCGCGGCCGCGGCGCCGTCCCCGACCGCCGCTCAGGAGCCGCTCGAGCCCGCGGGCGACCGCGAGGGGTTCGCACCCTCGGTGGCCCTGGACGCCGACCCGGCCGCCGTCCAGCCTCCTGCACAGGACTCCGCAGCCCCGGTCCCGGTGGAGGTGGCCGTCCCGCGCATCGGCGTCGACACGCCGCTGGTGCAGCTGGGCATCGCCCCCGACGGGTCGCTGGAGGTGCCCGGGCGCGGTGAGTTCGACCGCGCCGGGTGGCTCACGACGAGCGCCGTGCCCGGGGAGCCCGGGGCCAGCGTGATCGCCGGACACGTCGACTCGACCTCGGGCCCCGCGGTCTTCTACCGCCTGCACGAGCTGGTCCCCGGTGACGAGGTGCGGGTGCAGCGGGCCGACGGGCGGACGGAGGTCTTCACCGTCGACGAGGTCCGGCGCGTGAGCAAGGACGCGTTCCCCACGGCGGAGGTCTACGGGCCCCAGCCGGGACCGGTCCTGCGCCTGGTCACCTGCGGTGGGGAGTTCGACCGGGCCACCGGCCACTACACGGACAACGTCATCGCCTTTGCGAGCGCAGCGTGACGGGATGTGACGCAGAGTCGATCTCAACCCCCACCGGCGATCTGCGTCCTGACACGGAGGTGGAGCACGACGTACTGTCCGTAGCACCGACCGCTGACCAGCGGACGTGCGACGGGGCACTCGGAAGCAGAGACCGTCGCCGGGGGGCTGTGTTGTCAGTGGAGAGGCTCGTCGCGCTCAGCCGCGACCACAGGGCGCGCTTCGCCCTCGTCGGGCTCGGCATCACCGGCGTGCACTTCCTGGTCCTCGCGGCCCTGCTGCCGGTGGTCGTGCCCGAGGTCGCCAACGCGCTCGCCTTCGTGGTGGCCACCCAGGTCAACTTCGCGGTCAGCTACTCCTGGACCTGGGCCTCGCGCCGCGGTCCGGGCCGAGAGGGCCCGCGGCAGCTGGCGCGCCGGCTGGGTCTGTTCAACGCCTCGGCGCTGGTGGCGTTCGCCGTGAACGCCGCGGCCTTCGCCGGCGCCCACCGCCTCCTCGACACCCCGCCGCTGGTCAGCGCGGTGGTCGCGACCGTGCTGAGCGCCGTCGTCTCCTTCGTCGTCAGCTCCCGCCTGGTCTTCGCCCGGCGGACGCTGGCCCCCGCCCCCGGTCCGGTGGTGCAGCTGCCCGCTGGCCACGGCCCCGTGCTGGAGCTCCCGGTCGACGCCCCGGCGTCCCGGGCCCCCACCTCGCGCTCCGCCTGAACCCCGCACCACCGCACCACCGCACGCAGGTCCCGACCCGCCCACCGGGTCGCCCCGCTGCGCCGCCCGCGCGCTCCACAGCGCCGAACGACACGAGGAAGAGGTACTCCGTGATGCACCCCCCGAAGGACCCGCGTGACGACCTCGACGTCGTCGTCCCCGTCTGGAACGAGGAGCTGCGCCTCGGCCCGACCCTGGGCGCCCTCCTGGCCCGCGCCGGTGACCTGCCGATGCGCGTGTGCGTCACGGTGGTCGACAACGGCTCCGTGGACCGCACCGCCGAGGTGGTCGACGAGGCCGCGCACCTCGCCCCCGAGAACACCCGGGTGCGGCTGATCGGCTGCTCCCGGCAGGGCAAGGGCGCCGCGGTGCGCCGCGGGATGCTCGCGAGCTCGGCCCGCTGGCGCGGGTTCGTCGACGCCGACCTGTCGACCCCGCCCTCGCTGCTGCTCCCCGTCGCGAGCGCCCTGCTCGCCGGCGACCCGGTCGTCATCGGCTCGCGACGCGTGCCCGGGGCCTCCTACGTCGTCCCGCAGCCGCTGGTGCGGCGCCTGGGCTCGCGGGCCTTCCGCGCGATGACCAGCTCGCTGACCGGGGGCGTCGCGGACACCCAGTGCGGCTTCAAGTTCTTCAGCGCCGACGCCGCCGAGGCGATCTTCCACCGCGTCACCGCCTCCGGCTTCGCCTTCGACGTCGAGGTCCTCGCCGTCGCGGCCCGCCTGGGCCTGCCGGTCACGGAGGTGCCGGTGCAGTGGACCGACGACGCCGGCGGCTCCTCCTTCAGCCTGTGGACCCACGGCCCGCGCGTCATCTCCGAGGTCCGCGCGCTGCGCGCCTCCCTGGGCAGGACCGCATGAGCCGCGGACGGGCCGCAGCCGGCTCCGCCGGGGTCGCTGCGGCGGGCCGCGAGCGCATCGTCGTCCTGAACTGGCGCGACCGCCGCCACCGCGCGGCCGGTGGGGCCGAGCTGTACTGCGAGCGGGTCGCCCGCGAGCTCGCCGCCGCCGGCCACGAGGTGGTGCTGGTGACCAGCCGCCCCCGCGGCACCGCGGCCCGCGAGCGCACCGACGGCTACGCCGTGCGCCGCGTGGGCGGCTGGGCGACCGTCTACCCGCTGGCGCTGCTGTGGCTGGCGCGACACCGCGACGAGGTCGACGCCGTGCTCGACTCCGCGAACGGCGTCCCGTTCTTCACGCCGCTGGTGGCGGGGGAGCGGCCGGTGGTCCTCCTGGTCCACCACGTGCACCAGGACCTGTTCGACCGCGCCCTGCACCCCCTGGCCGCCCGCCTGGCGCGCTGGCTCGAGGGACCGGCGACCCGGGCGGTCTACGCCCGGCGCACCGTCGTGGTGCCCTCGCCGTCGGCCCGCACCGCGGTGCGCCGCAAGCTGCGGCTGCGCGGGCGGGTGCGCGTGGTGCCCGGCGGCACCGACACCCGCCTGGTCGAGCACCGCCCCGCGCCCCGGCCCCGGGTCGTGGTCGTGGGCCGGCTCACCCCGTACGAGCGCCTCGACCCGCTGGTCGACGCGATGGTCGAGGTCGCGGCCAGGGTCCCCGGTGCCGAGCTGCACCTGGTCGGCGACGGCTGGGGGCGCGAGCCCCTGCAGGACCGCGTCCGCGCCAGCGGTGCACCGGTGGTCTTCCACGGCCGGCTCTCCGACGAGGACCGCGACGCCGTGCTCTCCACGGCGTGGCTCACCGTCAGCTCCTCCGACGGGGGTGACTGGGCGCTGTCGCTGCTGGAGGCCAACGCCGCGGGCGTCCCCGCCCTGGCGCGCCGTGTGACCGGGGTGCGCGACACCGTGCGCCACGGCGAGACCGGCTGGCTGGTCGACGAGACCACCGCCGCCAGCGCCGCGCCCGGGGCCGACGGGGGTGCGGGCGTCCTGGCCGACGCCCTCGTGCGCGCGCTCACCGAGCTGCAGGACCCGGCCGAGGCCGCCCGGCTCTCGGCGGGCGCCCGCGCCTGGGCCGCGCGCTTCACCTGGCAGCGCACCGCGGAGGGCGTGCTGGCCGCCGTGCGCGCCGAGGCCGCCCGCGGCGCCCGCGCCCGCCGGCGGGCCCGGGCGACCGGGGCCGGAGAGCGCCGCGCCGGCAACGACGTGACCGTGGTGCTCGACGCCCCGGCCGCCGCTCTGCCCCAGGGGTGGGAGGACGGCGGCCGCCGGGGCGACGACGTGTGGGTCCGCGACGGCGAGCGCGTCCGCGCCCTGCTCCCGGGTGCCGACGAGGTCGACGCGCTGGGCCTGCTGCGCCGCCTGGGCGCCGACCCCGCCGACCCGGACGTCAGCGTGCTGGTGGCCCGGCACGCCGACCTCCTCGACGCCGACCCGACGGTCGGCGCCTCCCGCGCCGCGGCCGCCCGGGAGGTCATCGACCTCACCACCGCCGAGCACGGCGTCCCGGCGGGCCAGACCGACCAGACCGACCAGACCGAGTCCTCCGGAGGCCGACGTGTCCGTTGACCACCTCGACCGCGCCGGGGGCCCGCCCCCCGGCGCCCCGCCCCAGGAGACGGAGCCCCGCGGTGGAGGTCGTCCTCCTCGCCGCCGCCTGCTGCGCGGCGCGGCCCTCGCGATGGCCCTCGTGCTGGTGCTCGGCGTCGCCGTCGCCCTGGCGGGCGGCCCGCGCCGCGCGGTGGACGCCGTGAGCGCCGACCCCGCCCTGGCCCAGTCCGACCAGACGATGCTCGAGGACCTCTGGCTCGGGTACCGCGACGACTTCCTCGAGGAGGGCACGCGCCGCACCGTCGACCCGGTCGACGGCGGCATCACCACCTCCGAGGGCCAGAGCTACACGATGATGCGGGCCGTCTGGAGCGACGACCAGCAGACCTTCGACGACAGCTGGCAGTGGGCCAAGGACAACCTGCAGCGCCCCGACGGGCTGCTCTCGTGGCGCTTCGGGCCGCTCACCGACAGCCCCGACGGCGCCTACGGCATCCAGACCGACCGCGGCGGGCAGAACACCGCCAGCGACGCCGACGTCGACGTGGCCTTCGCGCTGCTGATGGCGCACTCGCGGTGGAAGGACGACGCCTACCTGTACGACGCGCTGCCGCTGGTCAGCGCCATCTGGCAGGCCGAGGTCGTCGAGGTCGCCGGGCGCCCGGTGCTCGTGGCCAACGACCTGGAGCGCAACGACACCAGCTCGGTGCTCGTGAACCCCAGCTACTTCGCCCCGTACGCCTTCCGGGCCTTCGCCCACGTCGACCCCGAGCACGACTGGGACGGCCTGGTCGACAACACCTACACCGTCCTCGAGCAGCTCAGCACCGAGCAGGTCGGTGACGGACCGGAGGCCGCCGGCGTCGGGCTCGTGCCCGACTGGGTGCGCCTGGACCGCGAGACCGGGCAGGCCCTGCCCGCCGACCTCGCCGCCACCAGCGGCGGCTCCGGGACCGACTTCGGCTACGAGGGCCTGCGCCTGCCGTGGCGCCTGTCCCTGGACCACCTCTGGCACGGCGAGCCGCGAGCGCTGGCCCTCCTGCAGCAGCAGGCGCCGGTCCTCGCCGCCGCCCGGAACGACGCCGGCGAGCTGCCGGCGGTGTACCAGCGCGACGGCCAGCGAGCCGTCGACTACACCTCGGTCGCGATGGCCGGCGGTGCGATCGGCGCCCTGGACGCCGCCGACCCCCGCGCTGCTGACGAGGTCTACCGCACCCAGCTGCGCTCCCAGTACGACGCCGACCTGCGCCGCACCCCCGAGCGCCTCGGCTACTACGACGCCAACTGGCTGTGGTTCGGCACGGCCCTCCACCTCGGCGCGCTGCCGAACCTCAACTCGAGCCCCGGGAGCGACGTCCCATGAGCCAGACCACCTCCGCCCGGCCCGCCGGGCCGCCGGTGCCCTCCGGGCAGCAGCCTGCCGCGCAGCACGTCCCCGACGAGTCGTTCCTCACGCCGGTGCCCAGCCGCGCGCTGCTGGTCGGCAGCTTCGTGCTCGCCCTCGCCTACGTGGCGATGATCTGCTTCGCCTTCCAGCGCGGCAACGCCCTCCTGTTCTGGCTGCTCGTGGTCACCGAGGTCTTCCACCTCGCCCAGCTGGCCGGGTACTGCCACACGGTGTGGGGCCGCGACCGCGCGCGCCCCTTCGCCGCGGGCTTCGCGGGCGGCGTCGACGTCTTCATCACCGTCTGCGGCGAGCCCGTGGAGGTGGTCCGCGAGACCGCCCTCGCGGCGATGGCCATGCGCTACCCCGGGCCGGTGCGCATCGCGCTGCTGAACGACGGGCTCGTGGCCAAGAAGGCCGACTGGCGCGACGTCGAGGTGCTGGCCGCCGAGCTCGGGATCGAGTGCTTCACCCGCACCACCCCCGGCGGCGCCAAGGCCGGCAACATCAACCACGCGCTGCGCCGCACCGAGAACCCCTTCGTCGTCGTCTTCGACGCCGACCACGTGCCCCACGACGACTTCCTGCTGCACGTCATGGGCTACTTCACCGACGAGAAGACCGGTTTCGTGCAGACGCCGCAGTACTACAAGAACTTCGACGAGAACCGCGTGACGCGGACCTCGTGGCAGCAGCAGACGCTCTTCTTCGGGCCGATCATGAGCGGCAAGTCGCGCCTCGACTCCGCCTTCCTGTGCGGCACGAACATGGCGATCCGGCGCACGGCCCTGGAGCAGGTCGGCGGCATGTGCGAGGAGAACATCGCCGAGGACTTCCTCACGTCGCTCTTCCTCCACGAGAAGGGCTGGCGCAGCGTCTACGTGCCCAAGGTGCTGGCGCAGGGCCTGGCTCCCGACGACTTCCTGAACTACTACAAGCAGCAGTTCCGCTGGACCCGCGGCAGCCTCGAGGTGATCTTCAAGTACAACCCGCTGCTGCGCCGGGGCCTGACGCTCTCGCAGAAGGTCCAGTACCTGACCTCGGCCAGCTACTACCTGTCCGGCGCGGTGGTGCTGGCGGGGGCCGTGCTGCCGATCATCTTCCTGCTCACCGGCCAGACCCCGATCGTCACCTCGACGATGGTGCTGGCGCTGGTCTTCGTGCCCTACCTGTGGCTGAACCTGGCGGTGCTCCAGCGCACCAGCAACGCCTCCTACAGCTTCCAGGCGATCGCGTTCTCGCTGTCGGCGTGGTGGCTGCAGCTGTCGGCCCTCGCCGCGGTGCTGCTGCAGCGCAAGACCAGCTTCGTGGTCACCAGCAAGGCCGTGGGCGCGGGCGGGCAGCCGAACTTCCTGCGGCTCGTGGTCCCGCAGCTGGTCTACATCGGCGTCGCCCTCGCGGCGCTCGCCGTCGGCCTGGCCCGCGAGGGCGTGTCGGCCTCGCTGATGGCCAACACCGCGTGGCTGTCGGTGCACGTCGCCATCTCCCTGCCCTTCATCGCCGCCGCGGCCCCGCGCCGCGCCCGGCCGGCTGCCGGGGCCTCCGACGGCGCCGGCAGCACGGTGTTCGACCTGCGCGAGCGCGACCTGCGCGACCAGCCCTCCGGCGCCGGCGCGTCGGCCGGCGCCACCGCCACCGCGCCCGCCCTGGCCGGGGAGGAGACCCGATGAGCACCGCCCTGGACGACCGCACCCTCGCTCCGGGCGAGCAGCCCGGCGCACCGGCAGCCCGCGGCGCGCGCGCGGCGGGCCCCGCGGGCCGCCTCCCCGCCCTGCGCCGCTCGGCCGGGCGCGCGTGGGACGGGGTCGAGGCCTTCGCCGCGCGGCACCGCCTCGCCGTCGTCGCCGCTGTGCAGCTGGTCTGCGCCGCTGCGGTCCTGGCCCTGTCGCGGCTGTACTTCGTCGGGCTGAGCATGCGCCTCGACGAGGCCCAGAGCCTCGGCCAGACCGACCACCGCTACTCCGAGGTGCTCGTCACCGTCGCCCAGGACGTGCACGTCCCGGGCTACCACCTGCTCCTGCGCACCTGGCGGCTGCTGTACGGGACGGACCTGGAGACCGCGCGGGCCCTGTCGCTCCTCTTCTTCCTGGCGGCCATCCCCCTGCTGTACCTGGTGGCGCGCAAGGCGCTGGACACGCGGTGGTCGCTGTTCGCCGTCGTCGTCTTCAGCCTGTCGCCGTTCATGAACTGGTACGGCAACGAGGCGCGGATGTACACGATGCTGGTGCTGGTCACCCTGGCCAGCCAGCTGTTCTTCCTCAAGGTGCTCGACCCGGCCGCCACCGGTCGGTGGGCCCCCTGGGCCGCGTACGCCGCCACCGCCGTGGTCGGCGCCTACACGCACTACTTCTTCCTGTTCGTGCTCTTCGCGCAGGGCGCGTTCTTCCTCGCCTCCCGGGTGGGGCGGAGCTGGCGCGGGGTGGGCCGGATGGCCGCCACCGCCGTGCTCGTCTGCCTGGCGCTGGTCCCGTGGCTGCTGTACTTCACCGCCAGCGGCGCGGCCTCCGACACCCGGCCCCAGCTGCCGTCGCCGTCGTCGGTCGACTTCTCCAACGTCTACTCCCAGTTCCTCTTCGGGTTCCAGAGCGACGCCGCCAACACCATGCTCGTGGCCGCCTGGCCCCTGCTGGCCCTCGCGGGCCTGGCCAGCGTCCGGGTGGGGGTGCGCATGTCGCGCGCCACGGCCTACCTGCTGGTGGCGGCGTTCGGGCCGGTGCTGCTGGCTTTCGCCGTCAGCCACCTCGTCACGCCGTTCTTCCTGTCCCGCTACATGATCGCGGCGCTGCCGGCGCTGCTCGTCGTGGTCGCGGCGTTCCTGCGGATGCTGTCGCGGCGCGTCGGCGTGGTGCTCGCGGCGGTGCTGCTGGTCGCGACGGTGGTGGGCACCGGGGTGCAGGCCACCTCGTCGGCCACCCCCGTCAAGGAGGACTACCGCGGTGCGGCCGAGCTGCTGGAGGCGAAGGTGACGCCGTCCGACCTCGTGGTGGTCAGCTCGCCGTTCACCATCTGGCCGTTCGAGCGGTACTACGACGGCGACGCGCGCGTGGTGACCCTGCCCGAGTGGGACCGCCGCCAGGAGGGCGGCCTGCCCGCCTTCGACGAGGCCGCGCTGCCCGCCCAGGTCGACGAGCTCGTCGCCGGCCACCAGCGGGTGTACCTGCTGCTCAGCTACGACCAGGGCTACGAGGACGCGGTGGAGCAGTACTTCCGCAGCCAGTACCAGCAGGTCTACGCCCAGGAGGTCTCCCCGGGGATGCAGCTGGTGGGCTTCCGCACGGGGTACAGCCAGAACAGCCCCGTCGAGGACCAGCAGCGCACTGCACCCCGCCGCTGACCCTCCGCTGACCCGCCGAGGGGCACCTCGGGGCGGGCTCGCCGAAACCCCTCCCGGCGGCGTCACCGGACCACATACTGGCCGCAGGTGACGTCCCGGGAGGGATCATGACGACGCAGCGCGCCGTGGCGCTGGGAGTGCTCCGCGACCCGCGGGTCCGCTTCCTCGTGGTGGGTCTCGCCTCGACGGCCGTGCACCTGGCCGTGCTGTCGGCGGCGGTGCACCTGGTGGTGGCCGAGGCCGCCAACGCCGTCGCCTTCGGCGTGGCCGTGCAGGCCAACTTCGCCGCGAGCTACTGGTGGACGTGGTCCAGCAGGCGGGCCCCGGGCCGCGAGAGCGCGCGCCGGCTGCTGCGCGCGTGGGCGCTGTTCCACGGGTCGGCCCTGGTGGCCTTCGGGGTCAACTCCGCCTGCTTCTGGGGCGCCCACCGCCTGCTCGACGCGCCGCCGCTGGTGAGCGCGCTGCTGGCGACCGCCGTCAGCTGCCTGGTGTCCTTCGTCGTCAGCAGCCGCCTCGTGTTCGCCCGCCGCGAGGTCCTCGTGCTGCCGGAGGCTCCGCTGGTGGCCTTCGCGCCCACCGCCAGCACCGCGCCCGCCGAGGGGCCGGTCGTCGCGGTGCTGGCCGTGGTGCTGCCGGCCCAGCGCACCCCCGTCGGTCGCGAGGCGTCCGCGGTGCCGCTGCTCGCCGCCCTCTGAGACGGGGCAGCGGTCAGCTGGCCTCGTCGCGCAGGTCGACGACGTCGGGCGCCGTGCCGCACTGCGCCTGCGGCGAGAGCAGCCCCAGCTGCTCGGCCAGGACGCGCAGGTCGACCTTGGTGCCCACGGCCACCCCGCGCACCGCGAGCTTGGCCCGCATGCGCTTGAGGTACTCCTTGGCCGTGCCGACGGTGATGCCCATCCGGCGGGCCACCGACTTCGCGGGCAGGTCGGCGCCGTAGAGGCGCAGCACCTCGCGCTCCTGCCGCGACAGCAGGGAGCGCACCTCGCGCACCTGGGCGCCCGCCTCCGCGGCGCCGGGGGAGACCCACGGGGTCCCGGCCCCCGCGGCGGCGACCGCCCGTCGGACCTCCGAGACGGGCTCCCAGGCGCCGACGGAGCACAGCGCGCCGTCGGCGAGCGCCTCCTCGGCCAGGCCGACCTGCCCCTGCCCCACGAGCAGCACGAGGCGGTGCTGCCGGGCCAGGCGCGTGAGCTCGGCCGCGGCGGGGGAGCACCCCGGGCAGGTCAGGTCGGCCAGCACCACCGAGCGCGCAGGCAGCGCCCCGCCACCGACGACCACGTCCGCGCTCCCGAAGACCGAGGACAGGCCGACCGCGGTCAGGGGGTGACCGCCCACCAGGCCCAGCGCCGGGGCCGTGCGCTCCTGCGCGCGGGCGTCTGCGGGGTCGTCCCGCTTCAGCCGGTCCACCGCGCCTCGGGGGGCCCCACCGCCCCCGTCGCCGTTACCCCCGCTGCCACCGACCTCGTGCTCCACCAGCACCGTGCCACCCCCCGTGCGAGCCCGGACCTCGCCGGGCAGGTCGACAGGGTGTTCGGGAGGGGGGTCCCGGGGCCAGCCGAGCGGGGGACTTCCACGAGCGCTCGAGGAGGTCGAGGGCGCTCGCGGGGCCCCGTGGTCACCGTTCGGTCACGAACCCTGACGCTGCGGCAGCCTTCGGGGCAGAGTCATGGGCAGTGGATGACGAGATGACCGGTGGTGCGTCGGGCGATGACGCCCCCGCGGGGGCCCGGCGCGGCCTCGAGGCCGTGCTCGTCCGCCTCGTCGACCCCGCGACCTCCACCCGGCGCACCGCGGCGGCGCGCACGCGGCTGGCGAACGACCCCACCACCCGGGCCCTGCTCGAGGCGGGCGTGGCCGTGCTGATGGAGGAGATCGGCGGCGCGGGCGAGGTCTCCACCGCCGAGCACGGCACCGCCGGCCTGCCGCCGGCCCGGTTCCTGGAGGTGCTGTCGGCCCGCAGGGTCGCGGCCGCGGCCACGGCCGTCGGGCCGCTGCGCGTGACGGCGTGGCACCTGCGCGACCGGTGGGCCCGCTCGTCGGACTTCGTCGACGACCTGCTCGCCTACGCCCTCTGGCCGCAGCACTGGCTCACGACCTACGCGACGCGCCTGCGCGACCTGCGTCCGCCCACCGGCCCCGCCGACCTCCCGCGCGTGTTCGCCGCCGTGGCCGACGCCACCCTGGTGGTCAGCTCCCTGCCCATCTCCAGCCGCCTGGAGGTGCTGGCGTCCGCGCTCGGGCCCGTGCGGCCGGGCCTGCGGGCGGCCCGCGCCCGCGCCCAGGCCCGGCTCAACGCCACCTGGGCCACCGCGTGGACCGACCTCTTCCGCGCCGCGGGGTACCGGCCGCGCTCGCAGCGCCACCTGCTCGACGGCGTCCGCGCGGCCGCGGCGCTCGCCGAGGGCGCCAACCTGCGGCTGCTGGCCCTGGGAGACGACCCCGAGCGCCGCGAGGAGGCGGTGCGGCTCCTGGTGGCCGGGGGGACGGCGCTGGCGCGGGCCTGCCTCGAGCCCGTGGGGGCTCACGGCGGCTCCGGCGGCTCCGGCAGCCCCGCAGGGGGGCCTCCCGGCGGTGCCTTCGGCCGGTGGCCGGTGTGGACGGCGGACGCCGACGGCGACCTCTCCGCCGTCCTCACGCGGCTGACCGACCCGTTCTCCGGCGCCCGCCGCACGACCGCCGCGCGCGAGCGCCTCGCCCGCGACGGCATCACCCGCCAGCTGCTGCTGGGTGGCCTGGAGGTGCTGGCGGAGGAGTTCGGCACCACCCGGCCCCGGCCGGGGGGAGGGCGCGCCGAGCCGCCGGGGCCGTCGCGCTTCTTCGACGTGCTGTCGGTGGCCCGCGTCGTGGAGGTCGCGCGCGCTGCCGGCGGGGCGGGGGCGAGCGCCACGAGCGCCCGCCTGCGCGACCGCTGGCCCGAGCGCGAGCACTTCGTCGACGACGTGGTGGCGTTCGCCGTCCGCGACGCCTCGCTGGTGGTCGCCTCCGTCCCCGATCAGCGCCCGCGCACCGGCGAGGAGTTCCGCATCGCGACGCGGAACTCCGCGGAGGCCGCCTTCACCAGCCTCGACCGCAGCGCCGGGCTGCGCCTCAGGCTGCTGCTGACCACCCTGGCGCAGGCGCGCCCGGTGGTGGCCGCGCGGCTGCGCAGGGCCTACGCGCACGAGGACGCCGTCGTGGCCGCCCAGATGGACGCGGTGGCGGCCGCCACGGGGGCCCGGCTGCGTGACGACGTCGACCTGACCGACCTCTGCCGCGCGATCGGGGCCCTCGGGGAGGGGGCGGCGATGCGCGTGCTGGCCACGGGGGACGACGGCCGCGGCGACCCGGGCGCCTCCGGGGAGTCGCTGGCGCTGCGGGCCGCCACCTGGCTCTACTGGGGCGCGATGGCGGAGCCGCCACGTCCGGGCAGCCCATGACCACGGTGCGTGACTGCCGAAGGGGAGCCCCCCCGAAGGGGGCGCGGATGGCTCCCCGTGACCGCCGGTAGGTGCCACGATCAGGGGTGATGGCCGTCCAGAAGCGGGGGGCCGCCCGTTCTGAGGACCGCGCGTGACCCCCACCGACGACCGCCGCCGCCGCCTGCCCGGAGGCATCGCCGATGCCGCCCGCCGCGCCCGAGACGCCCGCTGGGCCGCCGAGGCCGAGGAGCGGGCCGCTGCCGCCGCTGCCGCGGGGGCGCCCGCTCCGGCCGCTCCGGCCGTGGCGGCCCCCGACGAGCCGCCGACGCCGGCGGACTGACCCGCAGCCGGCTCCACCGCCGGCCCCGCCGTCGCTCGTCCGGGGCGCTGCAGCGCGCTGCGCCCGGACGACACCTCCCCTCCGAGGGACCCATCTGGTACACATGTGACAGATGGTGCAGATGTGATCTTCTGCGCCCGGAGGAGGATCCTGGTGGGCGTCTCGGCGATGGCGGTGCCGGCGGTGCAGGCCGCCCACGTGCTGCACGCCTCGCTCCTGGCGGCGGCCACGCCCTCGCCGTCGCCCACCGACGACACCGACTACGGCACCTCTCGGGAGTTCCTCCGCCGGATGCTGGAGGAGTCCTCGCCCAGCCCCGGGCCCTTCTCCTCCTTCGCCGGACCCGCCGGGCGCCTGCTCGGCGTGGTGCTGTTCCTGGTGCTCGTGGCCGCCGTCCTCGGCCTGGTGGTCTCGCTGATCGCCGCCGTCGGCGGGCTGCGCAAGGGCTCGAGGGCCACCGGCTCGCTGCTGTCGGCGGTGGGCTGCGCCCTCGTCATCGTCATCATCGGCGCCTTCTCGACCTTCACCCTCGGCTGGTTCGACCTCCTCACATGAGGCCGGTCGCCGGTGGAGCACCGGTGCGGGCCGAGCCGGCCGCGCCGGGCCTCGCGACGTCGCTGCTGCTCGCCCTGCTCCTCGTGCTCGTGCCCACCGGCGCGGCGCTCGCGGCGTCGGCGCTCCCGGTGCCGCCCGACACCTCCGGCAGCGCCGCCACCCCCGGCGCCGACGACCCGGTCTCCCGCATCCCCGTGCCCTCGCCCGTGCCGGGCGGCACCGGTGACGCGGCCGCGGGGGCGGGGGCGGGCGACGCCGCAGCGGGCTCGGGGGCGTGGGCCACCTCGTGCCCCAGCGGCCTCTTCGGCTGGGTGAGCTCGCCGAGCGCCGCCGACGACTGCCTCGCCGACACCCTCGGCAGCTCGGTCAGCTGGATGTTCGAGTACTCGGTCACCACCGTGACCACGTACGTCGCCTTCAACCCGCTGCGGGGGAGCTACTGGCAGGTCTACCTCTGGCACTTCGGGCTGCTCGTCGTCGTCGCGCTGCTGGTGGCGGTGGTGCAGTGGATGGTCTCGCTGGTGGTGGACGGCGCCGCGGAGGGGATGCGCTCGGCGGGCCGGTCGTTCGTGCTGCTCGCGGTGGGCCTCCCGGGGGCCTTCTCCGTCCCGTTCCTCCTGCTGCTCGTCGACGCCGGCGTGCTGGCCGTCACCGGCGCGTTCGCGGGGGTCTTCGCCTCGCGGGTCACCGAGCTGGCCGGGCAGGTCTCCAGCGCCGTGGCCCTGGGCGACTCCCCGGGCGCGCTGCTCGCGGCCGTGCTGCTGACGGCGTTCCTCTTCCCGCTGCTGCTGGTGGTGCTCTTCGCGTTCGTGCTGCGCCAGATCGCCGTCTACGCCATCCCCGTCTTCGGGCAGTTCGGGCTGCTGCAGGCCATCGCGGGCGACGACGGCGCCGCGCTGCGCACGTACTTCCGCATCATGGCGGGGACCCTGCTGTTCCCCCTGCAGTTCGTGGACCTGCTGGTCATCGGGGTGTCGTTCCTCGACTTCAGCACCGCTGACGAGAGCTTCGTCAGCCTGCTCTACATCATCGGCGTGGTGCTGTTCGCCCTGCTCGGGGGCTCGTTCCTGTCGCTGGTCTTCGGCACCTACGCCGGTCACGCCGCCTACGCCGGGGCGCGCCGCGCCGGCCAGCGGCGCCGCCAGGGCCGGCGGCTGTGGCGGCCCTCGCGCAGCGCCGACCGGCCCCCCTCGCGGCTGGAGCAGAGCCGGCTGGCCTCGGCCGCCGGGGCCCGCTGGGACGCCCGCCGCGCCGAGCGCGAGACCCGGCGCGACGAGCGCGCGGCCGCCCGCACCCCGGCCAACCCCCTGTACTGGCTCGGGCGCGCGCCCGAGCACCGCACGCCCGGCCCTGGCGGCCCTGGCGGCCCCGACGGCTCAGCCGGCGCCGGCGGTCAGGCCGGCCCGCGGACCTACGGCGACCGCGCCCGCGAGCGCCGCGGCCGCCGCGTGGGCGGCTCCTCGGGCAGCGGCGTCGGCGGCGGCCCGGGCCCGGCCGGCCGGCCCCCGAGAGGGAGGAGTCCCCGTGGCCCGCGTCCCCAATGAGTACGTGGTCGGCGAGCGGTCGGTGACGTTCGCGGCGCTGGCGCGCGGCAGGTTCGCCCGCGAGGCGCTGCTGCCGTGGTTCTTCGTCGGCGTCTTCGTGCTCAGCGTGCCGCTGGGCGTGTGGGCGCGCAGCCCCGAGCTGATCGTCACCGGCGCGGTGCTCGGTGTGGCCGGGGTGCTCCTGTTCTCGGCCCCGTTCGGGGTGCGGCCGCTCTACCAGCGCCTCCTCGACGTGGTCCGCTGGCGGGCCCTGGCCCGCGGCGGGGAGCTGCGGTACTCCTCCGCCAGCGGCTTCGCCGGCCTGGAGGGCGGGCGGCACGCGCCGGGGAGGCCGCCGTCGGCCTTCGGGCGGATCACCTGGCGCGACGTCCCCGTCGCCCTCGGCCGAGCGGGTGCGGGCGGTGACGTCTGCGTGTTCTTCCAGCCCGAGGCGGGCGGCGGCGGCCACTACGGGGTGAGCGTGCAGGTCGACGCCGCGTGGGGCGGCCTGCCCGACGTGCTCCGCTCCGACCGCCTGCGCGGTGGGCTGTCACGGGCGCTGGGGCAGCTGTCGGACTCCTTCGACAGGGTCGCCATGTACTCGGTGTGCTCCTACACGGACGTGAGCGCGCTGCCGCCGCCGTCGGCGGGGGCCCCCGCCTCGTTCCGGGCCGCCGTCGAGGCCTCGCGCGACGACGCCGCGGCCCACCCCAGCTACGAGCACTTCCTCACCCTGTGGGCCACCTCCTCCGCGCCGCTGCGGGCCGCCGCCCGCCAGGCGCGGGCCCGCGGCGAGAGCGACCCGCACCTGGCGGCGGCGCGCGTCGTCGCCGCTCGGCTGGAGGCGGCGGTGCCGCTGCTGGCGGCGGCGGAGGTGGTGGTCCGCCGCCCCCTCGCCGCCCAGGCCCTCGCCGGGGTCAACCGCGGGCTGCTCGACAGGTCGGTGTCGCTGTGGGACGACGCGCCCACCGACCCGTCGCGGATGGCCCCGCCGATGGAGGTCCACCCCACGCACGTCGGGGTGCACGGGCGCCACGGCGACGGGTTCCTCCGCGGCTTCGAGGTGGCCGGCTTCACCGACGAGGTCAGGACCTCCGCGTCGCTGGTGCCGCTGCACACCCTCGGCGCCGCCGTCCGCGGGAGGACCCTGGAGTACGTCACCGCCGTGGTCGTCGACGTGCGCGGCCGGGTGGCCACCCTCAACGAGGCCCAGCGCCACGAGCAGGGCGCCGAGCTGCGCCGGCAGGTCCGCGAGTCCACCTCCCACCTGCGCGCCAGCCTCGACCGGCCCGCCGACGAGCGCCAGCACAACGTCTCCTACGCCGGCGGTGGCTGGCACGGCGGCTACGGCGCGGGGTTCTTCGTGGTCAACGCCGCCTCCCTCGACGAGCTCGACGCCGACTGCGAGGCGCTCGTCGCCGCCGCCCGGGGCTGCGGGGTGCACCTGGCCCCGGTGGCCGCGCTCCGCCAGGACCAGGCGGTGGTGGCGGGCACCCTGCTGGGCCGGGGGCTCGCGCGTGTCCTCTGACCGGCGCCCCGTGCCGCCGGTCGTCCGCCGCCGCGCTCCGCAGGTGCGGGCCGCGCCGCGGAAGGCGGTGGGCTCTGGTGGGGGTGCTCCGAGGATGCGCCCCATGGCGGTGACCGAGCGGTCACTCCCGAGGGGCGCATCCTCGGAGCTCCCGGAACCGGCTCCACCGACCCTGCCGACCCCGCCGCGCCCGGGGCACCCGGGGCTGGCCCGCGCCCGCGAGCAGGGGAGGCGCGCCACCGAGGCCGCGTGGGACGGCGTCGCCCGCGCCGCGGCCGCGCTCGCCTACCGCCTGCGCGAGCCGGGGGACGGCACCGGGCCCCGGCCGCCCGTCGAGCACGGTGCGTCGCTGGCCCCCACCGGCGACGAGCGCTCGCGCCTGGTCGCCCTCGCCCGGGGGCCGCTCGGCATGGACGACTACGGTGCCCCGCCGATCCGCAGCGACCTCTACGCCCTGCAGCCGCTGTTCCCCTTCGCGCACAGCGCTCCGTGGGACTCACCCGAGGGCGTCTTCGTCGGGTACGACGCGCACACCGGCGAGCCCGTGCGCCACAGCGGCCGGGCCTGGTTCTCCGCCGGGACGTCGGGCTCGGCCACGCTGGTGCTGGGGTCGAAGTACGCGGGCAAGAGCGCGCTGCTGAAGTCCTACCTGGTGCGGGCCGTCGCCGAGCACGGGTTCCGCGCCTGGGTCTACGACACCCGGGCCGTCAACTACGTCGAGCGGGTCGACGGCGTGGAGCGGGAGGTCTCCGAGGGGGAGTTCTGCGCCCTGGTCCGCGAGGCCGGCGGCTCGGTGCACCGCTTCTCCAGCGGCGGGCCGCTGCGCCTGAACCTGCTCGACCCCCGCCTCTTCGGCGCCCGCGACGCGGGGGGCCGCGAGGGGCTGGTCCGCTCGGTGCTGCAGTTCCTCGCCGGGCGGCGCCTCACCCCGCAGGAGGGGTTCGCGCTCCGCGTGCAGCTGGCCCGCCTCCTGGCCGCCCGCCCGTCGGGGGCCCCGACCGTCGTCGACCTGAGGGAGGCGCTGCTGAGGGCGCCGGCCGACCCCTCGGCGGTGGTCCCCGAGGAGCCGACGGCCACCGAGGGCGAGCTGTTCGCGTGGGGCCGCGACCTGGGCCTGCTCCTCGACAGGCTCGTCCACGGCGACCTCGCCGGCTTCGTCGACGGACCCACCTCCGACACCGTCGACCTGGACGCCGACGTCGTCACCTGGGACCTCTCGGAGGTGGCGAGCACCCACCCCGACGTCGTCCCCATGCTCATGGCCGCCTCGGCGGCGCTCGTGCTCGGCAGCTGGACGGCCCCCGGCAAGGGGTGGGGCGTCGTCGTCGTCGACGAGCTCTGGAACGCCTTCCGGGTGCCCGAGCTGGGCGTCGTGGTCCAGGAGGTGATGAAGAAGGCCCGCACCCTCGGCGTGGAGTTCCTGGGGGCCACCCAGCACCTGGTCGACATGCTCGAGGGCGGCAGCTTCGTCAGCGACGCCGACATCGTCGTCTCCTTCCGGCAGGAGCCGGTCAACGCCCAGGTCTTCGGGCGCCACCTGGGCTTCTCCGACGTCGAGGTCGACGCGCTGCAGCAGCTCGGCGCCCACCAGGCGGTGTGGAAGGTGCCCGGCGAGCCCGCTCGCGCGGTGCAGCACGTGCTGCACGGCTGCGAGCAGCGCATCGCCGACACCTCGCAGCGGCTCGTCTGACGCGTGCCGGGGGTGGGGCTGCGCCGCCAGATGTGGTGGTTCGCCGGCATCGCGTCCGCGCTGGTCGCGGCGCTGGTGGCCGTCGCGGTGACGCTCGCGGGCCTGGTCGTGGTGGTCGGCGTCGTGGCCGCCCGCGACCCCCAGCGCGCCACGGCCCCCTCGACGTCGTCGGTGGCGGTGGCCGACGGCGCCGTCCCCGAGCGCTACCGCGCCGCCTTCGACTACGCCCTGACGCTGTGCCCGGCCCTGCCGGCGCCGGTGCTCGCCGCGCAGATCACCCAGGAGTCGGGCTGGGACCCCCGCGCCGTCAGCTCGGCCGGCGCCCGCGGGCTGGGGCAGTTCATGCCCGGCACCTGGAAGGAGCACGCCGTCGACGCGAACGGCGGGGGAGCGGAGATCCTCGACCCCGCCGACTCCCTGGCCTCGGCCGCCGCGTACGACTGCTACCTGCTCGACCAGGTCACCGGCAGGGGGTACGACGGCGACGACACCTCCCTCATGCTCGCCGCCTACAACGCCGGGCCCGGTGCCGTGGCGCGCTACGAGGGGGTGCCGCCGCCGTCGTTCTCCGACGGGCAGACCCACGACTACGTCGAGGCGATCACGGCGATGGCCGCCCGCGACACCGTGGAGGCGGTCCCGGGCCTGGTGGTGGCCGGGTCCGTGCCGGAGCGCCCGCTGCCCGCGTGGCCGGTGGGCGCCGACGGGCTCGCCCCGAACGCCGAGTTCGGGCGCCGGTGGCTGCAGGCGAGCTTCGGGGTCGTGGTGCCGGTGTCGTCGTGCGTCGCCAGCTCCGGGCACGTCGAGGACAGCTACCACTACGACGGCCACGCGTGCGACGTCATGGTCGCCCCGGCCGGGTCGGTGCCCGACGCCGCGGGCACCCAGCTCGGGTGGGCGGTCGCGAACGCCCTGGTGGAGGACCACCGCGGCCTCGGGGTGGAGCAGGTCATCTGGCAGGGCCGGATCTGGACGGCGTCACGCCCCACCTGGCGGGAGTACGAGAACCCGCTGGGCTCCTCGGTGACCCTCGACCACCTCGACCACGTGCACGTCTCCTTCGACCGGAGCCGCTGACCCCGCGACGACCGAGGGTCTGAGCGCCACCACCCGGCCGCGAGGGTCACGGCCGCGAGGCTCACGCCGGCGGGTGGCCGCCCGCGGGGGCGGGGAGCACCCGCCAGACCAGGCGCACCAGCACCAGCGCGGGCAGGCTGACGCCGAACACGACGCCGACGCCCGGCAGCGCGGAGTACAGCCACCACGCGGCGAGCAGCACCCCGATGCCCCCCAGACCCACCAGCGGGCGGCCCAGCACCACGAGCACCGCGCGCCGCAGCTGCGTCCGCGCCCCGCCGTCGAGGTGCGCCGCGAGCACGGGCAGCACCGCGGTCACCGCCAGCAGCACCGCGCCGAGCACCCACAGCAGCGCTGTCAGCGCCATCACGAGCGGGGCGGGCGCCCCCGCCGCGAGGGCCCCGCCGACCCCGCCCTCGGGAGCGCGCAGCAGCCACAGGTCGTACAGCCACACGGCCCACCCGGCGGCCAGCAGGGCGCCGACGGCGTTGGCCGGGCGCAGCTCGCGGCGCCAGGTGCCGTGGAACTCGGCCCACAGCCCCCCGCGCTCGTGCTGCTCCACCCAGCCCTCGGCGACCATCCGGTCGCGCCGCAGGACGGCGACGACGGCGGCCGTGGCCGGGGCGACGCCGAGCACCACGCCCCCCATCAGGACGTGCAGCAGCCACAACCCCTGCAGCAGCGCCAGGCGCAGGCCCGCCTCGCCGAGGCCGACGTGCAGCCCGACCAGCCGCTGGAGCCCCGTGGGCCGCCGGGCCGCCGCCCCGGGCGAGGACGCGGCCGTCATCCCTTGACCGACCCGATCAGCACGCCCTTCTCGAAGTACTTCTGCAGGAAGGGGTAGAGCACGACGACGGGCAGCGTGGACACGATGATCACGCCGTACTTGATCTGGTCGGCGAACTGCTGGCCGTACCCGCCGCCGGTGCCGCCGGCGCCACCGGCCCCGCCGGCGAAGACGTTGTTCGACAGGAGGATGTCGCGCAGCACCACCTGCAGCGGCTGCAGGTCGGCGTCGCGGATGAAGACCAGGCCGGTGAAGAAGTCGTTCCAGTGGGCCACCAGGTAGTACAGGAGGATCACCGACAGGATCGGCTTGGACAGCGGGATGACCATCCGCGTGAACACCTGGAAGTAGCTGGCGCCGTCGATGAAGGCGGCCTCGTGCAGCTCCTCCGGCAGGGAGTGCTCGAAGAACGCCCTGGCGATGATGAGGTTGTAGACGTTCAGCGCCGTCGGCAGCACGAAGACCCACATCGTGTTCAGCAGCCCGAGGTCGCGGTACAGCAGGTAGTTGGGGATCAGCCCGCCGTTGAAGAACATCGTGAACGCGAAGAAGAAGATCAGCACCCTCCGGGCGCGGAACTCCCGGCGCGAGAGCGCGTACGCCGCGGGGATGGTCACCAGCATGTTGATGGCGGTGCCCACGACGGCGTAGGTGAGGGTGTTGCGGTAGCCCTGCCAGATGCGGGCGTCGGCGAAGATCTGCTCGTACCCGAAGCTGTTGACGCCGCGCGGGAAGAGCAGCACCTGCCCCGACTGCACGAGGTCGGGTGCGCTGACCGAGGCGATGGCCACGAACCAGATCGGGTAGAGCGTCGCGAAGACGACGGCGGTGAGCGCGACGCCGACGAAGGCGGCGAAGGCCAGGTCGCCGGGGGACTGGTGCCTCATGCGCCGCAGGGCGGCGGCGGGGCCGGCGCTGCGCGTCGGCGTCGCCGAGGGGGTGCTGGTCGTCATCGTCGGCCCCTCACCACAGGCTCGTGCTGGAGACGCGCTTGGCCACGGAGTTCGCGACCAGCAGGAACGCGAAGTTCACGACGGTGTTGAACAGCCCGATGGCCGTGGCGTAGCTGAACTGGTTGCCGACGATGCCGATCTTGTAGACGTACGTCGCGATGACCTCCGACACCGGCAGGTTCAGGGTGTTCTGCATCAGGAAGATCTTCTCGAAGCCGGTGGCCAGCACCCCGCCCATGTTGAGGATGAACAGCACCACCATGGTCGGCACGAGCGCGGGCAGGTCGACGTTGCGGATGATCTGCCACCGGTTGGCGCCGTCGATCCTGGCGGCCTCGTACAGCTGGGTGTCGACGCTGGCCAGGGCCGCGAGGTAGATGATCGAGTTCCACCCGCAGTGCTGCCAGACCTCGGAGATGACGTACACGGGCACGAACGAGCTCGGGTCGCCGAGGAAGTTGACCCCGGTGATGCCCACGCGCTCCAGGAGCTGGGTGACGAGGCCGTTGGACGGCGACAGGAACACCTGCAGCATGCCGACCACCACGACGATCGAGATGAAGTGCGGCAGGTACGTCGCGGTCTGGGTGAAGCGCTTGCGCCGCCGCCCGACCACCTGGTTGATGAGCAGCGCCAGCACGATCGGCGCGATGAAGCCGCCCACCAGGGTGGAGACGCTGATGACCGCGGTGTTGCGCAGCAGCGGCCAGAACTGCGGCGAGCTGAAGAACTGCTCGAAGTAGAACAGCCCCACCCACTCGCCGCCGGTGAGCCCGGCCTCGAAGTCGAACCTGCGGAACGCCAGCTGCAGGCCGTACATGGGCACGTAGGCGAACACCAGGGTGAACGCGATGGCCGGGGCCATGAGGGCCCACAGCTGCCACTGCCGCCCGAGGTGCCGCCGCAGGCGCGCCCCCGGTGGTCGCGGCCGGCCGGGCGGTGCGGGCTCGGCGCCGGTGGCGGTGGTCGTCCTGTCGTCGTCCTGCAGCACCGCGGTCATGCGGGTGGCTCCTCGCCGTCGAGGGTCAGGGGGTCAGCTGGTCAGGGGCGTGTGCGCCGTCGCCTCGCGTCAGCGCGAGGCGGCGTACTCGTCGTAGTAGCGCTGGCGGATCTCGACGTTCTCGGCGAGCCCGACGTCGAGCACGGTCTCGACGTGCTCGTCCCAGTCGCGGGTGGCGCCCCCGCGGGTCACCCACTGCGCGAACTGCGGCATCACCACGCCCAGGACCGCGGTGTCGTTGAGGCTGGAGACGAGGGTGTCGTCCTCGTCCAGCTTCAGGAACGGCTGCGGGTACACGTCGCGGAGCACGTCCACGCCGTCGTAGGCAGGCTGCAGCGGGGCGGAGTCGGCCACGGCCTCGGACAGGTCGGCCGGCAGCTGCACCTCCATCTCCGGGCGGATGAAGAAGGGACCGTTGTCGGCGACGGTCGAGGTCCACTTCCAGGTCGACGGGTCGAGCGCCGGGTCGGCCGGCGGCAGCACGGTGTACTGCTCGTCACCGGTCTTCTCGACGTTGGTGCCCAGGTCTCCCCACAGCACCTGGACCGAGGTGTCGGGGGCGTAGAACTGGTCGACCATCCGCAGCACGGCGTCCTTGTGCGGCGTGGACGCGGACACCAGCACCGCGTTGGGCGTGAGGTTCTCGTAGTCCCAGCTCCAGCGCACCGGGGCGCTCTGCCCGGCCTCCTGCTGCAGCTGGCCGATCGCGGCGTACTGCTGGTAGACGCCGGGGCCGAACCGGTCCGAGGCCGACCAGCCCCAGCTGAAGCCGACCCGCGCCTGGTCACCGGTGCCGCGCGCCACCGACTGGTAGGTGGAGTAGTCCTGGGTGAAGGCGTCGGGGCTCATGAGCCCGGCCTCCCAGCAGCGGTGGAGGAACTCCACCAGGTCGCGGTAGCGCTCGTCGACGAAGAGGTTCTTGACCTCGCCGTCCTCCAGGAAGTAGCCGTTGCCGCCGCCGTTGACCACCTGCATGCCGGTGGAGCCGAGCAGCGCGGTCGGCTGGAAGTAGCCGAAGCCGGTGGTGCCGACGGGGGAGAAGTCCAGGGGGATCTCGTCGGCCTGCCCGTTGCCGTTGGGGTCGCCCTCCTTGAAGGCGGTGAGGACGTCGAACAGCTCGTCCCAGGTGGTGGGAGCCTCCAGGCCGAGCGTGTCGAGCCACTGCTGGTTGACGTACTGGTGCGTGATCGCCTGCGGCCAGTACTTCTTGTAGCTCGGCAGGGCCCTGATCGCCCCGTCGCGCGTGACCAGGTCCTGCGCGCCGTCGACCTCGTCGAACATCGCCTGCGCGTTGGGCAGCGCGTCCATGTCGTCGCTGAGGTCCTCGAACAGCGAGTGGAACGTCACCAGGTCCTGGTCGGT
The DNA here is from genome assembly GCA_022701985.1 of Actinomycetales bacterium. Taxonomy (GTDB): domain Bacteria; phylum Actinomycetota; class Actinomycetes; order Actinomycetales; family Quadrisphaeraceae; genus Quadrisphaera. Next base: position 53,513 of record JAKONK010000068.1, read on the forward strand.
GACGGCGTTGAAGCCGATGATGACGTCGGGCACGTCACCGGCGGCGAGCATGGGGTTCTTCTTCTGGTCCCAGTCGGAGGAGACCTCCTCCCACTCCACCGGCACCCCCGCGACCTCCTCGAGCTGCTGCACCCAGGCCATCTCGGCCATCGGCTTGGTCAGGCCGTGCTTGACGACCATCACGGAGATGCTGTCGTCGGCCTGCGCGTCGGCGCCGCAGCCGCTGAGCAGCAGGCCGGCCGCGGCGCACGAGGCGACCAGGCCGGTGACCCGCCGGCTCCGCCCGCGGGGCCGCCGGGGGTGGGGTCGAGGTGCTGTCGCTGGCATGTCTCCTCCTCGAGACGCGGAGCGGCGGTGGTGCTCGGTGCCTGGCGCGCGGCGGGTCTGCGGTGACCGCCGTGGATCGAGGGTGCGCCCGTGGTTCAGCGTTGTCAACCGTGACCGGCGTGGCCTCCCCGCGCGGCGACCGGTGCCGCCGCGCCGCTCAGCGGGGGGCGCTGGACGCGCGGACCCGCAGGTCGGCGCCGGTGCGGACGCTGCGGCCCGGGCCCTCGAGGCCGTCCATCCGCTCGCACAGCATCTGCACCGCGGCGGCCACCATGTCGGCCTGGCGGGGGTCCACCGACGTCAGCGCCGGGGTGGTGAAGCGGGCCTCCGGGGTGTCGTCGAAGCCGGTGACGGCGACGTCGTCGGGGACCCTGCGCCCGTGCGTGCGCAGCGCCCGCAGCACGCCCACGGCCGTCGCGTCGTTGACGCAGAGCACGGCGTCGAGCTCCACCCCCGAGCGCAGGAGCGCCACCGTCGACGCGTAGCCCGACCGCCGCCGGTTGGTGTCCGTGCCGGCGACGAACAGCGCGTCGTCGAGGGGCAGGCCGGCCTCGAGCAGGGCCCGGCGGTACCCGGCGTAGCGCTCGTCGGCGGGGTGCCGCACCCCGCCGGAGTACCACGACACCGCGATGCGCCGCCGGCCCGTCTCGACGAGGTGGCGGGCGACGGCGAGGGCCCCCTCGTGCTCGCCCATGACCACGCGGTCGCCGGGGCTGGTGCCCACCCCTCCCACCTGGACCACCGGCAGGTGCGGCTGCGCGCGGCGCCCGAGCTCCTCGACCGGCGTCCACAGGGGGGCGACCACCACCCCGTCGACGCCGGCCGTGGTGGCCCCCGAGACCGCGGCCACCTCGGCCGCCGCGTCGGCGGCGATGCGCAGCGTGCTGCTGTACCCGCGCGCCGCGAGCGCGAGGATGAGCCGCTCGGCCAGGGTCGCGAAGTACGGCTGGTAGAGCATCGGGACGACGACGGCGACGCGCCGGCTGCGTCCCGACGACAGGCTCCTCCCGGCGTGCTGCACCTGGTAGCCGACCTGCTCGACGGCCTCGCGCACCCTGGCGCGGGTGGCCTCCGAGACGCCGCCGCGCCCGAGCAGCACGTTCGACACCGTCTTGCCCGACACCCCGGCCACGCGGGCGACGTCGTCGAGGGTCGCTGCCCGCGGCGGGTGCGGCGGGTCGCTCACCGCGGGACCGGCCCGGTCGTCGACTCCCGCCGCACCAGCTGCACGGGCACCAGCACCCGCCGCGGCTCCTGGGCCGGCGCGGTGCGGGCCAGCCTGTCGGCGACCAGGTCGAGCGCCGCCCGCGCGAGGTGCTCCGGGGCGAGGGCCACCGTGGTGAGCGACGGCGCGCTGAAGGACCCCTCCTCCAGCCCGTCGACGCCGGCCACCACCAGCGCGTCGGGCACCGCCACCCCGCGGGCGTCCAGCGCCGCGAGCAGGCCGAGGGCCACCTCGTCGCTCCCGCAGAGCACGGCGTCGGCGCCACCGGCGGGGCCGCTCCCGCGGAGCGCGGCGAGGACGCCGTCGACGGCGTCGAACCCCTCCTCGCGGCGCTGCGCCCGCGGCTCCACCTCGGCCACCGCGCCGGCGCCGGCCGCGTCGAGGGCGGCCCGCAGCGCGTCACCGCGGGAGGTGAGGCGCGCGCAGCCCACCAGCACCGGGCGGCGGCGGCCCACCACCGCGAGGTGGTGCGCCAGCAGGGCGCTCGCCTCTGCCAGGTCGGAGTCGACGGTGTCGACGGGGTCCACGCGGTCGGTGCCGCCGCCCTGCACGACCACCACCGGGGAGGCGGGCGGCAGGGGCGCGAGCGCGTCGCCGTGGGGGCCGAGCACCAGGACGGCGTCGACCGCCGCACCCACCGAGGCGACCACCGCGCGCAGCCGGGAGGGGCGCTGCTCGGGGCCCCCGGTCGGCTCGACCGCCGCCTGCAGGCCGCGCCGTCCGACCTCCTCGACCACCGCCTGGACCAGCGCGGCGTCGGCGGGGCGGCCCAGGTCGGGCACCGCCACCGCGAGCACGCCGGTGCGGCCGGTGCGCAGGGCGCGGGCGCTGCCGTTGGGCACCCACCCCAGCTCGGCGATCGCCTGCCGCACCCGCTGCACCACCTCGGGGCGGGTGTGCGGCTCGAGGTTCACCACCCGCGACACCGTCTTGAGCGAGACGCCGGCGAGCGCGGCGACGTCGCGCATCGTGGCGGAGGGCACCGGCCGAGCCTAGGCTCGACCCCGGCGCGACGGCGCCGGGCGGTCGCCCCGTCCGGTGCACGCACCACCGGCGCCACCCCAGGAGGACCCCGTGAAGCTCGCCATCGTCGGCGGCGGGTCGACGTACACCCCCGAGCTGGTCGACGGCTTCCAGCGCCACCGCGACGCGCTGCCGCTGGACGAGCTGGTGCTGGTCGACCCCGACCCGCAGCGGCTGGAGCTGGTCGGCGGCATCGGCCGCCGCATGCTCGCCCGCGCCGGCCACCCGGCACGGCTCACCACCACCACCGACCTCGCGGCGGGTGTCGACGGCGCCGACGCGGTGCTGCTGCAGCTGCGGGTGGGCGGGCAGGACGCCCGGCACGCCGACGAGACGTGGCCGCACGAAGCGGGCTGCATCGGCCAGGAGACCACCGGCCCCGGCGGCTTCGCGAAGGCGCTGCGCACCGTGCCGGTGGCCCTCGGCATCGCTGACGTCGTGCGCGAGCGCGCGAAGCCGGGTGCCTGGATCGTCGACTTCACCAACCCCGTCGGCATCGTCACGCGGGCGCTGCTGCAGGCCGGGCACCGCGCCGTCGGCCTGTGCAACGTGGCCATCGGGTTCCAGCGGCGCTTCGCCGCCGCCCTCGGGGTGCCCGCCGACGACGTGCAGCTCGGCCACGTGGGCCTGAACCACCTGACCTGGGAGCGCAGCGCGGTGGTCGCGGGCGTCGACAGGCTGCCCGAGCTGCTCGCGGAGCGGCTCCAGGAGGTGGCCGACGACGTCGAGCTGCCCGCCGCGCTCCTCGCCGAGCTGGCGTGCGTGCCGTCGTACTACCTGCGCTACTACTACGCGCACGACGAGGTGCTCGCCGAGCAGCTCGCCAGCCCGACCCGCGCCGAGGCGGTGCGCGCGATCGAGCGCGAGCTGCTCGCGCTGTACGCCGACCCGTCGGTCGACACCAAGCCGGAGGCGCTGGAGCGCCGCGGCGGGGCGTTCTACTCCGAGGCGGCCGTCGAGCTGCTGGTAGCGATGCGCGGCGGGCGGTCGGGCGGGGGAGCGGACCGGCCCCGCGTCGTCGACCTGCGCAACGACGGCGTGCTGCCGTTCCTCCCCGACGACCACGTCATCGAGGTGCCCGCCAGGTTCGCGGGCGGCCGCTTCGTGGCCGAGCCCGTCGCGCCGCTGCCCGAGGCCGCGCGCGGCCTGGTGGCCGCCGTCGCGGGGTACGAGCGGCTGGCGCTCGACGCCGCGGTGCACGGCGGCCGCGAGCGGGTGCTCGCGGCGATGCGCGCGCACCCGCTGGTGCTGCAGCACTCCCGGGCTGAGCGCCTCACCGACCTGCTGCTCGCGCAGAACGCCCAGCACCTGCCCTGGGCGCGCTGAGGCTCAGCCGCCCAGGGGGCGGACCCACACGGTCCAGGTGCGGCTGCCGTCGGGGGAGGTGACCTCGGCCGCCTGCTGGAACCCGAGCGCCGGCATCTGCGGCTCCAGCTGCTGCCCGGTGGCCGACGAGCCGTCGAAGAACACCACCGAGAAGTCGCCGGCGGCGAGCGCCGCCTCGTACGCGGGGGCGTCGACGAGCCCGTCGCGCTGGTAGGCGCCGGGGTAGAAGGCGCCCCAGCGCTGGGAGGGCACCTGCTCCCACAGCGGGTACTGCATCGTCTCGGGGTTGTCGCCGGCCACGCCGGCTCCGGGGCGCTGCTCGACCAGCGGCACGAGCACGTCGCGCAGGGGGTCGGAGCCGGCCCAGCTGCCGAAGAGCCGCGAGGCGGTGCCCGCGCCGAGCACGAGGGCGACGACGAGCGCCGTCGCCACCAGTGCCGACGCCCACCACTCGCGGGCCGCGGCGACGAGCACCCCGGCGGCCACCGCCCCGAGCACCATCCCGAGCGCGGGCGCCTTGTAGAGGGAGACCTGCTCACCGGTCACGACCTGCAGCACCGCGGGGGCCAGGGCGCCGAGCCCGAGGGCCGCTCCCAGCAGCGGCCGGTGGCGGGCGAGGACGACGGCTCCCACGACGGCGAGCAGCAGCGGGAGCCCCGCGTCGCGCAGGACCTCGACCGCCAGCTCCGACGAGGGCGTCGGCGCCACGGGCTGGCGCGCGAGCGTGCTGGAGACGAACCCGGCCACCAGCCCTCGGCCCCAGGTCAGCGCCGAGAGCAGCAGCACGAGCGCACCCGTCCCGGCGGCCACGGCCGCGACGCGCACCGCCCGCTGGCGACCGACCGCGGCTCCCGCGCCGCCGGCAGCTCCAGCAGCTCCGGCAGCTCCGACCACGGCGAGCAGCACGAACGGCACCGCGATGCCGGAGGTGTACTTCAGCAGCACGGCGAGCCCCAGCAGCAGGCCGGCTCCGGCGCCCCACCAGGTGGGACGCGCCGCGCCCCGGCGCACGGCGTGCAGACCGAGCGCCAGCGCCCACGCCAGGCAGGCGAAGGCGGCGGCGTCCATCGACGCGAAGTGCCCCAGCGCCAGCAGCGGGCCGGTCGCAGCCACGACCAGGGCGGCTCCTGCTGCCGCACGCCGGGGGTGCTCGGGGGAGGCGCTGCTGGCCGACCACGCCACGGCCGCCGTCGTCGCCAGCAGCAGCACCGTCGACGCGGTGCGCACGAGACCGAGCCCGCCGGCGCTGTCGAGCAGCGCCGCGAAGACCGGGTAGAGCTGCGGAGCGCCGGTGAACCAGCCCTCCGGGGCGGAGGTGAGCGGCGGCCCGCCCGACCACTCCTGCAGCAGCCAGTGGCCGGTGGCCAGGTAGAGCGCCTCGTCCTGGAAGGCCGAGTTCTGCAGCCGCAGCGCGAGCACCGCCTGCACGGCCATCACGAGCACCACCAGCGGGTTGTCGCGCACGAGGGCACGGGCGCGGCTGCCCGGCGTGGTGGCGGGGCCCCGGGCAGGAGCGGAGTGCGTGGTCGCCTGGTCGGTGCTCATCGGTCCTCCGTGCCGCGCGTCGGGTGGTCTGCACCACCACGACGCTGGGCCGGCGCTGGCCGCCCCGTGGGGCGGCGCACCCTCCGACGGTAGGCGCGGCGGGCCGCTAGAGCGAACTCCGCTCGGCGGGCGGGACAGCGGGGATGCTGCCGGTGGTCGTGACGTCGAACGCCGTCAGACCGGCGGGGACGGTCAGCAGCACCACGTGCACGGGGGCGCCCAGGGGGGCCAGCGCGGTAGTGGCCTCCTCGGCGAGCGCGCGCGAGCCCGACCCGTACGGAGCCACCAGCACCACCTGGGCGGCGCGGGTGGCGTCGACGTAGCGCCACCACGGCTGGTCGAGGTTGACGACGACGAGGTGCGAGGAGCCGGCCCCGGCCGGAGCGACCATCGAGGCGGCCTCGCCGCGGGTGGCGCCGGGGGCCACGAGCACCACGACCTGCTGGCCGGCGGCCAGCGCACCGCCCACCGCGGCCCGCAGGGGGAGCAGCACCGAGGTGCCCACCGGGTCGCGGGGCACCTCGAGGTAGGAGCCCCGGCCGCGCCGCGCCAGGCGGCGACCGGTCGCACGGGTCAGGACCTGCCCGCGGCGGCCGGCCAGCGCCGTGGCGATCCCGGCCACCAGCAGCGCGGTGACCACGAAGGCGACTGCGGCGTCGCGCCAGGCGTGGCTGGCGGGGACGACGTCGGGCAGTGCGACGGCCTCACCGGAGCCCAGGAGGGCCGGGGGCTGGGCCCGCTCGATGCGACTCAGCTGCTGGAGGCGCAGCTCGGCGTCGGCGGCGAGGCGGGTGGCGTCGGTGGAGCCGGGGGCGGCTGTGGCGAGCTCGGCCTGCACGGCGGCGAGCTGCTCGTCGAGCTGGTCGGTCCAGGTCTGGACTGCGGCGGTGTGCTCGGCGAGGACCACGGGCTCGAGGGCGGGCAGCACGGCGGCGGCCACCTCCTGCGCCTGCTCGGTGGAGCTGCCGGGGCCCGAGGTGGTGACGGTGACGTCGACGACGCCCGGCGCCCCGCCCAGGCCGACTGCGATGTTCTGCGAGGCCTCCTCGGCGCTCCACCCCGCGCCGTCCGCGGCGGTGGCCAGGAGCGCGGGGTCGGCAGCCGCGGCGACGTAGGCGGAGGCCACGCGGGCGGCGTCGTCGGGGTCGGTGGTGTCACCGGCAGAGCCCGGCACGACGACGCCGCTGGTCGTGGCGCGGTGCACCGGCTCCGCGCGGGCGCTCAGCAGGCCGGTGAGGAGGGCCACCAGCAGCGCGACGGCCAGCGCGAGCGGTGCGTGGCGGGCCAGCTCGCGCAGCAGACCGGTGGCGCGGCTCGACGCGGCGGGGACGCGCCGCCCGCGGACCCAGCGCGAGGGCCGCGCGGTGCGGGGCGCCTGTGCCGCGTCGCGGGCTGTGTCGCGGGTCGGGTCGAGGGCCGCCGCGAGGGAGGCGACGCCCCCGGGGGTGGGGTCGGCGTCGGGGCGCTGGGGAGCCGTCGCGGTCACAGCAGGCAGGTCCTTGTCGTCCGAGGGAGCCGGTGGCCCCCGGGGTGCGGGAAGGAGGCGCGAGACGCGCGCGACCACCCAAGCACGCAGGGGCCTGCGGGCCCCCACCTGAAGATCTCCCGCCGCGCGAGAAGGACCGTTCGGAGGGCGCCCGTCACGCCGCGTGGCACTGTGACCACGCGCGCCGCGCCGGTGCGGGGGCTCTGCCCCGGGCTGCTGCCCGCCGCCGGGGTACGTCATCGGTCAGACCGTCTTGCCCCAGCCGTGAAAGGACACCACCACCACCACCGCTGCCTGGCTGTTCTGGGTGTTCTGGGCGGGTTCGGCGCCCACGACTTCTCCCTGCGCCACACCGGGGCCGGCGTGGCCAAGATCTGCCTGAACCTCCTGGGCTGGCTGCTGACGCTGGTGCTCATCGGCTGCGTGGTGCTGCTGGCGCTGTTCGAGTGGTGGATCGTCGACGCCACCGCGCCATCGGCGCCGCTCACCGAGCCGTCGGGTCGCTCGCCGAGACGCTCCGCAGATGGGCCCCTTCAGCGTGATCACCCGGTCACTCTGAAGGGGCCCACCTGCGGAGTGCCGCTCAGCCATCCGGCCAGGCCAGCGAGCCCGCCACCCCGGCGGCTGTGAGTCCGAGCAGGTCGCTCGTCCCCGTCTCCGCGTAGGAGCCCTCGGCGCCCAGCTGCCAGATGCGGACCGTCCGTCGCACCGGGTCGACCACCCACAGCTCCTCGACGCCGTGGGAGGCGTAGAAGGCGGACTTCGCGAAGGTCTCGTCGTGGGGGCTCAGCACCTCGATCACCAGGGCGGCGGAGGGGTAGTAGAGCGCGGGCCCCTCGTGCGGTCGGTGGAAGCCGAGGTCGGGGACACGGAAGTCACCGGGGTGACCGAGGTTGAAGGACCCGCCGTTCCGCAGGCCCGCGGTCAGCGCCGGGCCGTGGAGGGCGACGGCGAGCGCCATCGCCGTCTCGCCGTTGCGGCCGTGCTCGTGGGGAGCCACGTGGTACACCCCCTCCCAGACCTCGTCCTTGCCGTCCAGGCCGAGCTCGCGCCGTCGCGCCAGCAGTGCCTCGACGGCGTGGTCGTTCTCGACGAAGAGCGTGCTCATCGGCGCCTCCCGCTCGTCAGCGCTGCTCTGCGCGCCGGTGTCGACCATGGCAGAACCCTCTGACAGCGTGCTGGCGTTGTCCACAGGCCCTGTCACCGCATCAGCCAGTGGTCGTGAAGACCGTCATCGTCGGCCGGTGGCGCGTTCCTGAGCCGTCTTCGCTTCTCAGCACGGTGAAGCTGGCGGCCCTCCCGACCGCCGGGGTCGCCAGCACGTGGTCGATGGGGATCGCGACGAGTGGGGGCAGGTGGGTCCGCCACGTGCCCACCCCGGCGCTGTGCCGCAGCGACGCGGCGTCCTCGCAGAGGCCGAGGCGCGGACCCCCGAAGTCGTCCACGCTGCCGTTGAAGTCTCCAGCCACCAGCACGGGGGCGTCGGTGGAGCACTTCGCCGCGACCCAGTCGAGGTCGCGCTCCCACCCGGGCAGTCCCGGCCCCACCGGCCAGGGGGCGTGCAGCGCCAGGACCGTGGGCAGCGAGGCGTCGTCAGGCACCAGCTCGACCGCCTTCTTCGGGTCGGGCCCCGGCACCGCCGTGTAGTGCCCGGCGAGGGCGGGGGAGACCCACACCGCCACCTGCACCGACGATGATCCGCCGTTGACGCGGACCATCCGCAGCCCGGCGGCGGTGAAGGCGGCGCGGTAGGCGTCGTCAGTCCCTGGTGCCTGCTGCGGCAGGACGACGACGTCCGCGTGCTGCGCCGCCGCCAGCTCCGCCACGACGTCCGGCGTGGTGAGCCGCCCGTTGGTGTTCCACTCCAGCACCCGCAGCTGCCCCGCAGCCGGAGCCGCGACCGGCTCGCCGACCACCCCGCGCGCGAGCACCACGGGCAGGTGCAGCCCCACCACCAGGGCGAGCGCGGCCGCGACGGGCAGCCCGAGCCTCGGCCGCACGACGCGCGTGACCAGCAGGACCAGGACGACGACGAGAGCCGCGCTCGCGACGACCGCCAGAGCCCCGCGGGCGGGGAGTGCCGCCGCGATGACGTGCCAGCGCTCCATGCCGACGTGGGGAGCAGCGAAGAGCAGCACTGCCCCCGCCGCCACCAGCGCGGCGAGCACCCGCACCGACGCCGCGGCCAGTCCTCGCACCGCCTGATCGTCGAGGACCACCTGGCAGCCGCCTGAGCCGGGTCGACCCTCGGGAGGCCCGCTGGCACGAGCACCGAGGAGCGTCGGGTCGTCAGGACCGGGGCCGGGTCACCCCTCGCCCGTCTGAGCGGCCGATGGGTGGGGTGACGCTCCCGCGGAGCAGCCGGGCCTGTGGGGCCAGCTCCTGTCAGCGCGTCCGGAGTGGCGCTAGCGCGCCGCAGCACCCACTGGAGCGTCCCGCCGCGCATCCGTCCGCACCTCTACCGCCGCACCCTCCACCCCCGCTCAGGCCCCCCGCCCAGGCACCCCCGACACGTCGCGAGCTGTCGCAGGTGCACCACCTCGACCCGCCGGTCGTGCAGGACCGAGGCCACCGGGGCGTGGATCGGTCCGCGTCTCGGGCAAGGTGGTCAGCGCCTGTCAACGTCCGGGCGGGCGAGTCGTCGTGGAGGCGCTCGATGTCGGCCTCGTCGAAGGAGTCACCACCATCACGAGAGCGCAGTGGCTCGGCGCAGCGGGTGGTCGCACGCGGGCCCCGCTCGACCATCCGGGTGCGAGCGGCGCCTCAGAGGTCGAGGACGGAGCGGCTGGCTGCGTGCCACCTCGCGCTCCACGGCGCGATCGGTCGCACGCCGGCGGCTTCAAGGGTCCGGTGCCCCAGCACCGACCACGCCGGACGGGGCGCGGGGCGCACGAAAGCGGCGGACGTCGTCGCCGAGACGACGTCGCGGTGCAGGCCCGCGGAACCCACCACCTCGCGCGTGAAGCCGTACCAGCTCGTCGAGCCGCTCGACGTCGCGTGGTACGTCCCTGCGGGGGCGCCCACCTCCAGCAGATCGGCGATGACGCGGGCTACGTCGACGGTCCACGTCGGCTGACCGACCTGGTCGTCGACCACGCTGACGGTGCCGCGCTCCCGCGCGAGCTTGAGGATGGTCTTCGGGAAGCACGGCCCACCGGCACCGTAGAGCCACGCGGTCCTCACGACGAGGGTGTCTCGACAGGCCCGGCGGGCCGTCCCTTCGCCCTGGGCCTTGGTGCGCCCGTAGACGGACTTCGGGGCCACCGGTGCGTCCTCCGGGTACGGCTCCGAGGCGTCGCCGGCGAAGACGTAGTCCGTCGACACCTGCACCAACCGCGCGCCCGCCTTGCTGCACGCAGCGCCGATGTACCCCGGAGCGACGGCGTTGAGGTCAGCCGCGGCCTCGTGGTCCGTCTCCGCGGCGTCGACCGCGGTGTACGCGGCGCAGTTGATGACCACGTCGTGTCCCGGCACGACCCGCGCCAGCACCGCGGTGTCCAGCACGTCGAGGTCGGCGCGCGTCGCCGCCGTCACCTCGTGACCGCGCTCGCGGAACACCGTCACGACGTCCTGCCCGAGCATCCCGCCCGCGCCGGTGACCAGGACCCTCATCGGGGTCGCGCCGGGTGGGTGGGCAGCAGGCCGGCCTCACGGGCCTGCGCCAGCGTGGGGGCCTGCTGGTCCTTGGCGGACAGCTCGTAGGTCAGCGGCTCGCCGTTGCGCCCGACCGTCGGCCACTCGATGCCCAGCTCGGCGTCGAGCGGGTGCGTCCCGTGCTCGGCTGTGGGGTTGTAGCCGGTGGAGCAGAGGTACGTCACCGTCGAGCCGTCCTCGAGGGAGCAGAAGCCGTGGCCCAGGCCCTCGGAGAGGTAGACGGCGCGGCGGTCGACGTCGTCGAGCAGCACCGAGGTCCACTGGCCGTAGGTGGGAGAGCCGACGCGGATGTCGACGATGACGTCGAGCACCGCCCCCTTCGTGCACATGACGTACTTGGCCTGTCCGGGCGGCACGTCCGCGTAGTGGATGCCGCGCAGCACGCCCGCCGCCGAGACGGAGCAGTTCACCTGCGCCACGACCAGCGGATGGCCGACGGCCTCGACGAAGGCGTCTGCCTTGAAGGCTTCGAGGAAGGTGCCGCGGTCGTCGCCGAACTGCCTCGGCGTGAACGACCAGGCGCCCTCGAGGGGAAGGGCCTCGATCTGCACACCTCGACGGTAGTGGGGGAGGGGGCCCCTCCCGGGGGAGGTTGCGCCGGTCGGGCCCGGCGACCACTCGCGCGGGGTGATGCAGCGGAAGTGCCCTTCACCTGCACGGCTGCACCACTACCGTGCGTGACGTGAAGGGGATCATCCTGGCCGGCGGCTCGGGCACGCGCCTGCACCCGCTGACGCTCGGCACGAGCAAGCAGCTGGTGCCGGTCTACGACAAGCCGATGGTCTACTACCCGCTCTCCACCCTCATCGCCGCCGGCATCGACGACGTGCTGGTCATCACCACCCCCCACGACGCGCCCGCCTTCCAGCGGCTGCTCGGTGACGGCTCGAAGTTCGGCATCGCCATCAGCTACACGGTGCAGGCCGAGCCCAACGGGCTCGCGCAGGCGTTCGTGCTCGGCGCGGACTTCGTCGGCGGGGACACGGTGGCGCTCGTCCTCGGCGACAACATCTTCTACGGCCCCGGCCTCGGCACCCAGCTCTCGCGCTTCGTCGACATCGACGGCGCCTCGATCTTCGGCTACTGGGTGGCCGACCCGACCGCGTACGGCGTCATCGAGTTCGACCGTGACGGCAAGGCCGTCTCGCTGGAGGAGAAGCCGGCGGCGCCGCGCTCCAACTACGCCGTCCCCGGCCTGTACTTCTACGACAACGACGTGCTCGCCATCGCCCGCGACCTGCAGCCCTCGGCCCGCGGCGAGTACGAGATCACCGACGTCAACCGCACCTACCTCGAGCAGGGGCGGCTCTGGGTCGAGGTGCTGCCCCGGGGTACCGCCTGGCTCGACACCGGCACCGTCGACTCGCTGATGGACGCCGGCACCTACATCCGCACCATCGAGCAGCGGCAGGGCCTGAAGATCGGTGCGCCCGAGGAGGTCGCCTGGCACATGGGCTTCCTCTCCGACACCGAGCTGCGGGAGCGAGCTGAGCCCCTGGTGAAGTCCGGGTACGGCGCGTACCTGCTGTCGCTGCTCGACCGCCGCGACCCGATGGCCGTGGGCGGCTTCGGAGGGGAGACGCTGTGAAGCTGCTCGTGACCGGCGGGGCCGGGTTCATCGGCGCCAACTTCGTGCACGCCGCCGCGCGCGAGCGGCCCGACGTCGAGATCACGGTGCTCGACAAGCTGACCTACGCCGGTGACCGGGCGACGCTGTCTGCCGTGACCGAGGGGTCGGACCCGCAGGTGCGGCTGGTCGAGGGCGACGTGGCGGACTTCGCCCTGGTGAAGAGGCTGGTCGGCGAGCTGGCGGACTCCGATAGGCCCGGCGCCGTCGTCCACTTCGCCGCGGAGAGCCACAACGACAACTCCCTGCACGACCCGTGGCCCTTCGTGCAGACCAACCTCCTCGGCACGTACGCGCTGCTCGAGGCGGTGCGCGAGCACGGGGTGCGGCTGCACCACGTCTCCACCGACGAGGTGTATGGCGACCTGCCCCTCGCCGACCCCTCCGACGACCCTGCCCGCGCCAAGTTCACCGCGGAGACCCCGTACAACCCGTCGTCGCCGTACTCGGCGACCAAGGCGGGCTCGGACCTGCTGGTGCGCGCGTGGGTCCGCTCGTTCGGCGTGCGGGCGACCATCTCGAACTGCTCCAACAACTACGGCCCCTGGCAGCACGTGGAGAAGTTCATCCCGCGCCAGGTCACCAACATCATCGACGGCGTGCGACCCAAGGTCTACGGCGCCGGGACCAACGTCCGCGACTGGATCCACGTCGAGGACCACAACCGCGCCGTGTGGGCGATCCTCCAGCGCGGTCGCATCGGCGAGACGTACCTCATCGGCGCCGACGGGGAGGCGAACAACCTCCGGGTGGTGCGCACCCTGCTGGAGCTGGCGGGGCAGGACGCCGACGCGTACGACCTCGTCGCCGACAGGCCGGGCCACGACCTGCGGTACGCCATCGACGCGTCCCTGCTGCGCGACGAGCTCGGCTGGCGCCCGCTGCACCGCGACCTCCGCTCCGGCCTCAAGGCGACGCTGGAGTGGTACCGCGACAACGAGGCGTGGTGGCGGCCCCGCAAGGCCGCCACCGAGGCCAAGTACGCCCAGCTCGGCCGTTGAGGAGCCGCTGAGGAGGTGCTGAGGAGCCGCTGACGCAACGGGCCACCACCGAGCGGCCGTTCCGCCCGTCGAGGAGCGTCGGGGCGAGGCACGATGCCTTGATGCCCGTTGATGCCCGCCCGGCCTTCGCCATCGCCCTTCTCGTCGGACTCGTGCTGGTGGCGCTGACCGTGCAGTGCCTGGCGGTGCTGGTGCAGGCGCCCGTGCCGCACGGGGCGTGGCGGATCGGGCTGAGCGCCGTCGTGGTCAGCGGGGTGTGGTGGCTGCTCAACGGGCCGCTGGAAGGACCGACGCTGGTCTTCATCACCTACGGCCACGGGTTCACCCTGGGCGACCTCGCCGCTGTGCCGGGGCTGCTGCTCGGCGCCGCGGTGCTCGCACTCGCCGTCCCCGCGCCTGC
>JAKONK010000240.1 GCA_022701985.1 Actinomycetales bacterium
AGACCACGACGACACCGGCCTCCCTGCGACTGTTCACGTCCGAGTCGGTCACCGAGGGCCACCCCGACAAGATCTGCGACCAGATCTCGGACGGCATCCTCGACGCGTTGCTCGCCGTCGACCCCGCCAGTCGGGTCGCGGTCGAGACGATGGTCACCACGGGGCTCGTGCACGTCGCCGGCGAGGTCACGACCAAGGGCTACGTCGACATCCCGACGATCGTGCGCGACCTCATCGTGGGCATCGGCTACGACTCGTCCGCCGTGAGCTTCGACGGTCGCACCTGCGGCGTCGAGGTCTCGATCGGATCGCAGTCTCCCGACATCGCCCAGGGCGTCGACACCGCCCTGGAGGCGCGTGGCGGCGACGACGATCTGCTCAACCGTCAGGGGGCGGGCGACCAAGGCATCATGTTCGGCTACGCCACCAACGAGACGCCCCAGTTCATGCCTCTCCCGGTCTGGCTCGCCCACCGGCTGGCCGAGCGTCTCGCGGCCGTGCGCAAGTCGGGCACCCTCGACTACCTCCGGCCCGACGGCAAGACGCAGGTGACGGTCGGCTACGACGGGGTCGTGCCCACGACCGTCGACACCGTCGTCCTGTCGACCCAGCACTCACCTGCGGTCTCGAGCGCTCAGCTCGAGTCCGACGTCATCGAGCACGTCATCCGCCCCGTCCTCGACGCGGCAGGGTTCTCGTCCACGGACACCCGGTTCATCATCAACCCGACCGGCAGGTTCGAGATCGGGGGCCCACAGGGCGACGCCGGACTCACGGGCCGCAAGATCATCGTCGACACCTACGGCGGCGCGAGCCGTCACGGCGGGGGCGCGTTCTCGGGCAAGGATCCCTCGAAGGTCGACCGCTCCGCCGCGTACGCGATGCGCTGGGTGGCCAAGAACGTCGTCGCCGCCGGCCTCGCGCGCCGCTGCGAGGTGCAGGTGGCGTACGCCATCGGCGCGTCGCACCCGGTGGGCCTGTACGTCGAGTGCTTCGGCACCGAGACCGTCGGCCTGGGCCGCCTCACCGCCGCCATCAAGGAGGTCTTCGACCTCCGGCCCGCCGCGATCGTGCGCGACCTCGACCTGCTGCGCCCCGTCTACGCCCAGACCGCTGCGTACGGGCACTTCGGCCGCGACCTGCCCGGCTTCACCTGGGAGCAGACCGACCGCGCCGCCGCTCTGAAGGCCGCCGCCGGCGCCTGACGCCCTCGAGCACCCGCCTAGGGCCGCACCCTCTTCGGAGGGTGCGGCCCTCGCCGTCTGGGGGCGGTGCTCGTGACGCCGGACGGGCAGAAGTGCCCGGTGCGCGGGCTCGTGCGGCTCCTGGTGGGACCTCTGCACGTCCGGCGTCACACCTCCGCGAGCCGGGGGCGGCTCACGCGGCGGTGCTCAGAGGGGAAGGCGGTGGGCGACGACGACGTACCCGCCGCCGGCGTACGGAGCCCCGTCCCAGGTGGCCCACCGGCGCTCCTGCGCCAGGCCCGCGGTGCCGAGAGCGGCGTCGACGTCGGCCAGCGGCACGGGGTCGCAGCCCTCCGGGAGGTGCTCGGCGTCGAGCCCGAAGCCCGCGAGCAGCAGCCCGCCCTGTCGCAGTGCTCCGGCGCAGCTGCGGGCCGCCGCCGCCAGGGTGCCCGGGTCGAGCAGGGGGACGACGTTCCCCGCGAGCACGACGGCGTCGAACGGCTCACCCAGCGGGGTCGCCTCGAGGTCCGCCAGGTCGGCGACCTCCCAGCGCACCAGCGGGTGGTCTCGCCGGGCGACCGCCACCATCGCCTCGTCGGCGTCGCACCCGACGACGTCGTACCCGCGTCCGACGAGCCGCGCCCCGAGGCGACCCGTGCCGCACCCGGCGTCGAGCACCCTGGCCGGCGGCGGGAGCAGCTGCTCCACGAGCGCCGCCTCGCCGTGGACGTCGGCGCCCTCGGCGGCCATCGCCCTGAACTGCTCCGCGTACTCCTCGGCGTACCGCTCGCCGCGGGTGGCGCGCGCCACCCGGCGCCAGGTCGCGCTCATCTCGCCGTCCTCACCGCGCCATCGTGCCCGCCACGACCCGCGACCGGTCACCGACCGGCGCTGGACGAGCGACGGCGCCGCAGCGGCGCCATGATCACCTCGTGCAGGAGAACGGCGTCCCGTCCAGGTCACCCCGCCAGTGGTCCAGGGCGCTGCCGCAGCCGTTCAAGGCCCTCTGGCTCGTGGCGGTGGTCGCGATCCTCGGGGCCGTGGTGGGTGTCGCCCTGAGTGGGAGCGCCCTGGTGCTGCTGCCCGCGGTGCTCGTCCTCGCGGCAGTGGGCGCCGTGCTCGCCCTCGACGTCCGGAGCAACGCGACCCGGCTCACCGAGCTCCTCCGCTCCGGCCGCTGGCTCGGGCAGGACCTCTCGGGCTCGCTGCTGGCTCGTCCCTGGTACCCCCGGCTCGTGGGGGCGGGTGTCGTCGTCGCAGCCGTGGTCCTCGGGGTGATGGCGGTCCTGGACCCCTCCGCTGCCGGCGGCTGAGGGTCGGTCGGGCTCGGACCGCGCCGTGGTGGGCCACCGCGACGCAGCGGTACGGGCTACAGGACGGCCCCCGGCGCGCCGATGTCAGGGAGTCGTCAGCCGCTGCTCAGAAGGAGGGTTCTGTGCCAGGACCCGCCCGCCCGGACGACCTCTTCGCCCTCCTCTCGGGTGACCCCTGCGCCGGGGAGCTCGTGGTGCAGTACCAGCCCGTCGTCGCCACCGCCGACGCCGAGCCGCTCGGCGCCGAGGCCCTGGTGCGCTGGCGCCGGCCCGACGGCGAGGTGGTCATGCCCGACGCCTTCGTGCGCACCGCCGAGGCCAGCGGCCTGGGGACCTCCCTCGACGAGGCCGTGCTGCGCCGCGCGGCTCAGCAGGTGCTCGCCTGGGATGCCACCGGCATCCGCGTCCACCGCGTCGGGGTCAACCTCGGGCGGTCGAGCGTGCTGAGCCCCGACCTCCCGCGCGTGGTCGAGCGGGCCTGCGCTGACGCCGGGATCGGTCCCGACCGGCTGATGCTCGAGGTGGTCGAGCACGAGGAGCTGGAGCTCACCTGCGCGGTCCTCGACCGCCTGCAGGCGCTGGTGGACGACGGGGTGACCCTCGCCGTCGACGACTTCGGCGCCGGGTACGCCGGCGCGGGCCTGCTCCAGGCGCTGCCCGTCGGGGTGCTGAAGGCCGACCGCGTGCTGCTGCCCTGCTCGAGCCGTCCCGCTGCGCGCACCGCGCCGCGCCCCGGAGCGGTGCTGGCCGGTGTGGTCGCGCTGGCCGCGGCCGCCGGCGCCGAGGTCACCGCAGAAGGCGCCGAGACCCCGGAGCACCTGGCGCTCCTGCGCGACCTCGGCGTGCCGCACGCCCAGGGCTGGCTCTTCGCCCCGTCCCTGGATCCCGACGCGCTGACCGACCACTGGCGCGCCTGGGCCGCCCGACGTGCGACCACCCGATGTGCGACCGCCCAGCGCGCGGCTGTCCGGGACGCGGCTCAGGTGCCCGCGCCGTCAGCCTGACCCGCCGCCACCGGCGCACCGATCCGCGTCCACGGGGATGCGGGCCGCCCCGCCGGGGGCTCGAACGCGAACCAGCTGCCCTGTCCGGGCTGGTCGTGCCGGCGGTCGACGGCGACGCCGGCGAGGTGGCACCACAGCAGCGTCCCTACCCCGCCGTGGGCCACCACCGCGACGTCGCCGGTGGCTCCCTCGACGGCCCGCGCCACGGCCGCGACGAAGCGCGCCTGCGCGTCGACGGCCCGCTCCCAGCCGCGCACGCTCCGCCCCGGGAGCGCGAAGAAGGCGTCCGCGAGCTGCTCGAACTCCGCCGGCGGGACGAACCCGGTGGCCGACCTGTCGTTCTCACCCAGCTCGGGGTCGGTCAGCACCGGCAGGCCCAGCGGCGCCGCGAGAGTGCCCGCCGTCTGCACGGCCTTGGTCTCGGTGCTGGAGACGACGCGTTCCAGCGTCCGGGTCCAGGGGAGCCGCAGCAGCTCCTCGACCCTCGCCCTCCCCGCCGGGGAGAGCCCCCACCGGGGCACGGGGACCGCCGGGTCGACGTCGACCTCGGGGTGGGTGATGACGTAGACGGTCACCCGCTCATCCCAGCACCCTGACCCGTCGCACCGCGTCGGGCGGGGCGGGGTCGGTCAGCAGGCCAGGTGCGACGAGGGGGACCGGTCGCGACGGTGGACTCCCGTCCTCAGACGGCCGGGTCATGAGGACGGGAGTCCACCGTCGTCACGCGACGCCGGAGGGGGTGAGGACGCGCACGGGGGAGCCAGCCATCCACGCCGCGACGTCCTCCGCGGCGTCCTCGTAGAAGCGCCGGTAGGTGGTGGTGCTGACGTACCCGACGTGCGGGGTCAGCACGGTGCGGGGTGCGGTGCGCAGGGGGTGGTCGTCGGGCAGGGGCTCCACGTCGAAGACGTCCAGCCCGGCGCCGCCGAGGTGGCCCGAGCGCAGGGCCGCGAGCAGGGCGGCCTCGTCGACCAGGGGCCCGCGCGACGTGTTGACCAGCAGCGCACCGGGCTTCATGAGCGCCAGCTCGCGCGCGCCGATGGTGCCGCGGGAGCGCTCCGACAGCTTGAGGTGCAGGGTCACGGCGTCGGCGCGGGCGAGCAGGTCGTCCTTGGTGGTCGGCTCGACGCCGAGACTGCGAGCGAGGTCGGGGTCGAGGTGCTGCGACCACGCCAGCACCTGCATGTCGAACGCCTGCGCCACGCGGGCCACGCGCTGGCCCAGCTTGCCCAGCCCGACGACGCCGAGGACCGCACCCGCCAGGTCTCCGCCGAGGCCCGAGGCGGTGGCGAGCCGCTGCTGCCACGCGCCGGCGCGCACCCCGGCGTCGAGCCGCGGCACGTCCTTGACCAGGGCGAGCAGCAGCGCCCAGGTCAGCTCGGCGGTGGCCGGCTCGACCATCCCCGTGCCGCAGACGACGACGCCGCGGCGCGCTGCGGCCTCCAGGTCGATCGCTGCGTTGCCCATCGCCGTGGTGACCAGCAGTCGCAGGTCGGGCAGGTCGCCGAGGAGCGCGTCGTCGAACGCCGTCCGCTCCCGCATGGCGACGACGACGTCGGCACCCGCCAGCGCTCCGCGCAGCGCCGCACCGGTGAGGTGCTGGTGGACGGTCACCAGCTCGGTCCCGTCGGGGAGCGAGGCCCAGTCAGCGAGCTGACCGGCCACGCGCTGGTAGTCGTCGAGCACCACGATGCGCACGCTGCGACGCTACGCGCGCCCGCGCCGACCGCCAGCCGCAGGTCAGCGGGAGGTGCTGACCACGGGGATCTGCGAGGTCCAGGTCAGCCCGCCCTCGTCGAAGCAGCCCGAGCACTCGCAGGCGGGCCAGCGCAGCCCGCTGCGGTGGCCGCGGGGCTGGAGGTGGCCGGGGTCGACGGCGTGCTGGTCGACGTCGAAGGGCGAGTCGGAGTGCGATGGGTTCCTGTCCACTCCTCGAGCATCCGTCAGCGCGTCGGCTCGCGCGCCGGCTCCGGGTGGTCCGCCAGGTCACTGCCAGCCCGCGCCCAGGCGCGCTGGGCGAGGAGGGCGACGAGGGTGGCCCCGCCGAGCGCCGCCGCGGCCCCGGCGAACGCCGTCGGCACACCGGCGTGCTCGATGACGACGCCCCCGACCGCCGTGCCCAGCGCGCCGCCGGTGGTGACGGCGGTCGAGAGCCACGCCTGTGCCTCCGTGGTGCGCCCGAGCGGGGCGGAGGCGTCGACGAGGGCCTGCTGGATGATCAGGCTCGGCGCGATGGCCAGGCCGACGACGAACAGCACCCCCAGCAGCACCGGGGTGGGCGGGTCACCGGGCCCGGCCAGCAGCGCGGCCACCACCGCGAGCCCGGCGCCGAAGACCGTCAGGGTCACCGGCAGCAGCCGCCGGCCCGAGCGCTCCCCGGCCAGGGCGCCGTAGGCCAGCCCCCCGACGGTGCTGCCACCGGCGATGGCGGCGAAGAGGAAGCCGAGCGTCGCGTCGTCGCCCAGCACGCTGCGGGCGGTGGCCGCGAGGGAGGTGTCGGTGGCGCCGAAGGCGAGGGCCAT
>JAKONK010000246.1 GCA_022701985.1 Actinomycetales bacterium
CCCTGCGCTCCAAGGCGGGCCTGGCCAACGCCCGCCTCGCGTTCCAGGCGTTCGAGGAGGTCTTCTCCAGCCCGCGGTGGAAGGTCCTCGCCGAGGCGGGCGCCAACGCCCAGCGCCCGCTGTGGGCCTCCACCGGCGTCAAGGACAAGGACCTGCCCGACACCCTCTACGTGGCGGGCCTGGTCACCGACGGCACCGTCAACACGATGCCGGGCGCGACGCTGGAGGCGTTCGCCGACCACGGCGAGGTCACCGGTGACACCGTCCGCGGCACCTACGAGGAGTCCGCCGAGCTGTTCGACCACCTCGAGCGCCTCGGCGTCTCCTACGAGCAGGTCGTCACCGAGCTCGAGGCCGAGGGCCTGCAGAAGTTCGACGCCTCCTGGGCCGAGCTGGGCGAGACCGTGCAGGGCGAGCTCGACCGCGCCTCCGCCGGCCGCTCCGACGCGTGACCGCTCCCTCGCAGCTCGCTGCGGCTCACCGGACGGCCGCTCCGGTGGTCCGCTGATGTCCCTGCTCCGCCCCGGGCAGGACGCGGGGGTCGCGCACAACCCGCTGCGCGACCCCCGCGACAAGCGCCTGTCCCGGATCGCCGGGCCCTGCGGCATGGTGATGTTCGGCGTCACGGGCGACCTGGCGCGCAAGAAGCTGATGCCGGCCATCTACGACCTCGCCAACCGCGGCCTGCTGCCCCCCGGCTTCTCGCTGGTGGGCTTCGCCCGGCGCGACTGGGCGGAGCAGGACTTCGGGCGGATCGTCTACGACTCCGTGCGCGAGCACTCCCGCACGCCGTTCCGCGAGGAGGTCTGGGCGAACCTCGCCGAGGGCTTCCGGTTCGTCCCGGGCGAGTTCGGCGACGCCGAGGCGTTCGAGCAGCTCGCCCACGTGGTGCGCGACCTCGACGCGGAGCGCGGCACCGGAGGCAACCACGCCTTCTACCTCTCGATCCCCCCGGGCGCCTTCCCCCTGGTGTGCCAGCAGCTGGCCGCCTCGGGCCTCACCGACCCCGTCGAGGGGTCCTGGCGCCGCGTCGTCATCGAGAAGCCCTTCGGGCGCGACCTCGCGACGGCGCGCGAGCTCAACGCCGTCGTCGGCAGCGTCTTCCCCCAGGACTCGGTGTTCCGCATCGACCACTACCTGGGCAAGGAGACGGTGCAGAACCTGCTGGCGCTGCGCTTCGCCAACGAGATGTTCGAGCCGCTGTGGAACTCGAACCACGTCGACCACGTGCAGATCACCATGGCCGAGGACATCGGCATCGGCGGCCGCGCGGGCTACTACGACGGCATCGGCGCCGCGCGCGACGTCATCCAGAACCACCTGCTCCAGCTGCTGGCGCTCACGGCGATGGAGGAGCCCGTCTCCTTCGACGCCCGCGACCTGCGCGCCGAGAAGGAGAAGGTCCTGTCCGCCGTCCGCCTGCCGGCCGACCTCGACGCGAACACCGCCCGCGGGCAGTACGCGCCCGGGTGGCAGGGCAGCGAACCCGTCAGGGGGTACCTGGAGGAGGACGGCATCTCGCCGGACTCCACCACCGAGACCTACGCCGCCGTGACCCTCGAGGTCGACACGCGCCGCTGGGCCGGGGTGCCGTTCTACCTGCGCGCCGGCAAGCGCCTGGGTCGTCGCGTCACCGAGATCGCCGTGGTCTTCAAGAAGGCGCCGCACCTGCCCTTCGAGTCGACGGCCACCGAGGAGCTCGGGCAGAACGCCCTGGTGGTCCGGGTCCAGCCCGACGAGGGCGTCACGCTGCGCTTCGGCTCCAAGGTGCCGGGGACGCAGATGGAGGTCCGCGACGTCACGATGGACTTCGGCTACGGGCACTCGTTCACCGAGTCCTCCCCCGAGGCCTACGAGAGGCTCATCCTCGACGTCCTCCTCGGAGACCCGCCGCTGTTCCCGCGGCACGAGGAGGTCGAGCTCAGCTGGCGCATCCTCGACCCCGTGATCGCCCACTGGGCCGAGCAGGGCCAGCCGCCTCAGTACTCCTCGGGCTCCTGGGGCCCGGAGGGCGCGACGGAGATGCTCGCCCGCACCGGGCGCACCTGGAGGCGGCCGTGAGCAGCCGGAGGGAGACCCGATGATCGTCGACATGCCGCGCACCTCGACGGCCGCCATCGCCAAGAAGCTCGTCGACCTGCGCGACTCCGGGGGCGCGGTGGCCCTCGGGCGCGTGCTGACCCTGGTCGTGCCCACCGACGACGAGCACGCCGAGCTCGCCATCGAGGCGGCCAACGACGCGAGCCGCGAGCACCCCTGCCGCATCGTGGTCCTCGCCAACGCCGACGAGCGCGGCACCTCGCGCCTGGACGGCCAGATCCGCGTCGGGGGCGACGCCGGCGCCAGCGAGGTCATCGTGCTGCGCAGCTACGGGCCCCTGACGGCGCACGGCGCCGCGATGGTCATCCCGCTGCTGCTGCCCGACGCCCCCGTGGTGGCGTGGTGGCCCGGGGAGGCCCCCGCGGACCCGGCCTCGGACCCCATCGGGGCGATGGCCCAGCGCCGGATCACCGACGCCGCCGCCTGCGGCGACCCGGTCGACGTGCTGCACCGGCTGGCCCGCCACCACGTGCCGGGCGACACCGACTTCGCCTGGTCGCGGCTGACGCTCTGGCGCGGCTACCTGGCGGCGGCGCTGGACACCCACGGTGACGGCGGCGCCCCGGCCGCGCCGGTGACCTCCGCCGTCGTCACCGGTGCCAGCGACAGCCCCAGCACCGAGCTGCTCGCGGCCTGGCTGGCCGGTGCCCTCGGGTGCCCCGTCACCCGCGTGGGCGGCCCGGTGGGCGGCGGGATCATCGGGGTGCGGCTGGAGCGCGAGGACG
>JAKONK010000269.1 GCA_022701985.1 Actinomycetales bacterium
CCCCTGGATTCTTGCGGAAGGCCTGACACGCGATGGATAAGATCAAGGTAGCCAAGCCCGTCGTCGAACTCGACGGCGACGAGATGACCCGGATCATCTGGAGCGAGATCAAGACCAAGCTCATCCACCCCTATCTCGACCTCGACCTCGAATACTATGATCTCGGCGTCGAGCATCGCGATGCCACCAACGATCAGGTCACCGTGGAGGCAGCTGAGGCGATCAAGCGCCACGGCGTGGGCGTGAAGTGCGCTACCATTACCCCCGACGAGCAGCGGGTGAAGGAGTTCAATCTTAAGGAGATGTGGAAGTCGCCCAACGGCACGATCCGCAACATCCTCGGCGGCGTGATCTTCCGCGAGCCGATCATCATCAGCAACATCCCGCGCCTGGTGCCGGGCTGGACCAAGCCGATCATCGTCGGCCGCCACGCCTTCGGCGACCAGTACCGCGCCACCGACTTCACGTTCCCCTCCGCGGGCACGCTGACGGTGACCTTCACCCCGTCCGACGGCTCCCAGCCGATCGAGCACGAGGTGTTCCAGGCCCCCGGCGCCGGCGTGAGCCTGTCGATGTACAACCTCGACAGCTCCATCCGCGACTTCGCCCGCGCCTCGCTGAACTACGGCCTGACGCGGAACTACCCGGTGTACCTCTCCACGAAGAACACGATCCTGAAGGCCTACGACGGCCGTTTCAAGGACATCTTCGAGGAGGTCTACGAGGCGGAGTTCAAGGACCGGTTCGCCGCGGCGGGCCTGACCTACGAGCACCGCCTCATCGACGACATGGTCGCCTCCGCCCTGAAGTGGGAGGGCGGCTACGTCTGGGCCACCAAGAACTACGACGGCGACGTCCAGTCCGACACCGTCGCCCAGGGCTTCGGATCGCTCGGCCTCATGACCTCCGTGCTGGCCACGCCGGACGGCCGCACCGTCGAGGCGGAGGCCGCGCACGGCACCGTCACTCGCCACTACCGCCAGCACCAGGCGGGCAAGCCGACGTCCACCAACCCGATCGCCTCGATCTACGCGTGGACGCGCGGCCTGGACCACCGCGGCAAGCTCGACGGCACCCCCGCGGTGCGCGAGTTCGCGGAGAAGCTCGAGCAGGTCGTCATCTCCACCGTCGAGAGCGGCAAGATGACGAAGGACCTCGCCCTGCTGGTGGGCCCGGAGCAGCCGTTCCAGTCCACCGAGGAGTTCCTCGCCACCCTCGACGAGAACCTGGCGAAGGCGCTCGCCTGACCTCGAACACGTGAGCGGTGATCACCGGCGGCGCCCCGTAGGGTGCCGCCGGTGATCGCTGTCCGGGGCTCTGCGCGCGGCTCTGCCCGCGGCCCCGTGGGCGGGGGCCCCCGGCGCCCACCCCGGGCCCGGGTGGTCTCCGCCTGGCGCCGCCGGACCTGGCTGCGGGTGGCGGCCGCCGTCGTCGTCGCCCTGGTCGCGGCGGGTGCGGCCACGGCCACCGCGGGCGGGGTCAGCGCGAGCGTCGGCCCCGTCGACGCGCGTCTGGTCCTCGTGCCCTCGCTCACCGGCGGCACGCAGGTGCAGGTGCCGCCCCTGGGCGAGCTGGAGCTCGACACCCACCGCGGGCCCCTGCGGCTGCGCGCCGAGGTCGACGGCCTGCGCCTCGACGACGCCCGCGCCCTGGTCGCCCGCGGCACCACCGCCGCGTCCGTCGGCGAGGAGCTGACCGCCGACGTCCGCTCCGCCGTCGTCCGCCTCGTGGTGCGCTCGGCGCTGGTCGCGCTCGCGGCGGGGGCGCTCGCCTGCCTGGTGGTGTTCCGCCGGCGGGGCGCGGTCGCCGCCGGGACGGCCGGCGTCGCCGTCGCCCTGCTCGCCACGGGCGGCCTCGCCGCGGCGACGGCCGACAGCCGAGCCCTCGCCGAGCCCCGCTACACCGGCCTGCTCAGCCGCGCGCCGGCGCTCGTGGGCGACCTGGCCAGCGTGGGCAGCCGCTTCGACGTCTACCAGACCCGGGTCGCCGCGCTGACCGGCAGCGTGTCCCGGCTGTACTCGGCGCTGTCGGGCCTGCCCGACGCCGCCACCACCGGCGACGACGACGTGCGCGTGCTCTGGGTCTCCGACGTGCACAACAACCCCGAGGCGTACCGGCTCATGAGCACGCTGGCCACCGAGTTCGGGGTGTCCGCGGTGGTCGACACCGGCGACTCCACCGACTTCGGCAGCGACGCCGAGGCGCGGCTGCTGACGCCGATGGCGGGCTTCGGGGTCCCGTACCTGTGGGTCCGCGGCAACCACGACTCCACCGCCACCCAGACCGCGGTCGCGGACCTCGGGGGTGACGTCGTGGTCCTGGACGGCGGAGACACCTACGAGGTCGCCGGCATCCGCTTCGCCGGCACCGGGGACCCCCGCTTCAACCCCAGCAGCTTCGTGGTGAACGACTCCGCGCGGGAGGAGCTGACGGCGGCTGGGGAGCGGCTGGCGGGAGCCCTGGACGCGTCGGCCGCTGCCGGGGAGCCGGTCGACGTGGCGCTGGTGCACGAGCCGCCGATGGCGCTGCCGCTGGTCGGGAGGGTGCCGCTCGTGCTCGACGGGCACACCCACCAGCGCGCCTCCGCCGTCGACGGCGACACGCTGCTGCTCACCCAGGGCTCCTCCGGCGGGGCCGGCCTGCGCACGCTGGTGGGCGACGAGCCCCTGCCGCTGCAGATGTCGGTGCTGCACTTCGACCCCGACGACGGCTCCCTGCTGGCCGTCGACGACGTCACGGTCGGTGGCGTGGGGCAGGACAGCGCGACGGTGGAGCGGCGCACCGCGGCCTCCTACCGCGAGGAGTCCGCCGCCCCCGACGACGTCCCGCCCCTGGAGGAGCCCTCCGACCAGCTGACCGGGCAGCCGTCGCTGGACCCGTCGGCCGCGCCGTCGCCGGCGCCGACCGAGCTGCCCCCGCTCCTCCCGGCGACGCCCGCCGCAGCGCCCACCCCCTCGTGACCGCGGCCCCCCACCAGCGGGGGGCCGCGGTCACGGACGGGGCAGGGGCGGGACGCCGGCGGCGCGCAGGGCCGCCACCACGCCGAGCACGGCCTCGGCGGCCTCGGCGCCCTTGTCCTCCCGGCTGCCCGGCAGCCCGGCGCGGTCCAGCGCCTGCGCGTCGGTGTCGCAGGTCAGCACCCCGAAGCCGACCGGGACGCCGGTGCGCACCGACACGTCCGTGAGGCCGCTGGTGGCCGCCGAGCAGACGTAGTCGAAGTGCGGGGTGCCGCCGCGGACGACGACGCCGAGCGCCACCACGGCGTCGTACCCGGCCGCCGCCAGGCGCGCCGCCGCCACGGGGAGCTCGAAGGTCCCGGGCACGCGCACCACGGCGGGGGCGGGGGCGCCGGCGGCCTCGAGCGCGCGCAGTGACCCGGCGAGCAGGCCCTCCACCACCTCGGTGTGCCACAGCGCCGCGACGACGGCGACGCGGACGCCGCTCCCGTCGAGCTCGCCCTGCAGCGACGGTGCTCCGTGTCCGCTCATGCCCGGTCCTCTCCCTCGTCGGTGGTGGTGCTGGGGGCCGTGTGGCCCAGTCGTGCCCGCTTGGTGGCGAGGTAGGCCTCGCGCAGCGGGGCGGGTCGGCCGGCGCCGCCGCCGTCGTCGTGCCCGTCGCCGACGTGCAGGGGCACCTGCGCGGTGACGGTCACCCCGTGGGCGGCCAGGCCGTCGGACTTGGCGGGGTTGTTGCTCAGCAGCCGCACCCGCTGGTGCCCCAGGGCGCGCAGCACCGCCGCCGCGCCGCCGTACTCCCGGGCGTCGACGGGCACGCCGAGCCGGGTGTTGGCGTCGACGGTGTCGGCGCCGGCGTCCTGCAGCGCGTAGGCCGCCACCTTCCGGACCAGGCCGATGCCGCGGCCCTCGTGCCCGCCCACGTGCACGAGCACGCCGCCCTCGGCGGCGATGCGGTCCAGAGCCCCGTGGAGCTGGGGGCCGCAGTCGCAGCGCAGGGAGCCGAACGCGTCACCCGTGAGGCACTCCGAGTGCACCCTGACCAGGGGCGCGGTGCTCGAGGCGGTGGGTGCCCCGGCGGGGGGAGCCGCGACGACGGCGAGGTGCTCGGCGCCGGTGGCCAGGTCGCGGAAGGCCACCGCGGTGAAGTCGCCGTGCTCGGTGGGCAGGGCCGCGCGCGCGACCTCGACCACCCGGGCGCGGTCGTCGGCGGGCGGCGCGACGGGCCCGTCGCCGGCGCCGTCGGTGCCGCCGTCGGTCGTGCCGGCGGCGCGCAGGTGGGCGGCCAGCTGGTCGATGGCCAGCACCGGCAGCCCGTGCTCGGCGCCGAGCGCGACGACGGCCGCGCCGCGCAGCATGTCGCCGGCGGGGTCGTCGAGGTCGACCAGCTCGGCGATGACCGCGACCGGCGGGAGGCCCGCCAGGCGGCACAGGTCGACCGCCGCCTCGGTGTGCCCGCGGCGCTCCAGCACCCCGCCGGGGCGGGCCCGCAGCGGCAGCACGTGGCCGGGGCGGACCAGGTCGGTGGGGCCGGCGGCCGGGTCGGCCAGCACCCGCAGCGTGCGGGCCCGGTCGGCGGCGCTGATGCCGGTGGTCACGCCGGAGGCGGCGTCGACGGTGACCGTGTACGCCGTGCGCAGGGAGTCCTGGTTGCGCTCGACCATGTCGGACAGGCCGAGGGAGTCCGCCAGACCCGCCGGCAGCGGGGCGCACAGCAGCCCCGAGGTGTGCTTCACGGTCCAGGCCACCCACTCGGGGGTGGCCAGCGACGCCGCGAGCACCACGTCGCCCTCGTCCTCGCGGTCGGCGTCGTCGAGCACCAGCACCGGGCGTCCCGCGCGCAGCGCGGCGAGCGCCTCCTCGACGGAGGCGAGGTCGAGCTCGAGGTCAGCGGCCGCGCTCACCGGGTCGTCCCGGCGACGGCGCCCGCGGCGAGCAGGCGCTCGACGTGCTTGGCGAGGACGTCGACCTCGAGGTTGACGCGCTCCCCGACGGCGCGGTGGCCCAGGGTGGTGGCGCGCAGCGTCTCGGGGATCAGCGACACCGAGAAGGTGTGGCGCCCCTCGTCGTCGCCGCCGGTGGCCGTGACCGCGGTGACGGTCAGCGAGACGCCGTCGACGGCGACCGAGCCCTTCTCCACCACGTAGCGCGCGAGGTCGGCCGGCACCTCGACGGTGACGACCTCCCAGCGCTCGCCCGGCTCGCGGCGCACCACGGTGCCGACGCCGTCGACGTGGCCCTGCACGACGTGGCCACCGAGCCGGCCGCCCGCGGGCACGGGGCGCTCCAGGTCGACGCGGCTGCCGGGGGCCAGCCCGCCGAGCGTGGTCCGCTCCAGGGTCTCGAGCATCGCGTCGGCGGTGAACTCCCCGGCCGCGGCGTCCAGGTCGACGACGGTCAGGCAGCACCCGTCGACGGCGATCGACGAGCCGTGGGAGGCGTCGGACGTGACGAGCGGGCCGCGCACGGTGATGCGGGCCGAGGTGGCGCCGCGCTCCAGGGCGACGACCTCGCCCAGCTCCTCGACGATGCCGGTGAACATCAGGCCTCCTGCTGCTGGTCTGGGTGGTGGGGGGACGGGTCGGTGGGGCGGGCCAGGACGACGACGTCGCCGCCGAGCGCGCGGGCGTCGACGAGCTCCAGGCGGAGCGCGTCGCCGATCGAGGTGGCGCCGAGGTCTCCCAGGGCGCTGCGGCCGCCGCCGAGCAGCGCGGGCGCCAGGTGCGCGACGACGTCGTCCACGAGGCCGGCGCGCCAGAACGCCGCCGCCAGCCGTGGGCCGCCCTCCAGCCACACCGAGCGGACGCCGCGCTCCCACAGCGCGGTGAGCGCCTCGAGCGGGTCGCGGGTGCGCAGGTGGACCGTCGCGGCGGAGCCGTCGAGGAGCTGCGCGCCGGCGGGCAGGTCGCGCAGCCCGACGACCACGCGCAGCGGCTGGTCCGGCAGCGGGGCGCCGGAGGCGTCGCGGACGGTGAGGGCCGGGTCGTCGGCGAGCGCCGTGCCGGTGCCGACGAGCACGGCGTCGTGCCGGGCGCGGCGCGCGTGCACGTCGGCGCGGGCCACGGGCCCGGTCACCCAGCGGCTGGAGCCGTCGGGGGCGGCGCTGAAGCCGTCGAGCGTGGCGGCGTACTTCCACGTGACCACGGGGCGGCGGTGGCGGTGGGCGCGGGCCCAGGGCCGCAGCAGCTCGGCGGCCGCCGTGCGCAGCGCCGGGTCGTCGACGAGGGCGGCCGGCACCCCCGCGGCGGTCAGCTCCGCGGCGCCGCCGCCCGCGGCCGGCGTGGGGTCGGGGGCGCCGACGACGACGCGAGCGACCCCCGCGGCCAGCAGTGCGCGGGTGCAGGGCCCGGTGCGGCCGGTGTGCCGGCAGGGCTCGAGCGTCACCACGGCGGTGGCGCCCGCGGTGGCGCGGCCGCGGGCCGCGGCGTCGGCGAGCGCCGCGACCTCGGCGTGGGGCGTGCCGGCGCCGGCGTGCCAGCCCTCCCCGAGGACCTCGCCCCCGGGACCGAGCAGCACGCACCCGACCTGCGGGTTCTCCGTCTGCGGGCCGCGTCGTGCCAGGTCGAGGGCCCGGCCGAGGGCGTGCGCGACGTCGCTGTCCACAGGTCTGTCCACAGGGGTGTGGACAGGCGTACGGGCCTGCTCCTGGTCCACCGCGTCCACCCCGCTCCCTCCGTGCTCGCACCTGGTGCGGCTCCGGGATCGCGTGGGGGAGGGCGACGGCGGCGGTGGCGGCACCCCGCCCCGGGCGGGGGCGGAGGTCCGCTGAGCCGACGGCGCTTCGGCGGACCCCTCGCGGGGACCGCCGCGTGCTCCTCCCCTCCGGACTCTCACCGTCGGTCCCGGAGTCCCACCGGGTCCACCGGCCGCTGGCTGCGGTCGGGTCGCGGACTGTCACCGCCGGTTCGGAATTGCACCGACCCCGGAGCGCGCGTCGTTCAGCCGGTGATGCTGCCACGCCGGAGCGCCACGGGGCCAGTCCTGGTGCGTCCGTCCTAGGGTCGACGGGTGGCGCACACCCGGTCGGGCACCCCGTCGCGCTCGGGCTGGTCCGCCGCCCTGCCCGGGACCCGGACGGGGGCGCGGGTCGGGGGGAGGGTCTCCGCGGCCGTCGCGCGGCGCCTCGCCGGCGGGGTCCCGGTGACCACGGCGGGCCGTCGCGCGCGCCGTCCCGCCGCCAGCGACCGGACCGTCCGCGAGGTGCTGGAGCTGGCCGTCCGCTGCGGCGAGGCGATGCTCTCCCTGGGGGCCGCGGCCGCCGACGTCGTCGAGGCGATCCGCACGACCTGCGCCGCCTGGGGCGTGGAGGTGCAGGTCGACGTCACCTTCACCGCGATCCTCGTCGCCGCCGACGGCGACGACGACGCACCCGGGACCAGCGTCCTGCGCGTCGTGCAGGTCCGCGCCTCCGACTACGACCGGCTCGGGCGGGTGGCCGCGGTGGTCGAGGACGTGGCCGCCCGGCGGCCCGCCGGCCGCCCTGACGACCGCCCTGACGACCGGCCTGACGACCGGCCCTCGGACAGGCCCGGCGACCGCTCCGACCCCGGGGCCCACGAGCGGGTCCTCGCCGAGCTCGAGGCCGCCCACGCGCGCCTCGACGCGGTCCTCACCGAGCCCCAGCGCTACCGGCCGGCGCTGGTCACCGCGAGCCTGGCGGCCATGGCGGCCGGGGTCGCGCTGCTGCTCGGCGGCGGCCCGCTCGTGGTCGTGCTGGCGGCCGCGACCACCGGGGCCGTCGACGTGGTGCTGCGCTGGCTGGGCCGCTGGGGGCTGCCGGCGTTCTTCCTCCAGGTGGCCGGCGCCGCCGTCGTCACCACGGTCGCCGTCCTGCTCCTGGAGGTGGTGCCGGGCCTGCCGGTCGAGCTGACCGCCCTGCCGCCCTCGCTGGTGGTGGGCTCCGGCATCGTGGTGCTCCTGGCGGGGATGTCGATGGTCGGGGCCGCCGACGACGCCATCAACGGCTACCCCGTCACCGCGAGCGGGCGGCTGCTGGAGGTGCTGCTGCTGACCCTCGGGCTCGTCGTGGGCATCGGCGGCGTGCTCGACCTCGCCCGGCGGGCGGGCACCCAGCTCGACCTCTTCGACACCGGCGCCGCGGCGTGGTCCCTGCCGGTGCAGGTGCTCGGCGCCGCGCTGGCCTCCGCGGGCTGGGCCTGCAGCTGCTTCGCCGGGCCCCGCACCGCCGCGGTCGCGGCCGCCGCCGGGGGAGGGGCCTGGCTCGTGCACGCCGCGCTGACCGGCGCCGGCCTGCCGACCGCGGTCGCCGGAGCCGTCGGGGCGCTGCTCGTGGGCGCCGCGGCCGAGCGGACCCGCCGGCTCACCGGCGTCCCGGTCACCGTGATGACCAGCTGCGGCATCGTGCCGCTGCTCCCGGGGCTCGCGATCTACGAGGGCATGCTCGACCTGGTCACCGGCTCCGAGACCGGCGGCCGGCTCATGGAGGCCGCCGTGGTCGGGGTGGGCCTGGCCGCGGGCGCCACCCTCGGCCGCACGCTCGCCGCCCGGGCCGGCGCGCTGCGCCGCCGCCACCCGGCGCCACCCCAGCAGACGCCCCGGCACGCGTCGGAGGGCCGCCGGGAGGGCCGCGCCCTAGGGTTGTGATCGTGACCCGCGAGGCCCCGGCGAACCCGCCCCACGAGCTGCCCCTGGACGACTCGACCGACGCGCCGGCCGAGAGGCGGGCCGTGCTGACGAGCGTGCCGGAGGTGGCCCTGCGCGAGGGCGAGCCCCTGGCCGGCCCGTGGCGCCAGGTGCCGCTGAGCGGCCTCGTGGCGCTGCTCGAGCACTCCGCCGAGGTGCCCGCCGGCCGCCCGCGCGTCGTGGCCGTCGACGGGCGCGGGGGCAGCGGCAAGTCGGCGCTGGCCGACCGCCTGCTCGCCGCGGTCGAGGGCGGCGTCCTGGTCCGCACCGACGACGTCGCCTGGCACCACGCCTTCTTCGGCTGGACCGACCTGCTCGTCGACGGGGTGCTCAAGCCGGCCCGCGAGGGCCAGGCCGTGAGCTTCCGGCCCCCGGCCTGGGAGGAGCACGGCCGCGAGGGCGCGCTGGAGGTGCCCGAGGGCACCCAGTGGCTCTTCCTGGAGGGCGTCGGCGCCGGCCGCCGCGAGCTGGCCGACCTGGTCGACGTCGCCGTGTGGGTCCAGTCCGACCCGGAGGTCGCCGAGCGCCTCGGCATCGACCGCGACGTCGAGCAGGGCGTCAACGGCGACCGCGCCTCCGCCACCCGCTTCTGGCACGAGTGGCAGGCCGAGGAGGTGCCGTTCGTCGCCGAGCAGCGCCCGTGGGAGCGCGCGCGCATCGTCGTCGCCGGCGCGGGCCTGGCGGGGGTGCTCAACGAGGAGGTCGTGGTGGCGCCCACCCCGGCGCCCCTCGCCCGGGCCGCCGGTGAGGACGCGCAGGGCGGCGAGCCCGTCGAGCGCACCTACGACGAGCAGCGCTTCGCGGCGCGCCCCCGCCGCCTGCGCCCCTCGGCGCAGCTGGAGGTGCGCCGCGGCCGGGCGACCCACCGCCGCACCGCCGACGGCACCAACCCCGCCTACGTCGCCTGGCTGGTGCAGCAGTCGATGCTCGCCGACGCCGAGGGCCTGAGCCGGCAGCTGTCGGGCACCCCCGCGATGTGGCGCAACCCCTACGCCCGCCCCGACGCCCGCCGCGCGGTGTCGACGGCGTCGGTGTGGTTCACGGCCTACCCGATCTCCCTGATCACCAGGGAGGGGCAGTCCTTCCTGGCCTCGGTGGCCGACGCCCGCCTGTGGAGCGCGTTCCAGCAGATCGGGATCGACGGCATCCACACCGGCCCGGTGAAGAAGGCCGGCGGCATCACCGGCTGGGAGGAGACCCCCAGCGTCGACGGGCACTTCGACAGGATCAGCACCCAGATCGACCCGCTCTTCGGCACCGAGGACGAGTTCCGCACCGTGTGCGAGGTGGCCGACGCCCACGGCGGCTCCGTCATCGACGACATCGTCCCCGGCCACACCGGCAAGGGCGCCGACTTCCGCCTCGCCGAGATGGGCCACGGCGACTACCCCGGCGTCTACCACATGGTCGAGATCCCCCGGGAGGACTGGCACCTGCTGCCCGACGTCCCCCCGGGCCGCGACGCCGTCAACCTCGACGCGGTCACCGAGGCCCGCCTCGCCGACGCCGGCTACATCATCGGCGCCCTGCAGCGCGTGATCTTCTACGCGCCCGGGGTCAAGGAGACCAACTGGAGCGCGACGTCGGAGGTCACCGGCGTCGACGGACAGGTGCGCCGCTGGGTGTACCTGCACTACTTCAAGCAGGGCCAGCCCTCCATCAACTGGCTCGACCCGACGTTCGCGGGCATGCGCCTGGTGATCGGCGACGCGCTGCACTCCCTCGCCGAGCTCGGCACCAGCGCGCTGCGCCTCGACGCCAACGGGTTCCTCGGCGTGGAGCGCTCCGACAGCGGGGCGCCCGCCTGGTCGGAGGGCCACCCGCTGTCCGAGGCGGCCAACCACGTCATCGCCAGCACCGTGCGCAAGGTCGGGGGGTTCACCTTCCAGGAGCTGAACCTCGGCATCGAGGACATCCGCGACACCGGCCGCGTCGGCGCCGACCTGTCCTACGACTTCGTCAACCGCCCCGCCTACCAGCACGCGCTGATCACCGGCGACACCGAGTTCCTGCGCCTGACGCTGCGCACCTCCCTGGAGGTCGGCGTCGACCCGGCCTCGCTGGTGCACGGCATGCAGAACCACGACGAGCTCACCTACGAGCTCGTGCACTGGAGCACCGTGCACGCCACCGACACCTACGCCTTCCGCGGGCGCGAGGTCACCGGCGCCGAGCTCGGCGAGGCCGTGCGGCAGGACATGGTCGCCGGCATCACGGGCGAGGCCGCCGACTACAACCACGTCTTCACCACCAACGGCATCGCCTGCACCACGGCGTCGGTCATCGCCGCGTCCCGCGGCCACCGCACGCTCGACTCCATCGGCGACGGCGACGTCGAGATGATCCGCCGCGCCCACCTGCTGCTGGCCATGTTCAACGCCTGGCAGCCGGGCGTCTTCGCCCTGTCCGGGTGGGACCTCGTCGGCGCCCTCCCGGTGCCCGTCGACCAGGTGGCCGCGCTGGTCGACACCGGCGACACCCGGTGGGTGGAGCGCGGTGCGCACGACCTCATGGACGTCGCCCCCGACGCGACGACCTCGGCCTCGGGGATGCCCCGCGCGCGGGTCCTCTACGGCCCCCTCCCGGCCCAGCTCGCCGACGAGGCCTCCTTCGCCTCCCGGCTGAAGGGGCTGCTCGCCCTGCGCGAGGCCCACGGGATCGCCACGGCGACCCAGCTCGACGTCCCCGCCGTCGCCCACCCCGGGATGCTCGTCCTGGTGCACCGCCTCGACGGCGGCGACCCGACGCGCGCGGCCGGCCTGCAGGTCACGGTGCTGAACTTCACCGGGGAGACCATCGAGGGCACCGTCCGGTCGGAGCACTTCACGCCGCGCATGGCGGTGCTCGACGCCCGGGACGACGGCGAGATCGGCTGGGTGGACGACCTGCGCAGCTTCAGCGTCTGGCTCAGCCCGTACTCCGGTCTGTTCCTGCTGCTGCGCGACCCGGCCTCGCCCGAGGACGACCTGCGGCGATCCGGCCGCTGACCGGGCTCCCCGCCAGCGCCTGGTCGCAGCCCTCCCGACCCGCCACGGGCCGGGAGGGCGCACCGGTCAGCGGAAGACGACCGTGCGGTGCCCGTCGAGGAGCACGCGGTGCTCGGCGTGCCAGCGCACCGCGCGGGCCAGCACCTGCGCCTCGACGTCCTGGCCGATGGCCTGCAGCTCGGCGGTCGCCATGCCGTGGTCGACGCGGTGGACGTCCTGCTCGATGATCGGGCCCTCGTCGAGGTCGGCCGTGACGTAGTGCGCCGTCGCCCCGATGATCTTCACGCCGCGCTGGTGCGCCTGCTGGTAGGGCCGCGCCCCCTTGAAGCTCGGCAGGAACGAGTGGTGGATGTTGATGGCCCGGCCGCTCAGCGCCCGGCACAGGTCCGTCGACAGGATCTGCATGTAGCGGGCGAGGACCACCAGCTCGACGTCGAGCTCGTCCACCAGGGCCAGCAGCGCGGCCTCGGCGGCCTCCTTCGAGCCCGGACCGCCCGCGGCGGCGCCCCGCTCGACCGGCAGGTGGTGGAACGGGACGCCGTAGAAGCCGGCCAGCGGCTCCAGGTCGCGGTGGTTGCCCACCACGGCGGCGACGTCGACCGGCAGCTGACCGGCGCGCGTGCGGAACAGCAGGTCGTTCAGGCAGTGGCCCGCCGTCGAGACCATCACCAGCGTGCGCAGCGGGCGGCCGAGCACGTCGAGGGTCCACTCCATCCCGAAGCGCTGCGCCACCGGCGCGAACGCCCCGCGCAGGGAGGCCTCGTCGAGGTCGGCGCTCACCTGCACCCGCATGTGGAACCTGCCGGTGTCGGGGTCCCCGAACTGCTGGCTGTCGGTGATGTTGCCGCCGAGGTGCGCCAGCACCCCCGTCACCGCGTGGACGATGCCGGGCCCGTCGGGGCACGACAGGGCGACGACGTAGCTGGCGGGGGCGGACGACGAGTCGGGCACGACCCGCGAGCGTAGCCAGGGCACCCGGCGCCTAGCGTCGACGCGTGCCACCGGACCGCGCCCGACCCGCCCCGCGACCCGTCGCCCGCCCCACCGGGCGGGCCGCGTGGCTGGCCGTCGCCGCGGTGGTCCTGGTGGCCCTGAACGTCCGCGGGCCCCTCGCGGCGCTGCCCCCGGTGGCCGGCGAGGTCGGCGCCGACCTGGCCGTCACCGCCGGTGCCGTCGGCCTGCTCACCACGCTGCCCGTGCTGTGCTTCGGCATCGCCTCGCCGCTCGCGTCGGCGCTCGTCGCGCGGTGGGGGCTGCGCGAGGCCGTCCTCGGCTGCGTCCTCGGGGTGCTGGCCGGGACGGTGCTGCGCTCGGCCGGCGGGTACGGCGCGGCGGTCGCGGGCACCCTCGTGCTCGGCCTGGCCATCACCGTCGGCAACATCGCCATGCCGGTGCTCGTCGCCGAGGACTTCCCCGCCGCCGTGGGCCTCGTCACCGCCGTCTACACCGCCGCGTTCAACATCGGCAGCACGGCCACCACGGCCCTCACCCCGCTGGTCGCCGCCGGCGCCGGCTGGCGCCTCGCGCTCGCGGCGTGGGGCGTGGTGGCGGTGCTCGCCGTCCCGCTGCTGCTCGCCCAGCGCCGCAGCTCCCGGGCCTCGGCCCGCGCCGCGGCGAGCGCCGAGGCCGCTCCGGGCGACGCGGCCGCGCCGGACGCCCCCGGCTCCGCTGCTCGCCCGGGGCCCGCCGCGACCGCCGCTGCCGCCTCTGCCGCCGCTGACCCGCGGCCGGTGCACCGCCGGCCCGCCACCTGGCTGCTCGCCCTGGCCTTCGGCGGCCAGTCGTTCTCGTACTACGGCACCACGGCGTGGCTGCCCGAGCTGCTCGCCGACCAGCTGGGCGTCTCCGCGTCGGCCGCCGGGGCCAGCGCCGCGGTGTTCCAGGTGGCCGCCGTGGCCGGGGCGTTCGGGGTGCCGCTGGTGCTGCGGACCACGGGCCGACCGCGCGTGGCCCTGTGGCTGGTCTGCGCCGGGTGGGCGGTGCTGCCGCTGGGACTGCTCACCGCACCGGAGCTGTGGTGGGCGTGGTCGGCGCTCGCGGGGGCCGCGCAGGGTGGTGGCATCACCGTCGTCCTCGTCTCCGCCGTCGCGCGCAGCACCGGCTCGGCCGAGGTCCGCCGGACCGGGACGCTGGTGCAGGGCGCCGGGTACGCCCTGGGCGCCTCCGGGCCGTTCGTGGTGGGGGCCGCCCACGACGCGACGTCGGGCTGGACCGCGCCGCTGCTGGTGCTGCTGGGTGCCGTGGCCGTCCTGCTCCTGGCGGGCACGCCGGGGGTCCCCCGGCGGTACGCGCCCGCCCGCTGACGTCCCTCCCGGGAGACGGGCGGACACCTGTTCGGTATCGACTTCGTCACAGGACAGCCGGAGGCGGCGTCCTGAGGTGCACATCCCGTGGCTCACTGTCACTGTCGGCGGGCCGTGGGTCCCACCGCGGTGACGAGCGGGGGGAGGTGGAGCGGTGCTGCTCGAAGCACGAGGCGTCCACAAGGCCTACGGGCACGTGCAGGTGCTGCACGGCGTCGACTTCGAGGCGGAGGCCGGAGAGGTCACCGCCCTGATCGGCGACAACGGCGCCGGCAAGAGCACCCTGGTGAAGATCCTCTCGGGGGCGCTGGCGCCCGACGCCGGGGAGCTGGGCCTGCACGGCCGCCGGGTGCGCCTGACCTCGCCGGAGCACGCCCGATCCCTCGGCGTCGAGACGGTCTACCAGGACCTGGCGCTCGCGCCCGAGCTCGGTCCGGCGGAGAACGTGTTCGCCGGCCGCGAGCTGCTCAGGCCCGGCCTGCTCGGCCGCCTCGGCGTGCTCGACAAGAAGACCATGCGCGCCCGCGCGCAGGAGGCCTTCACCTCCATGGGCACCGACGTGAAGGACCTCGACGCCGCCGTCGCGGCCCTGTCCGGCGGGCAGCGCCAGTCGGTGGCCATCTGCCGCGCCGTGATGTGGGCCAAGGACCTCGTCTTCCTCGACGAGCCCACCGCCGCGCTGGGCGTCCGCCAGACCGGCAAGGTGCTCGAGCTCGTGCGCCGCGTCGCCGACTCCGGGGTCGGCGTGGTGCTGATCTCCCACAACATGACGGAGGTGCTGGAGGTGGCCGACACCGTGCAGGTGCTGCGCCTGGGACGGCGGGTGGCGAAGCTGCCGGCCCGCGGCACCACGGTCGCCGACCTCGTCGGCGCCATGACCGGCGCGCTCGACACCCCGGTCACCGACGCCCGCGACGACGACCGCACCGACGACCGGGCAGCCCGGTGAGCGCCACCACCGGCGGGGGAGCCGCCGCGGCGGGAGCTCCGCCGCCGCCCGCGCAGACCCCGCGGCAGGACGCCGGCCCCGGCGTCCCCAGCTCCTCGCGGCCGGCCTGGCGCCGGGCGCTGTCGTCCTCCCCGGCCTACATGGCGGTCGTGCTGCTGGTGCTGGTGGCGCTCTTCTCGCTGCTCGCCCCCGACACGTTCCCCACGGCCGCCAACGGCCGCAACGTGCTCACCGACGTCGCCGTGCTGCTGGTGATGGCGGTCGGCACCACGTACGTGCTGGTCGCGGGCGGGTTCGACCTGTCCCAGGGGTCCGTCCTCGTGTTCTCCGGCGTCGCCGCCGCGAAGACCATGGAGGCCCTCGGCGGGCAGGGCGCGGGCACCGTGCTCGTGGGCATCGCCGTCGGGCTCCTGGCCGGGACGGCGTGGGGGGCCGTGAACGGCCTGGTCATCACCAAGCTCGGCGTCCCGGCGCTCATCACCACGCTCGGCTCGACGGGCGCGGCGCTGGGGGCGGCGCAGCTGCTGTCGAACGGCACCGACGTCCGCACCGTGCCCGACGCGCTGATCTCCGTCGCCGTGCAGCGGCCGCTGACGCTGAGCTGGCTGGTCTGGGTCGCCGCCCTGGTGGCGCTCGTGGGCGGGCTGGTGCTCGCGACCACCCGCTACGGCCGCCACACCCAGCTGATCGGCTCGAACGCGGAGTCGGCGCGCCGCGCGGGCATCGCCGTCGACCGCCACACCGCCTCGCTGTACGTGCTCAACGGCGCGCTCGCCGGCCTCGCGGGGCTGATGTCCCTGACCCGGTTCGCGACCACCACCATCAGCGGCCACACCACCGACGGCCTCCAGGTCATCACCGGGGTGGTCCTCGGCGGCACCAGCCTGTTCGGCGGCGCCGGCACCGTCATCGGCACCGTCATCGGGATGTTCATCCCGGGCGTCCTGAACAACGGCTTCGTCGTGCTGAACGTGCAGGCCTTCTGGCAGCAGGTGGCCGTCGGCGTCGTCCTCGTCGTCGCCGTCTACGTCGACCAGCTCAAGCGCCGCCGCCGCAACGCCGCCTGAGGCGCCGCGCAGACCCAGCCCCACCCGCTCCACCCCACGCACCCCTGCAGACCGGAGACCCCCGTGAAGACCACTCGCACCGCCCGCGCCGCAGCGCTGGCCGCCGCCTCCCTGCTCGCCCTGACCGCCTGCGGCGGCTCCTCCGACGGCGCCGGCTCCGGCGCCTCCAGCGACGGCGGCGACGCGCTGTCCGTCGTCTACGTGCCGGGCCTCACCGGCAACCCCTTCTACAACACCGTCGGCTGCGGCGCGGCGGCGAAGGCGGAGGAGCTCGGGGTCGACTTCAAGGTCCAGGGCAGCCCGGAGTTCGACGTGGCCAAGCAGACCGCCATCGTCAACGCCCTGGTCGCCGAGGCCCCCGACGCGCTGATGATCTCGGTCACCGACTCCACGGCCATGAAGCTGCCGCTGGCCGAGGCCAAGAACGCCGGCATCGACATCATCACCATCGACGGCGACCTCGAGGACAAGAGCATCGCCCTCACCAACATCCAGTCGGACAACGAGGAGGGCGGCGCTCTCGCCGCGGAGAACCTCGCGAAGCTGGTCGGGGAGAAGGGCGCGGTGCTGGGCATCAACCAGAGCCCCGGCAACCCGATCGGCGAGGCCCGCGAGAAGGGCTTCAAGGACAAGCTCGCCGAGTACCCCGGCATGACCTACCTCGAGACGCAGTACTCGGAGAACTCCACCGCCACCGCGGCGCAGATCGCCTCGGCCGCGGCGACCTCGAACGCCGACCTGGTGGGCGTCTACACGATGTCCACCAACAACACCGAGGGCGCCATCACCGGCGTCCGCGAGGCCGGCAAGACCGGTGTCGTGCGCGTGGTCGGCTACGACACCTCCGAGCCGATCCTGCAGGCGCTCGAGGACGGCACCGTCGACGGCGTCGTCGTGCAGTACCCCTACGGCGAGGGCCAGAGCGGCGTGCAGAGCGCCGTCGACGCCAGCGAGGGCAGGGACGTGCCGCGCGAGCAGACCGCGCCGTTCGTCTTCGCGACCCCGGAGAACCAGGCCTCCGACGAGGTCCAGCAGTACGTCTACAAGACCGACTGCGCCTGAGCCGCTGAGCGCGCCCGTCCCGGGCGCCCGACCCGCCGACCGCGGATCGGGCACCGGGACGGGCGCCGGCCGCCGTCGCCCCATACGGTGGGCGATCGTGACCGACTCGTCCTCGCCCTCGACCGCGGACCAGGAGGCGGCGACGCCCACCGCCGTCTCCACCCCCACCGTCTTCGTGCTCTTCGGAGCCACCGGCGACCTCGCCGCCCGCATGGTGCTGCCGGCCTTCGGGGCCCTCGCCAAGCACGGCCTGCTGCCCGACAACTGGCGCCTGATCGGCAACGGCCGCGGGCACCAGAGCGACGACGAGTTCCGCGAGCACGTCAAGAAGGTGCTCGACGAGGCGAAGACGGGTCTGAGCGGCCGCCAGTGGCGCGGCTTCTCCTCGTCGCTGCGCTTCGCCGGCGGCGGGTTCAGCGAGTCCGACGCGGGCGAGCTGGCCGACGTGGTGGCCGAGGCCAAGGACGACCTGGGCGGCGGCGACGACGTCCAGCTCGTCCACTACATCGCCCTGCCGCCGTCGACCTTCGAGGCGTACACGAAGGCCCTCGACGTCCACGGCCTCGCCGAGGGCGCGCGCGTGGTCTACGAGAAGCCGTTCGGCACCGACTCCGAGAGCTTCGAGCGCCTCGACGAGCTGGTGCTGTCGATCTTCCCCGAGGAGCGGGTCTTCCGGATCGACCACTTCCTCGGCAAGGAGGCCACGCAGCAGCTGCACGTGCTGCGCTTCAACAACCGCCTCCTCGAGCAGGTCTGGAACCGGTACCACGTGGCCGCCGTCCAGATCGACATCCCCGAGACCCTGGGCGTCTCCAACCGCGCGGGGTTCTACGACGAGACCGGCGCGACGCTGGACATGCTCGTCACCCACCAGCTGCAGGTGATGGCCGAGGTGGCCCTGGAGCCGCCGGCCGACGGCTCGCCGGAGGCGCTCCTGGAGGCCCGGGAGGCGGTGCTGAAGGACTTCCGGCCGATGGACCCCTCCGAGGCCGTGCTCGGCCAGGTCGAGGGCTACCGCGACATCGAGGGCGTCGAGGACGGCTCGCAGACCGACACCTTCGTGGCCGCCAAGGTCTGGATCGACAACGACCGCTGGGAGGGCGTGCCCTTCCTGCTGCGCACCGGCAAGCAGCTCAAGGAGAGCCACCAGCACGTCACGCTCGTGCTGCGCCGTCCGCAGACCCGCGGCTTCGGGGAGCGCCCGCCGCGCCCCGAGACCATCGCGTTCTCCCTCGCCGGCAACGGCACGGTGGCCGCCACCGTGACCGCGCAGCGCCCCGGCGCCCCCGGAGACCTCGTGGCCGGCTCCCTGCAGCTGGACCTCGAGGACCTGCCCCGGGCCGAGCCGCTGCCCGCGTACGCCTCGCTCCTGCGCGACGTGCTCGCCGGCGACCGCGCCCTCTTCACCACCGCCACCGGGCTGCGCGAGGCGTGGCGGGTGGCGGCGCCGCTGCTCGACCACCGCCCCGAGGTGCAGCCCTACGCCCCCGGCTCCTGGGGTCCCGAGGCCGCCACCGAGCTCGCGGCCCCGCACGGCTGGCTGGCGCAGACCAGCCTCGACTGAGCCCGCACCCCCGGGCGGCGCCCTCCCCGGAGAGCGCCGCCCCGGGGGCGTGCGCGCGGGGAACGGGCTCGACCGCGCCCGCCCTGGCCGTCTACTCTGGCCGACGTCGCGACTGGCGAAGGTGGGTGACCACCGGGGAGCGGCGGGAGAGCAGCCGAACGGGTCGTCCGCCTGGGCCCGTCCGTGACAGAAGCCGCCGCCACCTGCGAGGAGCACCCCCGTGACCCAGACCGCTCTTCCCGCCCAGAGCATCACCGACGCGACGCTCGCCGAGGTCGACCCGGAGATCGCCGCCGTCCTCGACGCCGAGCTGCGCCGCCAGCAGGACACGCTCGAGATGATCGCGAGCGAGAACTTCGCCCCCCGCGCGGTGATGGCGGCCCAGGGCTCGGTGCTCACCAACAAGTACGCCGAGGGCTACCCGGGCCGCCGCTACTACGGCGGCTGCGAGCAGGTCGACGTCGCCGAGGAGCTCGCCCGCGACCGCGCCAAGGCGCTGTTCGGCGCCGAGCACGCCAACGTGCAGCCCCACTCCGGCGCCCAGGCCAACGCCGCCGTCATGCACGCGCTGATCCGTCCGGGTGACACGATCCTCGGCCTCGAGCTGGCCCACGGCGGCCACCTGACGCACGGCATGAAGGCCAACTTCTCCGGCCGCCTCTTCGACGTCGCCAGCTACGGGGTCGACCCCGAGACCTTCCTGGTCGACATGGACGTCGTGCGCTCGGTGGCGCTGGAGCGCCGCCCCAAGCTCATCATCGCCGGGTGGTCGGCCTACCCCCGCCAGCTCGACTTCGCCGCCTTCCGCGAGGTCGCCGACGAGGTCGGCGCGCTGCTCATGGTCGACATGGCGCACTTCGCCGGCCTGGTGGCCGCCGGCCTGCACCCGAACCCGGTGCCCTACGCCGACGTCGTGACGTCCACGGTCCACAAGACCCTCGCCGGCCCGCGCTCGGGCGTCATCCTCAGCCGCGCCGAGCACGCCAAGAAGCTCGACTCCGCGGTGTTCCCGGGCCAGCAGGGCGGGCCGCTGATGCACGTCATCGCCGGCAAGGCCGTCGCCTTCAAGATCGCCGCCAGCGACGCGTTCAAGGAGCGCCAGCAGCGCACCCTCGAGGGCGCGAGCATCATCGCCGACCGCCTCATGCAGCCCGACGTCGACGCGGCGGGCGCCTCGGTGCTGACCGGCGGCACCGACGTCCACCTGGCCCTGGTCGACCTGCGCCGCTCCGAGCTCGACGGCCAGCAGGCAGAGGACCGCCTCCACGAGGCCGGCATCACGGTCAACCGCAACGCGGTGCCGTTCGACCCGCGCCCGCCGATGGTCACCTCGGGCCTGCGGATCGGCACCCCCGCGCTCGCGACCCGCGGCTTCGGCGACGCCGAGTTCACCGTCGTGGCCGACGTGATCGCCGAGGCGCTCAAGCCCTCGGCCGACCTCGAGGCGCTGCGCGCCCGGGTCAAGGGGCTCACGGACGACTTCCCGCTGTACCCCGGGCTGTAGGCCGCCCCGCCCCTTCCGGGTGACCCTGCGCTCGGCGGGGTCCGGAGCGCCGAGCGCGCCTCCGGACCC
>JAKONK010000064.1 GCA_022701985.1 Actinomycetales bacterium
GGCGGGCAGGGGTGCGCCGCGCCGTGGCCACCACCCACGGCCACGAGGTCTGGTGGGCCCGCCTGCCCGGCTCGCGGGCCCTCCTGCGCCGCATCGCCGCGGTCAACGACGTCGTCACGGTGCTCGGACCGGCCACGGGCGCCGCCGTCGCCGCGGCGCTGCCCGCCCGCCTGCGGTCGCGGCTGGTGCCCCTGGCCCCCGGCGTCGAGGCCGCGGACTTCGACGCCACCGACCCCGCCGTGCGCGAGGGCGCCGCGGCGCTGCGCGCGGCGTGGGGTGTGCAGGGGCGGCCGGTGGTGGTGTGCGTCTCGCGGCTGGTGCCGCGCAAGGGGCAGGACGTGCTCCTGCGCGCCCTGCCCGCCGTCCGCGCCGCCGTGCCGGGCGCCGCGCTCGTGCTGGTGGGGACCGGTCCCCGCCGGGCCCACCTGGAGCGGCTCGTCACCGACCTCGGGCTCGCCGGGCACGCGGTGCTCGCCGGGCGCGTGCCCGCCGGCCAGCTCGCCGCCGCCTACGCCGCCGGCGACGTCTTCGCCATGCCGTGCCGCGACCGGCGCGGGGGGCTGGAGACGGAGGGCCTCGGCATCTGCTTCCTCGAGGCCGCCGCTGCCGGGCTGCCCGTGGTGGTCGGCCGCTCGGGAGGAGCCCCTGACGCCGTCGCCGACGGTGAGACCGGGCTCGTCGTGGACGGCACGGACGTCCCCGCGGTGGCCCGCGCGCTCGTCGGCCTGCTCGGCGACCCCGCCCGCGCCCGGGCGATGGGCACCGCGGGCCGCGAGCGGGTGACCCACCACTGGGGCTGGCAGCAGCGGGCCGACGCGCTCGCGGAGCTCCTCGAGCCCCGCTGACGGCGGCGTCCGGTCAGCCCGCGTAGAGCCGCTCGACGTCGTCGGCGCGCTCGCGGAGCACCACGCGGCGGCGCAGCTTCATCGAGGGCGTGAGGAGGCCGTTGGCCTCGGTGAAGTCCTCGGTGAGCACGGCGAACCGCTTGACCTGCTCGGCCCGCGAGACGGCGGCGTTGGCGGCGTCGACGGCCTCCTGCAGCACCGCCCGCACGCCCGGGTCGGTGGCCGCGGCGGCGACGTCGAGCACGGGCATGCCGCGAGCCTTCAGCCATCCCGGCAGCACGTCGGCGTCGAGGGTGAGCAGCGCCGCGACGTAGGGGCGCGCGTCGCCGACCACCAGCGCCTGGCTGATGATCGGGTGGGCGCGCAGCCGGTCCTCGAGGACGGCGGGAGCGACGTTCTTGCCGCCGGCCGTGACGATGATCTCCTTCTTCCGGCCGGTGATCGACAGGAACCCGTCCTCGTCGAGCGAGCCCAGGTCTCCGGTGCGGAACCACCCGTCGGCGTCGAAGGCCTCGGCGTCGGCGGCCGGGTCGTGCCAGTAGCCGGAGAAGACGTGCGGCCCCCTGAGGAGCACCTCGCCGTCGTCGGCGATGCGCACCGCGGTCCCGGGCAGCGGACGGCCGACGGTGGCGACCTTGATGCGGCCCGGTCGGTTCACCGTGGTGGGGGCCGTGGTCTCCGTCAGGCCGTAGCCCTGGAGCACCCGGATGCCGGCGCCCTTGAAGAAGTGGCCGAGGCGGTCTCCCAGGGGCCCGCCGCCGGAGACGGCGTACTCGGCGCGCCCTCCGAGGACGGCCCGCAGCTTGGAGTAGACGAGCCTGTCGAAGAGGGCGTGCTGCGCGCGCAGGGCCAGGCCGGGGCCCCGGCCACCCGCGAGCGCGGAGTCCTCGGCGCGGCTGTGCGCCTCGGCGACGGCCGCGGCCTTCGCGAAGACCTTCCCCCTGCCGCCCTCGATCGCCTTCTGCTCGGCGCTGGCGTACACCTTCTCGAACACGCGCGGGACCGCGAGCACGTACGAGGGCCTGAAGGTGCCCAGGTCGCGCGTGAGGTCCTTGGGGTCGGCGGTGTGCGCCAGCGTGGTGCGCCCGGCGATGCTCAGCACCTGGATGAAGCGCGCGAAGACGTGCGCCAGCGGCAGGAAGAGCAGCGTGGAGCCGCCCGCGCCGAAGACCTCGGGGATCGCCGAGACGGCGTTGCGCGACAGGACGACGAAGTTGGCGTGCGTCAGCTGGCAGCCCT
The DNA here is from genome assembly GCA_022701985.1 of Actinomycetales bacterium. Taxonomy (GTDB): domain Bacteria; phylum Actinomycetota; class Actinomycetes; order Actinomycetales; family Quadrisphaeraceae; genus Quadrisphaera. The sequence goes on from JAKONK010000064.1 coordinate 2,085, forward strand.
TGGGGCGCCCGGTGGTGCCCGAGGTGTAGATGATCGTGGCGAGGTCGGCGCCGGTCACCCCGGCGCGGCGGCGCTCGAGCTCGGCGGCCTCGACGGCCAGGCCCGGGTCGCGGCCGAGGGCCGCCAGCGCCTCGAAGCCGCCGTCGTCGATCACCCAGGTGCGCTCCGGGGACAGGGCGGGGACCTCCGCGGCGACCGAGGCCAGGAGCGCCGCGTGCCGCGGCTGCTCGACGACCGCCGCGACGCAGCCGGAGTCGGACAGGATCCACGCGGCCTGGTCCGCCGAGGAGGTCTCGTACACCGGCACGGTCACCGCGCCGGCCCACCAGATCGCGAGGTCCGCCAGGGTCCACTCCAGCCGGGTGCGGCTGAGCAGGGCGACGCGGTCACCGGGGGCGACGCCGCTGGCGGCCAGACCGGCCGCCAGGGAGCGCACGCGCTCGACGACGTCCGCGGCGGACAGGTGCTCCCACCCGTCGCCGGCGGGCCGCGCCAGGAGCGCCAGGCCCGGGTCGTCAGCGGCGACCTCGACCAGCAGGTCGGTGATGGAGGTCGACGGGTCGACCTGCACGTCCAGGGGCTCGGCTCGCTCGATCACTGCTCTCCTCGGGCGGGACGCGTGGCTCTGGCCACACCGGCCGCACCGGCGCTGGAGCGGCCGCCGCGATCCTAGCCGGGGCCCGCTCCAGCGCCGCTGGCCAGCGCGGCACCGCACCCGGACGGCCGGTAGCCTCCGGCACCGTGAGCAGCAGCGAGACCCCGTCCACGACCGGCGCGCCGGACCGGCGCCCCACCATCGGCGTGGACATCGGCGGCACCAAGATCGCTGCGGGCGTGGTCGACGGGAGCGGGCGGATCCTCGCGAGGACCCGCCGCTCCACCCCCGCCACCGACGTGGCCGCCATCGAGGCCGCCGTCGTCGACGCCGTGACCGAGCTGCGGCGCGAGCACGACGTCGCCGCCGTGGGCGTGGCCGCCGCCGGCTTCGTCGACGCCGGGCGCTCCGTGGTGACCTTCGCCCCCAACCTCGCCTGGCGCGACGAGCCCCTGCGGGCCGACCTCGAGCGCCACCTCGGCCTGCCCGTGGTCGTGGAGAACGACGCCAACGCCGCGGCGTGGGGCGAGTTCGCCCACGGCGCCGGCCGCGCCGGTGACCGCGCGGGCGGGGCCGTCCACGACGTCGTGCTGCTGACCATCGGCACCGGGCTCGGGGGCGGCATCGTCATCGGCGACCGGCTGCTGCGCGGCGCCGCGGGCTTCGCCGGCGAGCTGGGCCACGTGCGGGTGGTGCCCGACGGGCACCGCTGCGGCTGCGGCAACCGGGGGTGCTGGGAGCAGTACGCCTCCGGGCGCGCGCTGGTGCGCGAGGCGCGCGAGCTGGCCCGCCAGGGCACGCCGCTGGCCGCCCGCCTGCTGGAGCTGGCCGGCGGGGACGCCGAGGCGATCCAGGGCCCCCACGTCACGCAGGCCGCCGCCGAGGGCGACATCGCCGCTGTCGAGCTGCTGGCCGACCTGGGCCGCTGGATCGGGGAGGGCGCCGCCAGCATCGTCGCCGCGCTCGACCCGGCGATGATCATCATCGGCGGGGGCGTCTCCGAGGCGGGCGACCTGCTGCTGGAGCCCGCGCGCGCCGGCTTCGCGCGGCAGCTCACCGCCCGCGGGCACCGCCCGGCGATCCCCTTCGAGCCGGCCCAGCTCGGCAACGACGCCGGCATGATCGGCGTCGCCGACCTCGCCCGCGCCTGACGGCCCGGCGGCGGCCCGGGTCAGACCCGGGCGCCGTCGTCGCCGTCGTCGTCTCGGTGGTCGGGCAGGCGCAGCACCAGCGTCAGGAAGCCGGCCACGAAGCCGAGCACGGCGACCAGCACCACCTCGGACGGCAGCGACGGGCGCAGCACGACCACCACGACGAAGAACAGCGGGACGCCCAGGACGCCCACCCAGGGCAGCCAGGTGCGCCAGCTGCCCCGCGGCAGCGGCGGCGGCTCCGGCGGGACGTAGTGCTCCTCGGCCAGGGGGTCGCTCTCGGTGCCGCCGCGACCGTCCGGCGGGCCCGGGCGGGCGCCCTCGGGCCGGGGCGCGCGCACCGGCGGTGCGGACGGCTGCGCGGGGGGACGAGCGGACGGCGGCGACCCGGGCAGCGCCGACGGGCCCTGCGCCGCGGGCGGGGGAGCGGGGTGGTCGGTGCGGCGCCGCCGCAGCTCGCGGGGAGGGACCTCCGGCCCGGCGGGGGGCTCGGGTGCGTCGTGGCCGTCGGCGCGCCGGTGCCTGCCCGGGCGCGCCGGGCTGCGGGTGCCCGGGTCGACGGCGGGCTCGTTCCAGTGGGCCATGATCTGCGCCCACGCGGCGTCGACGTCGACGCCGGCACCCGCGGTGGCGCTCCCGGGCTGCTCGACCGGCTCGTCCGGGGTCCGCTCGACCGGCTCGCCGGTGGTCTGCTCGGAACCCCGGTCGAAGGACTGGTCCGGGGTCTGGTCCGGGGTCTGGCCGGGGGCCCCGTCGGAGGGCTGCTGGCCCTCGCGGGGCTCCTCGGGGCCGTCGCCCTGGCCGTCACCGGGCGGTGTCGCCGTGCTCACGCGCGCACCGCCCCGCAGGTGCGCTCGACCAGCGCGAGGGTGGCCGCGGTGATGCGCGGCGCGTCGTGGTCGAGGGTGGCCACGTGCCGGCTGCGCTGCAGCACCTCCTCGCGCACGTCGGCGGCGCCCGTGCGGGCCAGCACCAGCGCGCTGCTGGAGGCCGGCACGACGGCGTCGACGGCCGAGCGCAGCAGCGCGGTCGGGGCGACCACCCGGGGCAGGTCGCGGGCGACGCCGCGCAGCCCCTCGAGCATCGACGCGACGGCGGTCAGCGGGACCCTGTCGTAGGCGAGCTCCACGACGCCCGGGGCGGCCACGTCACCGCCGATGGCGCCCGCGGTCGGCTCGCGCCGCCCGAGCAGGCCCAGGCGCCGTGCGGCGGGCAGGGCGCGGACCGCGGCGAGGCGCGGGTCGCGCAGGCGCACCGCGGGGTTGACGAGCACCAGGCCGGCGACGTCGGCGGGGTGGTCGGCCGCGAGGCGCAGCGCGACCGCACCGCCCATGGAGAGCCCGCCCACGACGACCCGCCGGCCCTGGGCGCGCAGCGCGGCGAGCTCCGCCGCGGCGGTGGCGACCCAGTCGGCCCAGGTGGTGCGGGCGAGCTCCTGCCAGGTGGTGCCGTGCCCGGGGAGGCGGGGCAGGCGCACGGCGAGGCCGGCGGCGGCCAGGTCCTCGGCCCAGGGGCGCAGGCCCTGGGGGGAGCCGGTGAAGCCGTGGCAGAGCAGGACGGCGGGGCCGTCCGAGCCGGCCGCGCCGTCGGCGGCGAAGGCCTCCGCACCGGCCAGGACACCCACGCGCGCCATCGTCGCACGGACGGACACCCGGTCGCGGGCGACCGGCGGGCCCCGCGACCCTAGAGTTGGCGCAGCGGAGGCGGGCGCGACCGCGCAGGGCAGCAGGCCGTGCCGGGCACGCGAGCGCGAGGAGGACGGGTTGCTGTACTGGCTGTTCAAGGCGGTCCTCTACCCCGTCATCACCTCGCTGTTCCGGCCCGAGGTGAAGGGGCTGGAGCACGTGCCGCTCACGGGACCGGCGGTGCTGGCCAGCAACCACCTGTCGTTCTCCGACTCGATCTTCCTGCCGATGGTGGTGCCGCGGCGGGTCAGCTTCATGGCCAAGTCCGACTACTTCACCGGCCGCGGGGTCAAGGGGCGGATCACCGCCGGGTTCTTCAAGGGCGTCGGGCAGCTGCCCGTGGACAGGTCCGGCGGCAGGGCCAGCGAGGCCGCGATCGACCTGGCCCTGCAGGTGCTCGACCGGGGCGAGCTCTTCGGCATCTACCCCGAGGGCACCCGCAGCCCCGACGGCCGGCTCTACCGCGGCAAGACCGGCGTGGCCCGGGTCGCGCTGACCAGCGGCGTCCCGGTGCTCCCGGTCGCGATGCACGGCACCGACGTCATCCAGCCCATCGGCCGCAAGCTGCCCCGCATCCGCCGCGTGGGCATCACCATCGGCGCCCCGCTCGACTTCTCCCGCTACGAGGGCATGGAGAACGACCGGTTCGTGCTCCGCTCCGTCACCGACGAGATCACCTACGAGATCATGCGGCTGTCGGAGCAGGAGTACGTCGACGTCTACGCCGCCTCCATGAAGGAGAAGCTGGCCGCGTCCTCGAAGGAGCGCCGCACGCAGGGCCGCGCCGCCCGGGCCGCCGGGTCCGGTGCGGCCTCCGCCGCCGCCGTGCTGGCGGCCGGTCCCGACGCGGCGTCGACCTCGCAGCGGGCCAGCGAGCCGGAGCCCGGCCCCGAGGCCCTCGGCGACGTCGGCTCCGCGCTCCCGGGACCCGCCGGGGCCGACGACGGCGGCGCCGCGCCGGGCGTGGTGTCCAGCAGCGCGCCCGAGCCCGCCCCGCGCGGCACCCCGGACGAGCGCCCGGCGCGCTGAGGCCTGCCGGTAGCCTTCCCCGGTGCTCCCCGCCCCGGCCTCCACGCCGTCCCGTCCGTTCGGGGCCGTCCTCACGGCGATGGCCACGCCGTTCACCGCTGACGGCGCCCTCGACGTCGCCGCCGCCCAGGCCCTCGCGGCGCGCCTGGTCGACGAGGGCAACGACGGCCTCGTCGTCGCCGGCACCACGGGGGAGTCGCCGACCCTGGCCGAGCACGAGCACGACGCCCTGCTCGCCGCCGTCGTGGAGGCCGTGGGCGACCGCGCCCACGTCGTCGCCGGCTGCGGCAACAACGACACCGACCACACCCTCCGCCGCGCCCGCGCCGCGGAGAAGACGGGCGTGCACGGCCTGCTGGTCGTGACCCCGTACTACAACAAGCCGCCCCAGGAGGGGCTCTACCGGCACTTCACCGCGGCCGCCGACGCCACGGACCTGCCGGTCATGCTGTACGACATCCCGGGTCGCACCGGGACGGCGGTGGCCAGCGAGACGCTCGTGCGCCTCGCGGAGCACCCGCGGATCGTCGCCGTGAAGGACGCCAAGGACGACCTGTTCGCCTCGGCCGCCGTCATGGCCGCCACCGCCGGCGGCCTCGCGTACTACTCGGGGAGCGACCAGATCAACCTGGCGCACCTCGCGCAGGGCGCCGCCGGCATCGTCAGCGTCGTCGCCCACGTGGCGGCGCCGCAGTACGCGCGGATGGTGGCCGCCGTCGACTCCGGCGACCTGGCCACCGCCCGCTCCCTGAACGCCCAGCTGGTCCCGGCCGTCACCGCGATCATGACCCGCGCCCAGGGCGCGGTCATGGTCAAGGCGGCGCTGGAGCTGACCGGCGCCATCCCCAACCGCCACGTGCGCCTCCCCCTCGTGGAGGCGACCGACGAGCAGGTCGCGCACCTCGCCGACGACCTGCGAGGAGCCAGCCTGCTGTGACAGCCCCCACCCGAACGAACTCCGGCGGGTCCTCCGCCTCCCGCAACGGCCAGCGCGGAGGCCGCGGGTCCGGCCAGCGCGGGGGCCAGGGCTCCGGCCAGGGCCAGCGCGGGGCCCAGGGCCCCGACCAGGGCGCCGACCAGCGGATCGCGCCCCACGACGTCCTGCCCGGCGCGATGCCGGGCCCGCTCGGCCCCCCGCCGAAGCTCAGCCGCGGCACCCTGCGCATCGTCGCCCTCGGCGGCCTCGCCGAGGTGGGGCGCAACATGGCCGTCCTAGAGATCGACGGCAAGCTGCTCGTCATCGACTGCGGCGTGCTGTTCCCCGAGGACAACCAGCCCGGCGTCGACCTGATCCTCCCGGACTTCTCCCACATCGCCGACCGCCTCGACGACGTCGTCGCCGTCGTGCTCACGCACGGCCACGAGGACCACATCGGCGCCGTGCCGTTCCTGCTGCGCCTGCGCCCCGACATCCCCCTGGTGGGCTCCACCCTGACGCTGGCGTTCATCGAGGCCAAGCTCAAGGAGCACCGCATCCAGCCCTACACGCTGGCGGTGAAGGAGGGTCAGGTCGAGCAGCTCGGCCCCTTCGAGTGCGAGTTCGTGGCCGTGAACCACTCCATCCCCGACGCCCTCGCCGTCGCGGTGCGCACCAGCGCCGGCACGGTGCTCCACACCGGCGACTTCAAGATGGACCAGCTGCCGCTCGACGGGCGCATCACCGACCTGCGCGCCTTCGCGCGCCTGGGCGAGGCCGGCGTCGACCTCTTCATGGTCGACTCCACCAACGCCGAGGTGCCGGGCTTCACCACCTCCGAGCGCGAGATCACCCCGGTGCTCGACCGCGTCTTCGGCAGCGCCCAGCGGCGCCTCATCGTGGCGAGCTTCGCCTCGCACGTGCACCGCGTGCAGCAGGTGCTCGACACCGCGCACCAGCACGGCCGCAAGGTCGCCTTCGTGGGGCGGTCGATGGTCCGCAACATGGGGGTCGCCGCCGACCTCGGCTACCTGCAGGTGCCCAAGGGCGTCCTCATCGACCTCAAGCAGGTCGACGACCTGCCTGACTCGCAGGTCGTGCTGATGTGCACCGGGTCGCAGGGCGAGCCCATGGCGGCGCTCAGCCGCATGGCCAACGGCGACCACCGCGTGCAGGTCGGCGCGGGCGACACCGTGGTCCTGGCCAGCTCGCTCATCCCGGGCAACGAGAACGCCGTCTACCGGGTCATCAACGGCCTGATGCGGCTGGGCGCCGACGTCGTCCACTCGGGCAACGCCCGCGTGCACGTCTCGGGCCACGCCAGCGCCGGTGAGCTCCTGTACTGCTACAACATCGTCAAGCCGAAGAACGTCATGCCGGTCCACGGCGAGGTGCGCCACCTGCACGCCAACGCCGAGCTGGCGGTCAGGACGGGCGTGCCGCGCGACCGCGTGGTCCTGGCCGACTGCGGCACCGTGATCGACCTGCGCGAGGGCCGCGCCCGGGTCACGGGCGCGGTGAAGTGCGGCTACGTCTACGTCGACGGCTCCTCCGTCGGCTCCATCACCGAGGCCGACCTCAAGGACCGCCTGGTGCTGGGCGACGAGGGCTTCATCTCGGTCTTCGTGGTCGTCGACTCCTCCACCGGCAAGGTGGTGGCGGGGCCGGAGGTCCACGCCCGCGGCGTCGCCGAGGACACCTCCACGCTGCAGTCGATCGCCCCGAAGATCACCGACGCCCTCTCGCAGGCCGTGGGCCAGGGCGGCGGACAGGGCGGCAAGGTCGACGTGCACCAGCTGCAGCAGGTCGTGCGCCGCGTGGTCGGCCGCTGGGCCGGCACCTCGCTGCGCCGCCGCCCGATGATCATCCCGGTGGTCGTCGAGGCCTGAGCGCCTGGTGGGGCTGCCGCGGCGGCAGCCCCGGCCCCGCGCCGGATCCGTCCCGGCGTGGGGCCTGTGTGAGGGATGTGACGTCGCGTTAGCGTGACCGCATGGCTACGCGCTCGCCCTCGACGACGTCGCGGACGAAGGCGTCGACCTCCAGCCGCTCCGGCGGGAGGTCGACGACCACCCGCACGACGTCCTCGAAGGCGGTCAAGGGCGGCGCGGGCAAGGGCCGCACCCCGGCCCCCGCGCACGCGCGCAGCAGGCCCTGGTGGCCGGTGCGCGCCGTCCGCGGCACCTGGATGGGGGTCGCCCACGCCGTCGGCGGGGGAGCGCGCCGCGGCCGTCCCGACAGCGCCGACCTCGACCCGGACGTCCGCCGCGACGGCATCGGCCTCGCGCTGGTCGCCGCGGCGATCGTCGTCGCCGCCCGTGAGTGGTGGGACATGCCCGGGACCTTCGGGGACGTCGTGCACGCCGTGGTGGCTGGCACCGTCGGCAAGGTCAGCCTCGCGCTGCCGATCGCCCTGGCCGTGCTGGCGCTGCGCCTGCTGCTGCGCCCCGACCGCGGCAGTGAGAACAGCCGCGTCGTCGTGGGTCTCTCGCTCATCACCGTCGCCGTGGCCGGGATGCTCCACCTCGACAGCGGGGCCGGCAGCCCCATGGAGACCGGTCTGGGGCCCCTGCGCACCGCCGGCGGCGTGCTCGGCTACCTCGTGGCCACGCCGCTCGAGGCCGCCGTCCGCGAGGCGCTGACCTACGTGCTGCTGGCGATGCTGGCGGTCTTCGGCGTGCTGGTGACGACCGCGACCCCGGTGCACCTGGTGCCCCACCGCCTCGGACAGCTCTACCGCACCCTGACCGGCGGCGACGAGGTCCACGGCCCGCGCGGGGACGGGGAGGACTGGGACGACCCGGACGGCGAGCTCGAGCGCCGCCAGCTGGGCCGGGCCCGCGCCGACCGCCACGGCGACGTGGCCTACGAGCAGGCCATGGAGCGCGAGGGCGAGCCGGAGGGCCGCAGGGGGCGCCGGGGCAAGAAGGCCCCCCGCGACGACAGGCCCGCCTTCGAGGAGCAGGCCGGCCAGACGATCGAGCTGCCGGAGACCGCCGTGGAGGAGGTCTTCGACCCCTTCCGCGACTTCGGCTCCGGGGCGCCCACCACCGAGGTGCCCGCGGGCGCCCCCGCCGCCGGGCTCGACGACGCCGAGGCCGCGGCCGAGCCCGGTCCCCGCACCTCCTCGGCCGCCGGCGTCACCGCCCACGCCCGGGGCGCGCAGGCCCCGGCGCCCGCGCTGCGCGAGGCCCCGCCGACCACCCAGCTGCCGCACCGCGTCGAGCAGATGGCGATGTCGTTCAACGGCACCTACGAGATGCCCGGCGACGACGTGCTGGGCCACGGCGAGGGCCACGCCACCCGCACCGAGGCCAACGACCGCGTGGTCGACGCGCTCACGGCGGTGCTGGACAACTTCTCCATCGACGCCCGCGTGGCCGACTTCACCCGCGGCCCGACGGTCACCCGGTACGAGGTCGAGCTGGGCACCGGCGTCAAGGTCGAGAAGGTCACGGCGCTGTCCAAGAACATCGCCTACGCGGTGGCCAGCGCCGACGTCCGCATCCTCAGCCCGATCCCCGGCAAGTCGGCGATCGGCGTGGAGATCCCCAACACCGACCGCGAGGTCGTGGTGCTCGGCGACGTGCTGCGCAGCGAGGTGGCGCAGAAGAACAAGCACCCGATGGTCATGGGCATCGGCAAGGACGTCGAGGGCGGGTACGTCATCACCAACCTCGCCAAGACCCCCCACCTGCTCGTCGCGGGCGCCACCGGCGCCGGCAAGTCGAGCTTCATCAACTCCATGATCGTGTCGATCCTCATGAGGGCCACGCCCGAGCAGGTCAAGATGATCCTGGTCGACCCCAAGCGCGTGGAGCTCACGGCCTACGAGGGCATCCCGCACCTGCTCAACCCGATCATCACCAACGCGAAGAAGGCCGCCGAGGCCCTCCAGTGGGTGGTCGAGGAGATGGACCGGCGCTACGACGACCTCGCCGAGTACGGCTTCAAGCACGTCGACGACTTCAACGCCGCCGTCGACGAGGACCGCATCGAGGCCCTCCCGGGCAGCGACCGGGTCTTCCGCCGCTACCCCTACCTGCTGGTGGTCGTCGACGAGCTGGCCGACCTGATGATGGTCGCCCCCCGCGACGTCGAGGACTCGATCGTCAGGATCACCCAGCTCGCCCGGGCCGCCGGCATCCACCTGGTCCTGGCCACGCAGCGGCCCTCGGTCGACGTCGTCACCGGCCTCATCAAGGCGAACGTGCCCTCGCGCCTCGCCTTCGCCACCAGCTCCCTCGCCGACTCCCGGGTCGTGCTCGACCAGCCCGGCGCCGAGAAGCTCATCGGCCAGGGCGACGCGCTCTTCCTGCCCATGGGCACGTCCAAGCCCAACCGCGTGCAGGGGGCGTGGGTCACCGAGTCCGAGGTGGCGCGCGTCGTCGCGCACGTCAAGAGCCAGGCCGACCCGCAGTACATCGAGGGCGTGGTGGCGCCCAGCAACGCCCAGAAGATCGCCGAGGACGTCGGCGACGACCTCGAGCTGATGCTCGCCGCGGCGGAGCACATCATCACCACGCAGTTCGGCTCCACGTCGATGCTGCAGCGCAAGCTCCGCGTGGGCTTCGCCAAGGCCGGGCGCCTCATGGACCTGCTGGAGCAGCGCGGGGTGGTCGGGCCCTCGGAGGGGTCCAAGGCCCGCGACGTCTACGTGAAGCCCGACGACCTCGACGAGGCCCTGGCCCGCCTGCAGGGCGAGGCCACCGGCACCGGTCGCGGCGGCCCGCCGGTCGTGGTCCCCGAGGGGGCGACGGCGGTCGTCGACCTCGCCGACGGCGAGGGCTGGGACGACGAGGCCGACGACCCGGGCTCCGAGGACGCCTGGAACCTCACCGACCGCGGTTGAGGCCCGGACCGCCGCCGCGGCCGGCCAGCGCCGGCCGGCCACGGCCCGGGGCCCCGTACCCTCGACGGGTGCCCGCGACCACCTCCCCGTCACCCCCCGCCCCGCAGCGCTCGGTGGCGCTGGTCACCCTCGGCTGCGTCCGCAACGAGGTCGACTCCGAGGAGCTGGCCGGCCGCCTGGCCTCGGCGGGGTGGCGCCTGGAGACCGACCCGGCCCTGGCCGACGTCGCCGTGGTCAACACGTGCGGCTTCGTCGAGCAGGCCAAGAAGGACAGCGTCGACGTGCTGCTCGACGTCGCCGAGCTGCGCGACGACGAGGCCGCCCGCACCCAGGCGGTCGTCGCGGTGGGCTGCATGTCGGAGCGGTACGGCAAGGACCTCGCCGAGGAGCTGCCGGAGGTCGACGCCGTGCTCGGCTTCGACTCCTACACCGAGCTCTCCTCGCACCTGGAGGGCATCCTCCACGGGGAGCGGCCCGAGTCCCACGTGCCGCGCGACCGCCGCACCCTGCTGCCGGTCAGCCCCGCGAAGCGCCAGGCCGCGGCCCGCAGCGGCGCCGTGGCCCTCCCCGGCCTGGGGGAGCTCAGCGACTCCGCCCTGGGACGCGTGCCCGACTCCGGCCCGCCCGTGGTGCGCGCCCGCCTCGGCTCCGCGCCCTGGGCGCCGCTGAAGCTCGCCTCCGGCTGCGACCGGCGCTGCTCGTTCTGCGCCATCCCCGCCTTCCGCGGCTCCTTCGTCTCCCGCCCCCCGGCCGACGTGCTCACCGAGGCCCGCTGGCTCGCCGAGCAGGGCGTCAAGGAGGTCTTCCTCGTCAGCGAGAACTCCACCTCCTACGGCAAGGACCTCGGCGACCTGCGCGCCCTGGAGAAGCTGCTGCCGCAGCTGGCGGCCGTCGACGGCCTGGAGCGCGTGCGCGTCAGCTACCTGCAGCCCGCCGAGGTCCGCCCCGGGCTGCTGGAGGCGATCGCCGGCACCCCCGGCGTCGTCCCCTACTTCGACCTGTCGTTCCAGCACTCCGCGCCCGCGCTGCTGCGCCGCATGCGGCGCTTCGGCGGCACCGAGGAGTTCCTCGCCCTGCTCGACAGGGTGCGCGCCCTCGCCCCCGAGGCCGGTGTGCGCTCCAACGTCATCGTCGGGTTCCCCGGCGAGACCGACGCCGACGTCGCCGAGCTCGAGCGCTTCCTCGAGGCAGCGCGGCTCGACGTCGTCGGGGTGTTCGGCTACTCCGACGAGGACGGCACCGAGGCCGTGGGGCTGGACGGGCACCTGCCCGCCGACGTCGTCGCCGAGCGCGTCGAGCGGGTCTCGCGGCTGGTGGAGGCCCTGGTCGACGCCCGCGCCGCCGAGCGGACGGGCGAGCGGGCGGTGGTGCTGGTCGAGGAGCACGACGCCGACGAGCCGGACGCCCGGGGGCGGCCCTCGGTCGTCGGGCGGACGGCGTTCCAGGGCCCCGACGTCGACGGGACCACCCGGCTCGAGCTGGCCGCGGACGCGGCCGTGCCGGCGGTCGGCGACCTCGTCGAGGTCGAGGTCGTCGGCAGCGAGGGCGTCGACCTCGTGGCCCGGCCGCTGCCGTGACCGGGCAGCCGTCCGCGCAGCCGCGGGTCAGCAGCTGGAACATCGCCAACGCGCTGACCGTCTTCCGCATCGTCCTGGTGCCGTTCGTGGCGTGGCTGCTGCTGGCGCGCGACGGCGACGACGCGTGGCTGCGCCTGGGCGCCTTCGGCCTGTTCGCCCTGGCCAGCTACACCGACAAGGTCGACGGCGACCTCGCCCGCAGCCGCGGGCTGATCACCGACTTCGGCAAGATCGCCGACCCCATCGCCGACAAGCTGCTCCTCGGCGCCGTCTTCGTCGGGCTGTCGCTGCTCGGCGAGGTCTGGTGGTGGCTGACCGTCGTCATCCTCGTGCGCGAGGTCGGCATCACCCTGCTGCGGTTCGTGGTGATCCGGTACGGCGTCATCGCCGCCTCGCCGGGCGGCAAGCTCAAGACGGTGCTGCAGATGGCGGCGGCGGGGCTGTTCCTGCTGCCGTGGGCGCAGTGGCTGGCCGGTGCCCCGACCGCCCTCGGCGTGGTCCAGGTCGCCCTGCTGGTGCTGCTGCTCGCCGCTGCCGCCGTCACCGTGGTCACCGGCGTCGACTACCTGGTGCGCGCCCACCGGCTGGTCCGCGGCGGCCGTGCTCGCTGACGCGGGTGCACCGACCGCCGCGGGGGTCGTCACCGCCCTGCGGGCGGCCGGTCTGACCGTGGCGACCGCCGAGTCGCTCACCGCGGGGCAGGTCAGCGCCACCCTCGCGGAGGTGCCGGGGGCCTCCGAGGTGCTCCGCGGCGGGGTGGTGGCCTACGCCACCGACGTGAAGGCCTCCGTGCTCGGCGTCCCCGCGGCGCACCTGGAGCGCACCGGCCCGGTCGACGCCGACGTCGCCGTGGCCATGGCCCGGGGTGCCGCGTCGCTCCTGCACGCCGACCTGGGGGTCGCCACCACCGGGGTCGCGGGGCCGGGTCCCCACGACGGGCACCCCGCCGGCACGGTCTTCGTGGCGGTCGCGGCCCCCGGCGGAGGGCCCTCCCGGGTGCGCGGGCTCGCCCTCGACGGCGACCGCGCCGCCGTGCGCGCCGGGGCGACCGCCGCGGCGCTGGAGCTCCTGCGCGAGCTGCTCCCGTGACGAGCGCCCGCCGAGGAGCGCCCGGAGCAGCGGGGGCGCCGGGAACGCTGCGGACGGGGAGTGCGTTGGACCAGGTGATGCCCAGCGCTGCTGCCCGCCGTCCTTCGACACGCCGCCCCACCGACCGCTCGTCCGCCCGCCCCGCTGTCCGCCCTGCGACGCGCCCCGCCGCGCGCCGCCCGGCGCCGCGCCTGCCGGAGCCGGTGGACGTCCCGTCACGCAGTGCAGCAACGGGGTACCGTGACCCATCGGCGACCTCACCGCCGACCGGGCCCGCTGCAGGCGCAGCGGCCCGAGCGAGCGAAGGGAGGCGGCCCGTGCCACTGCTGAGACGTGAGATCGGTGACGTGCTCCGCTCCGCGCGCCAGCAGCAGGGACGCACGCTGCGCGAGGTCTCCGGCGCCGCCCGGGTCTCCCTGGGCTACCTCTCCGAGGTCGAGCGCGGGCAGAAGGAGGCGTCCAGCGAGCTGCTGTCGTCCATCTGCAACGCGCTCGAGGTGCCCATGTCGACGGTGCTGCGGGCCGTCAGCGACCGGGTCGCCGCCGTCGAGGGCGCTGGGGTGGGCGTGCGGCCCGCCGTCACCGCTGCCGCGGCCCCTCCGGTCGCGCCGGTGCTCGCCGGCTTCGACGTCCCCGAGACCGCCGCCCCGGCCCTGCCGGTCGGCGACCTCGGCATCAAGCAGGTCGTCATCACCCGCGACGGGCTGGTCTCGGCCGCCTGACCGACGGCTGTCCGGGTGACGGCCGCCCGAGCGGCCCCGGAGGTCCGGGCGGGCCGGTGACGCGGGCGCCCAGGGGCGCCTGGGGGGCGCCGTCGTCGGTCGGGCGCGGGCCCGGCTGGCAGTGCGGGCAGGAGAACGCCACGCGGTCGTGGGGCGCGACGCCGATGGGGGCCACGCGCACCGTCGTCCCGCAGCGGCGGCACGGCTGGCCCGACCGGGCGTGGACCCACGCCCTCGCCCCGTGGCTGGTCTCGCCCGTGCTCGACTGCGCCACGTCCCTCGTGCCCGCGACCAGCAGCCGGTGCACCAGCTCGACCACGGCCCGCAGCGCGGCGGTGCTGAGCGACCCGACGGGTGCCCACGGGGAGGTCCCTCGCAGGAAGAGCACCTCGGCCATGAAGAAGGTGCCCACCCCCGCCAGCACGCGCTGGTCGAGGAGGGCCTCGCCGACGGGCCGGTCGGGCGCCTCCAGCAGCGCGGTGACCACGCGCTCCACCGCCTCCGGGCCCCACTCCGGGCCGAGGACGTCGGGCCCCAGGTGACCGACCAGGCGGTGCTCGTCGGTGGTGCGCACCAGGTCGAGCATCCCCAGGCGGTGTCCCACCGCCGTCCACGCGGCGTTGGCGAGCACCGCCCGCACGCCGTGCTGGGACCGGGCGGTGCGCCACGGGCCGTCCGTGGCGTGGACGTGCCAGCTGCCCTCCATGCGCAGGTGGCTGTGCAGGGTCACCGCGGGCTCGCCCCCGCGGTCGGTCGGGCCGCCCGCGACCCGCACCAGCAGGTGCTTGCCGCGGCTGACCACCTCTCGGACCTCACGGCCGCGCAGGTCCACCGCGGCCAGCGACGGCCAGCGCAGGTCGCTCGTGACCAGCTCGCGCCCGGCGAGGGCCGCGTGGAGCCGCTGGGCGGAGCGCCAGACGACGTCACCCTCAGGCACGGAGGTGCCGGCTGGCGACGAGGTCGGGGGTGAGGTCGGCCACCGACGCGGCGCCGCACTGCCTCATGACGCCGGCGAGCTCCTCGGTGAGGCCGCCGAGCACCCGGCCCACGCCGTCGGCGCCCCGGGCCGCGAGGCCCCACCACGCCGGGCGGCCCACGAAGACCGCGCGGGCCCCGAGGGCGAGGGCCGCTGCCACCGCAGCGCCGGACCGGACGCCGGAGTCGGCGTAGACCTCCGCCGCCGGGCTCACGGCGCGCACCGCAGCCACGACTCCCGGCAGCGCCTCCGCCGACGTCACCGAGGCGCCCAGGCGGCGGCCCCCGTGGGTCGAGACGACGACGCCCACGGCTCCGGCCTCCACGCACGCGGCGGCGTCGTCGGGGTGCAGCACGCCCTTGACCACGACCGGCAGGCCGGAGACCTCGGCGAGCCAGCGGACGGTGCCCAGGTCGACGTCGAGGGCGGGGGAGGCGGCCCCGGACTCCGAGCCCGCGAGGTCGGCGCTGGTCAGGGCCGTCAGCCGCGCGCGCCCGGGGCCGTCGGGCCACTCGGTGGGCTCCACGCTCGCGGCGCCCGGCTCGGAGGGCTGGGTGAGGGAGGTGGTGTCGACCGTCAGCAGCAGGGCGCCGGCCCCCGAGGCGGCAGCCCGCTCGACCAGGAGCTGCGTCAGCGACCTGTCGCGCAGCACGTACACCTGGTACCACCACGGCGCACCGGCGGCGCCGACCTCGGTGAACGGCACCGCGGTGTTGGTGGACACGCCCAGCAGCGAGCCGGCGGCGGCGACGGCGCGGGCGGCCTCCGCCTCGCCGCGCGGGTGCGCGGCGACCTGCTGGGCCATCGGGGCGAGCAGCACGGGCGTGCGCACGGGGGTCCCGAGCACCGCGGTCGAGGTGTCCACCGCGCCGTCGGCCCGGCCGCCGCGCAGCACCCGCGGCACCAGCCGCAGCGCGGCCCAGGCGGCCAGGCCCTCGGCGTGGCACTCCCCGGCGCCCGCCGTCGCCCCGACGTAGCCGGACACGTGCGCGGGGAGCGTCGACCGCGCCTCGGCCTCGAGCTCCGCGGCGAGCTGCGTGCTGGTGAGGTGGGTGGTCACCGGGTCCCCTCCAGGGCGGCGTCGACGGCGGCGAGCAGGCGGCTCCGCAGGGGGCCGGCGCGCTCGGCCATCGCGGACTGGGCCTGCGCGTAGGCCACCTTGCCCTCGCGGGTCTCCACCGGGAGCGCCTCGTGACCGAGGGCGGTGACGTCGTAGGGGGATGCCCGCATGTCGAGCACGCGGGCCTCGCGGGCCGCCGCGAAGCAGTCGAGCAGCAGCTCGCCGGGGCACGCGGGCCCGAGGGCGAGCGCGTGGCGCAGCACGTCCATCGACACGTGCACGCAGCCGGGCTGGTCGAGCTCGGCCTGGGTGTCGCGGGTCGGCACGAGGGCGTTGCGCGGCGCCGCTCCGGGCGTGAAGAACCGGTAGGCGTCGACGTGGGTGCAGCGCAGCGCGTGCCCCTCGACCACGGCGTCGGTGCCCGCCTGCCCCAGGCGCAGCGGCAGCGCGTGGCGGCGGCCCAGCGGACTGGCCGCACCCGTCGTCGGACCGCCGACGGCGTCACCGGAGCGGTAGACCATCGCCCACTCGTGCATGCCGAAGCAGCCCAGGTGGGGGGCGCGGCCCTGCACCGCGGCGAGCAGGCGCCGGCTGGTGGCCAGCGCCCGGCCCCGGTCGGCGGTGAACGCCGCGAGGTCGAGCTCGACGGCGACGTCCGAGGTGCCGGCGGGGGTCGTCCGGTACCAGCGCCACTGCGCCTGGGGGGCGTCCGCCGCGTCGGCGAGGCCCGCCGCCCCTTCCGGGCCGGTGCCGGGGTGCCAGCGGCGCAGCTGCCCGGGGCGCAGGGCGTAGTAGTCGTACAGGAAGTCGTCGACGGGGTCGACCGCACCGGCAGCGGCACCCCGGCCGCGGCGCTCGCGGCGCCCGGCGGTGAGCGCGTCGGCGCGGGTCTCGTGGGCC
>JAKONK010000076.1 GCA_022701985.1 Actinomycetales bacterium
GCGCGCACCTCGGCGAGCACGCCCGGGGCGTCGGCCCACGGGGGCAGGTGCGTCACCAGCACGGACCGGGCCCCGGCGCGGGCGGCCGCGGCCCCCGCGCGGGTGCCCGACAGGTGCACGCCCCGCTCGGCGGTCACGCCGTCGGTGAAGGTCGCCTCGGTGAGCAGCAGGTCGGCGTCGCGGGAGAGGTGGTCCAGGGCGGGGCAGTCGTCGGTGTCACCGGTGTAGGCGAGCACGGCGCGCGAGCCGTCACCGCGCTCGCCCGGGCCGGTGACGCGCAGCCCGTACGCCTCCACGGGGTGCTCCACGAGCACCGGCTCCACGGTGAAGGGGCCGACCTGCACGGGCTGGCGGTCGACCCACGCGCCGAAGGCGTACTGCTCGGTCATGCCGGGCCCGTCCTCAGGCAGGTCGTAGGCGCGCGCGAGGCGCCCGGGGGCGTCGGCGGGCGCCCACAGCGGGATGGGCGGCACGGGCTCGCCCCGGTGGGCGGCGGGCCCGTGCTTGAGAGCGACGTAGAGGCCGGTGGTGTCCAGGCAGTGGTCGGCGTGCAGGTGCGACAGCAGCACCCCGTCCAGGGTCGTGAGGTCGCCCCCGGGGAGGTGCCGCTGGAGGGGGCCGGCGGCGCCGCTGCCCAGGTCGAGCACGACGCGCCAGGTGCGGCCGTCGGAGGGGTCCTCGGCCTCCAGCAGGTAGCACGACGCCGGGGAGTCGGGCCCCGGCACCGAGCCGGAGCAGCCCACCACGACCAGCCTCATGCGCCCATCACGTGGCCCTCCTCAGCAGCGGTGCGGTGACGCGGGGCAGCATCCCCGTGTCCAGGACGGTCCGGTGCTGCTCGGCGTGCAGCTGCGCCGGTGCGGCGGTGCCCAGGAAGCGCCGCGCCAGGCGGGCGAAGGTCGCCGGGTCCCCCGTGGTGAGCCAGCGGTGCTCGGGCGGGGGCAGCGCGTCACCGCGGAGCTGGCCCCGGGCGGTGAGCTCGCGGTAGACGGCCTTCGCGGTCTCCTCGGCGCTGGAGACCAGCGTGACGCCGTCGCCCATGACGTAGGAGAGGACGCCGGTGAGCAGCGGGTAGTGGGTGCACCCGAGGACGAGGGTGTCGACGTCGGCGGCGACGACGGGCGCGAGGTGCTCGCGAGCGGCCTCCAGCAGCTCGGGCCCCGACGTCACCCCCGCCTCGACGAACTCCACGAAGCGGGGGCACGCCTGGGTGGTGACCCGGACGTCGGGCGCCGCGGTGAACGCGTCGGCGTAGGCGCCCGACGTCGCCGTCGCCGTCGTGCAGATGACCCCGACGCGCCCGCTGCGGGTGCTGGCGACCGCGCGGCGCACCGCGGGGCGGATCACCTCGACCACGGGCACGGGGTAGCGCTCGCGCGCGTCGTGCAGCACCGCGGCGCTCGCGCTGTTGCAGGCGATGACCAGCAGCTTCACCCCGGAGGCGACCAGCTCGTCGAGGCACTCCAGCGCGTAGGCGCGCACGTGCGCCAGCGGCCGGGGCCCGTAGGGCGCGCGGGCCGTGTCTCCCAGGTACAGCACCCGCTCGGCGGGCAGCTGGTCGAGGACGGCGCGCGCGACGGTCAGCCCTCCGACGCCGGAGTCGAAGATGCCGATCGGGGCGTCAGCCACGGGGCAGCTGCTTCGACAGGGCCGCGACCAGCGTCTCCTGGAGCCAGGTGAGGAAGTCGTACACCGAGGCCATCCAGACGCGCGGGTCCTCCGGGGAGCTCTCGGCGACCTCGGCGAGCACGGCGTCGGCGTCGTCGTCGGTGCGCAGGCCGAGCCGCTCGGCCAGCACCAGGCGCACGTCGGTCAGCGCCACCAGCCAGGCGTGCTGCTCCTCGGCGTCGAGCACGAGCGGCCCGGGGCGCTCCAGCGTGGCGCGGGCGCGCTCGAGGCCGTCGCGCTTGCGCTGCCGCAGGCCCCGCTCCGTCAGGCGGCGGAACTCGCGGGCGGCGTCGGGGTCGTCCTTGGCGGCCTGCGGCAGCAGGCGGGCCACCGCCGGGTCGGACGGCGGCGTGGTGGAGCCACCGGTGCCGACCATCGCCTCGAGGGGGTCCTCGGAGGGGGTGGTGCCGTCGTCGAGGAGCTGGGAGACCTCGGTCAGCAGACCGGAGAGCAGCGCGCGCTCGTCGTCGTCGAAGGTGGCGGTGACCCCGCGGCGGGAGCGCTCGAAGCGGCGCGCCACGGCTCAGGCGTCCTTGGAGAACGTGGCCCAGAGGCCGTATCCGTGCATGGCCTCGGTGTCGCGCTCCATCTCCTCGCGGGTGCCGTGGGCCACCACGGCCCGACCCGCCTCGTGGACGTCGTGCATGAGCTTCTCCGCCTTCTCGCGCGGGTGCCCGAAGTAGGTCTGGAAGACGTAGGTGACGTAGGACATGAGGTTCACCGGGTCGTTCCAGACGATGGTGACCCAGGGCTTGGCGGTCTCGCCGTCGAGCGCCTCGACGCGCTCCTCGGCCTCAGCCGGTGCGGTGCTCACGCGGGCTCATCCTACGGTGGCCCCGTGGACCTCACCCCGCCGAACGGCCCGCGCCCCACGGGCAGCACCGGAGCCAGCACGGCGCTGCTCACCGACGCGTACGAGCTGACCATGCTCCAGTCGGCGCTGCGCAGCGGCGCGGCCTCGCGGCGCTGCACCTTCGAGGTCTTCGCCCGGCGCCTGCCCGACGGCCGCCGCTACGGCGTCGTGGCCGGCACCGCCCGCCTGCTCGACGCCCTGGAGCGGTTCCGCTTCGACGAGGGGGTGCTGGAGGCGCTGCGCGCTGACGGCCGCCTCGACCCCGCCACCGTCGACCACCTCGCCGGCTACCGGTTCACCGGCGACGTCGAGGGCTACGCCGAGGGCGAGCTGTACTTCCCGGGCTCCCCCGTGCTGTCGGTGACCGGCACCTTCGCCGAGGCCGTCGTCATCGAGACGCTCGTGCTGTCGGTCTTCAACCACGACTGCGCCGTCGCCTCGGCCGCGGCCCGCATGGCGGTGGCCGCCGGCGGACGGCCCATCGTCGAGATGGGCAGCCGCCGCACCCACGAGGAGGCCGCCGTGGCCTCCGCCCGCGCCGCCCACCTCGCCGGCTTCAGCAGCACCTCCAACCTCGAGGCCGGCCGGCGCTACGGGGTGCCCGTCTCGGGCACCAGCGCCCACGCCTTCACGCTGCTGCACGACACCGAGGAGGAGGCGTTCCGCGCCCAGGTCGCCGCCCTCGGCACCGGCACCACCCTGCTCGTCGACACCTACGACATCCAGCGCGGCATCGAGACGGCCGTCCGGGTGGCCGGGCCGCAGCTGGGCGCGGTGCGCATCGACTCCGGCGACCTCGCGGTGCTGGCGGTGAAGGCGCGGGCGCAGCTCGACGCCCTGGGGGCGGCGCAGACCCGC
Organism: Actinomycetales bacterium; assembly: GCA_022701985.1. Classification (GTDB taxonomy): domain Bacteria; phylum Actinomycetota; class Actinomycetes; order Actinomycetales; family Quadrisphaeraceae; genus Quadrisphaera. Next base: position 3,380 of record JAKONK010000076.1, read on the forward strand.
ATCGTGCTCTCCGGAGACCTCGACGAGTTCGGCCTCGCGGCGCTCGCCGCCGCGCCCGTCGACGCCTACGGGGTCGGGACGTCGGTGGTCCAGGGGTCGGGAGCCCCCACCGCGGGCATGGTCTACAAGGTCGTCGAGGTCGAGGGCCGCCCCGTGGCCAAGCGCTCGGAGTCGAAGGCCACCCACGGCGGCCGCAAGACGGCCCTGCGGCGCCACCGCAGCAGCGGCACCGCCACCGAGGAGGTCGTGAGCGCCGGCCCCGCGCCCGAGCGCGAGCCCGGCGACCGCCCGCTGCAGGTGCCGCTGGTGCGCGCCGGCGAGCGGGTGGGCCCGGCCTCGCACGGGGCCGACCTCGCGGCAGCCCGCGAGCACCTCCAGGAGGTGCTCGTCACGATGCCGTGGGAGGGCCTGGCCCTGTCCCGGGGCGAGCCCGCCATCCCCACCCGGGTGCTTCCGCCCGTCTGAGCCGCGGCGCGGCTGGGCGGCGGCGCCCCGTCAGGCGGCGGTCAGTGGTGGCCGCCGCCCGGCCCCACCAGGGGCGCGGCCTGGGGCAGGCCCTCCTGGAGGCGCGCGACGCGCTCGGCCTGCTTGCGGCGCGAGGCGACGACCGCGGAGGAGACGAGCCCCACGCCGACCAGGGCGCAGCCGCCGAACTTCACGATGTCGTGCCACACCGTGATGTCTCCGTTGAGCAGGCCCAGGAAGATCATCACGGCGCCGACGCTGATGAGGGTGAAGGGGATCGCCACGGGCCAGATCCTGCCAGGTCCGCGGCGGCGCGGCCGCGCCGCACCGCCGCGGCGACCGGCTCAGCCGATGTCGAGCGCGAGCAGGTCGTCCTCGGTCTCGCGCCGCACCAGCACGCGGCTCTCCCCGTCGCGCACGGCGACCACCGGGGGGCGGGGCACGTGGTTGTACTGGCTCGCCATGCTGTGGCAGTACGCGCCGGTGGCGGGCACCACGAGCAGGTCGCCCGCGGCGACGTCGTCGGGGAGGAACTCGTCCTTCACGACCACGTCACCGCTCTCGCAGTGCTTGCCCACCACCCGTGACAGCACGGGCGCCGCGGCCGACCGGCGCCCGCCGAGGGAGGCGGAGTAGTCGGCGTCGTACAGGGCGGTGCGGATGTTGTCGCTCATGCCGCCGTCGACGGCCACGTAGCGGCGGTGCAGACCGCCGTCGAGCGCGACGTCCTTCGTGGAGCCGACGCGGTACAGGGTCACGCCGGAGGGACCGGCGATGGCGCGGCCGGGCTCCACCGACACCTTCGGCACGGCGACGCCGAGCTGCGCGCACGCGGCCGTGACCACCTCGGCCATGCCGCGCGCCAGCGCCGTGGGCGAGAGCGGGGCGTCCTGCGTGGTGTAGGCGATGCCGAAGCCGCCGCCGAGGTCGATCTCGGGCATCTCGAGGCCGTGCTCGGCGAGCACCTGCGCGTGCAGGCCCAGGAGCCGGCGTGCGGCCACCTCGAACCCGGAGACGTCGAAGATCTGGCTGCCGATGTGGCTGTGCAGGCCGCGCAGCTCGAGCTCGGGGCGCGCCAGCACCCGGCGGACCGCCTCGGCGGCCTGTCCGGAGGCCAGCGAGAGGCCGAACTTCTGGTCCTCGTGGGCCGTGGCGATGTAGTCGTGCGTGTGCGCCTCGACGCCGACCGTCGTGCGGATGAGCACGCCCTGGCGCACCCCGGCCTCGCGGGCGGCGTCGGCGGTCCTGTCGATGTCGTGGAAGCCGTCGACGACGACCTTGCCCACGCCCGCCCGCACGGCGCGGTTGATCTCCTCGTCGGACTTGTTGTTGCCGTGCAGCAGCACGTGCGCCGGGTCGGTGCCGCCGCGCAGCGCCACCGCCAGCTCACCGCCGGTGCAGGCGTCGTAGCGCAGCCCGTCCTCGGCGAGCCAGCGCGCCACGGCGGTGCACGTGAAGGCCTTGGCGGCGTAGTAGACGTCGGCGCCGCCGCACGCGTCGGCGAAGGCCTCGGCGAACGCGTCGCGGAAGGCGGTGGCGCGGGCGCGGAAGTCGGCCTCGTCGACCACGTACGCGGGGGTGCCGTGCTGGGCGGCCAGCTCGGTGACCGGGACGCCGCCGACGGTGACGACGCCGTCGGCCCCGCGGCGGGCGCTGCTCGGCCACAGCTGGGGCAGCAGGTCGTTGGCGTCGTCGGGCTCGGTCAGCCAGCCGGGGCCGCCGAGTCCGGCGGCGTGCTGGGGCCCGGCGGGGTGCGCTCTCACGGGGTCTCTCCTGGCTCTGCTGCGGGGGTCACATGCGGTCGGGAGCGCCCACGCCGAGCAGCTCCAGGCCGTTGGCCAGCACCGTGCGGGTCGCGTCGTTCAGCCACAGGCGGGTGCGGTGCACGTCGGTGACGGTCTCGTCGCCCATGGGCGTCACGCGGCGCTCGTCGTACCACTTGTGGTAGCTGCCGGCGAGGGCCTCGAGGTAGCGCGCCACGCGGTGCGGCTCGCGCAGCTCGGCGGCCTGCGCCACGACGCGGGGGAAGTCGCCGATGGCGGCCAGCAGCGCCGACTCGGTGGCGTGGTCGAGCAGCGACGGGTCGAAGCCGTCCTCGGTGCGCACGCCCAGGTCGCGGGAGTTGCGCCCGACGCCCGAGGTGCGCGCGTGGGCGTACTGCACGTAGAAGACGGGGTTGTCGTTGGTGCGCTTGACCAGGAGGTCGAGGTCGACGTCGATCTGGGAGTCGACGCTGGAGCGCACCAGCGCGTAGCGGGCCGCGTCGACGCCGACGGCCCCGACGAGGTCCTCCATCGTCACCACGGTGCCGGCGCGCTTGCTCATGCGGACCGGGACGCCCTCGCGCACGAGGTTGACCATCTGGCCGATGAGCACCTCGACCACGTCGGGGTCGTCGCCGAAGGCCGCGGCGGCGGCCTTGAGGCGCGCCACGTACCCGTGGTGGTCGGCCCCGAGCAGGTAGATGCACAGGTCGAAGCCGCGGGCGCGCTTGTCGCGCAGGTAGGCCAGGTCACCGGCGACGTAGGCGGGGTTGCCGTCGGACTTGATGACGACGCGGTCCTTGTCGTCACCGAACTCGGTGGAGCGCAGCCACCAGGCGCCGTCGGACTCGTACAGGCGGCCCGAGTCCTTCAGCTGCTGCACCACGGACGCCACGGCACCGGAGGTGTGCAGCGAGTCCTCGTGGAAGTAGACGTCGAAGTCGACCCGGAAGTCGTG
>JAKONK010000080.1 GCA_022701985.1 Actinomycetales bacterium
CCTCGCGCCTGCTCACGCGCCCACTCCGCCGCCCGTCCCGGTCCGCACCCCGCCGTCCCGCGTCAGCGGGCGTCTGACCTGCGGGCCGTGCGGCGGCGGACCAGGAGCAGCGCTCCGCCGAAGGCCGCACCGGCCAGCGCGGTGCCCGCCGCCGCGGGGACCGCGCTCGCCGTCGGAGCCGCCGTCCCCGCGGCGTGCTCGGCCAGGTAGCCGCCCCCGGCCGCGGCACCCCCGGCGGGGACCACGCCGCTGCCCGTCGCGTCGCGGACCGGGCGCAGCTCGAGGCCCGAGGTGCCGTCGGCGAGGACGAGCACGGTGTAGACGCTGCCCCCGGCGAGGGTGGTGGTCTCCTGCGACGAGCGCTGACCGGTGGTGGCGGTGAAGGTCGTGCTGCCCGCGGGCACGTCGACGTAGCCGGTGGGGACGGAGAACTCCGCGCCCGAGGCGACCCGGGTGCCGCTGGCGGTGCTGACCTCGGTGGTCTGGCCCGGCTCGGCCGCCGGGAGCACCCTCACCCGGGCGGTGCCGCTCCTGGGCGCGGAGAGGTCGTCCTGGATGGCCGACAGCCGGGGCGCGGTGCTGTCGCCGAGCCCGGCGATCGTGTACGCGTCGCCCGCCTGGGCCTGCAGGGTCTGCGTCAGCACGGGCGCGGTGCTCGCCGCGGCGCCCAGGGGCCTGACGGCGACGGCGTACGACCCGGCGGGCAGGGCCTCGTACCCGGTGATGGCCCCGTAGGTGGCCTCCGGGGCCAGGGTGAGCTCGCGGCTGCTCCCGTCGAAGCCGGTGAGCGTGGCCGTCATCGTCACGCCGCCGAACCCCGGGACGAGGTGCGCGACGCGGATGTAGGCGTCGTCACCGCCGTTCCCGGAGGCCGAGGCCGCGGGGACCGGACCGAGGGCCAGCGCCAGCAGCAGCGCGCCGACGGCGGCTCGACGGGCACGGGGGTGGGCGGGTGCGCGCACGAGCGCTCCTTCCGTCCCGACCGGAGGGCACCGGCTGTGGCGGTGTCGTCGCTCACCGTCGCGATCGGGCGGGCCCATCATCCATGCGGCCCAGCGGACGCGCCAGACAGCGGCGGGAGACGTCCTGCGGCCGAGGTCTCCGGCCCAGCGCCCCCAGTCCGCCGTCAGCCCGTGACCGGGGGCAGCACGACGAGGAGCTGGGCCGCGCCGTCCTGCCCCTGCTGCAGGCTCGCCTCGGCGCGGTAGGCGGGGTCCTGGGCCGCGAGCTGGCGCTCCACGAGCGCGACCGCCTCCGGGGCGGTGCCCACCGGCTGGCCCTCGAGGCGGTCCAGGACGACGCCGCGGAGGGGCTCGTCACCCGCACCGGAGGCGGCTGCCGGGACCTCCGCCACCGACAGCCGCTGCTGCGAGGCGAGCTGCACCAGGAGGGTCGCCAGGCGCAGGTCGACCGGGCGGGTGAGGAGCGCCTGCCGCGCCTGCGCCGACAGCTCGACCCGCGGGTTGGCCGCCAGCTCGCGCAGCGCCTCGGTCGAGGCCGCCGTCGCCGTCGGACGCGGGGCGCCGGTCGCCGTGGTCCCGGCGCTCCCGCTGCCACCGGTGGGCAGCGGCGCCGACAGCTCGGTGGCTCCGCCGCCGGCGCCGGACGACGGCGCGCCCGTCGGAACCGCGCCGCTGGTGGAGGTGCTGGGGGAGGTGCCGGCGGAGGTGCTGGAGGAAGCGCCTGCGAGCGCCTCGTCGGCGGGCCGCCCCAGCGCCGCTGCACCCGCCACCACCAGGCCGAGCACCACGACCGCGCCCGCCCCCGCGACGACGGCGGGGCGGTGCAGCAGCGGGGTGCGCGGCGCGGTGTGCCGTCCGCCTCGACGCTCCTCGCCGGGCGCGGGGTCCGTGGGCGCGGACATGGTTCGCCTCCGGGGAAGAGGGGCTGTGGCCCCGTGATCCTCCCCCCGCGGACCCCCGGGTGCACGGCGGCGGCTCCGGCCGGGAGCCCCCCTCCCCGCCTCCGGACGGAGCCGCCGGGACCGCAGCCCTCGCGTCGTTCGGGGCCGACCCCCGTGAGGATGGCTACGCTGCACGACGTGGCACAGGGTGATGCTCCGACGGCGGGCCAGCGCCTGACCTACCTCCTCGTCGACGGCGAGAACATCGACGCCACGCTCGGCATGAGCGTCCTGGGGCGCCGGCCGGCCCCCGGCGAGCGGCCGCGGTGGGACCGCGTGCGCGACTTCGCCGCCGAGGCGTGGGGCCAGCCCGTGCGGGCCCTGTTCTTCCTCAACGCCACGTCGGGCTCGATGCCGATGAGCTTCGTGCAGGCGCTCCTGGCGATGGACTACCGGCCCATCCCGCTGTCCGGCGGGCCGGGGGAGAAGGTCGTCGACATCGGCATCCAGCGCACGCTGGACGCCCTCGTCGACAGGCCCGGCGACGTCATGCTCGCCAGCCACGACGGCGACTTCACCTCGCACCTGCGGTCGGTGCTGGAGGGAGAGGGGCGCCGCGTCGGGCTCCTCGGCTTCCGGGAGTTCGTCAGCTCGACGTTCACGGACCTCGTGGGCCGGGGGCTGGAGGTCTTCGACCTGGAGGACCACGTCAACGCCTTCACCGAGGTGCTGCCGCGCGTCCGCGTCATCTCCCTCGCGGACTTCGACCCCGAGCGCTACCTCTAGCCGCCGGGCCCCCCGCGCCGCGTCTGCGCCGGTGCGGGGGTGCGGCGGGCCGTCTCCCGTCGTGCTGGGGGGCCTGTGCGACAATGGGCCCGGACGCCCGGCACGTCACACCTGCCGGTCGACCCGACGACGACCTGGCCTCCCGCACCGGCGAGCGGACCTGGCGCCGCGACCGCCCACCGGCGGCCCGCTGGCGCAGGTGCCCGTCGCACGAGAGGCGGAGCGGCACCGGTCCCCCGGAGCCCTCCGGGGTCGCCGCCGCTGCCGAGCAGGACCGCGCCGGGGCCACGAGCCCAGCGGCGCTCCCGCCCGGCCCCCAGACTTTCCCCACCGCTCGAGGGCGGTGGGCCGAGAATCCCGAGCGGCGCTGATGGTGTGGCCGGCTCCCCGGGGTGGACGGAGCTCTCGTGAGCACCAGCAACGACGTCGAGGACGACGGCACGGCAGCAGGGTCGCCGACGGGGGGCTCGCGGCGCCGCCGCGGCAGCCACCGAGCGGTCTCCCGGCCCGCCGGACCCCCCGCGGGTGCGCCCGCGCCGCCCCCTCAGGACCCGGCTCCCACCGGGGGAGCCGCCGCGCCTGCCGAGGCCGCTGCGCCTGCCGCGGCCGAGGCGCCTGCGGCGACGAGGGCGCGCGGCGCCACGGGCCTGCCGCTCTTCCAGGCCGCGGCCGAGCCGTCGCCCGCGGTCCCCGCGAGCGAGGAGGCGGCCGCCGCGCCCGAGCCGTCCGCGGCGTCGACGCCGGCCGTCCCCTCCCGCGCCCGCCGCACCCGCCGTGCTGCCAGCCGTCCCGCGGGGCCGCCGGTCGACGCCCCCGCTGCGGCGCAGCCGGAGGCACCGGTCGCTGACGCACCCGTCGAGCCCCTCGCACCGCCCGCAGACGAGCCGGTGGTGGAGCCGGCGGCCGACCCGCTCGAGGCGGCGGCCGCGGTGGAGGCGCTCCCCGCACCCGAGGACGCCGAGGAGGGCGACGAGACCGACGCTGCCGAGGACGAGGCGGACCTCGACTCACAGGCCGACTCCGAGGCCGACTCCGAGGCCGACTCCGAGGTGGACGACGAGGACGGAGCTGACGACGGCGCGTCCCGCGGCCGCCGCGGTCGCCGCCGCCGCGGTGGGCGCGGTCGCCGCCGTCGCGGTGGTGACGAGGACGAGGCCGAGGCGGGCGCCGAGGCGTCCCCCGACGACGTCGACGCGTCCGGCGAGACCTCGGACGCCACCGCGGAGCCCACCACCCCCGACGACGGCCCCGAGGGCTCCGACGACGCCGAGGACCCCGTCGACGAGGACGGTGCCGAGGGCGACGAGGAGCCCGAGGACGCCGAGGACCCGGGCAGCGGCTCCAGCCGCCGCCGCCGTCGCCGGCGCCGGCGGGGTGCCGGCGGGGGCGAGGAGCCCGAGGACGCCTCCGAGCCCGAGGCACCCGCGGCCTCGTCCTCGCGGCGCTCCCGCTCGCGCCGCTCGTCGTCGCGCGAGGCCTCCGAGCCGAGCGACGTCACCGCCGTCAAGGGCTCGACGCGCCTGGAGGCCAAGCGCCAGCGCCGCCGCGACGGGCGCGACGGCGGCCGCCGCCCGCGCGTCCTGTCCGAGGCCGAGTTCCTGGCCCGGCGCGAGAGCGTCGAGCGCACGATGGTGGTGCGCACCGCCGGTGGCCGCTCGCAGGTCGCCGTCCTCGAGGACGGCGTGCTGGTGGAGCACTACGCCGCCCGCAAGCAGCAGACGTCGATGATCGGCAACGTCCACCTGGGCCGCGTGCAGAACGTGCTGCCGAGCATGGAGGCCGCCTTCGTCGACATCGGCCGCGGGCGCAACGCCGTCCTCTACGCCGGCGAGGTCGACTGGGAGGCCGCGGGCCTCACCGGCCAGGCCAAGAAGATCGAGTCGGCCCTGAAGTCGGGCGACCCGGTGCTGGTGCAGGTCACCAAGGACCCGGTCGGCCACAAGGGCGCCCGCCTGACCAGCCAGGTCTCCCTCCCCGGCCGCTACCTCGTGTACGTCCCCGGCGGCACCATGACGGGCATCTCGCGAAAGCTGCCCGACACCGAGCGGTCGCGGCTGAAGTCGATCCTCAAGGAGGTCGTGCCCGAGGAGGCCGGCGTCATCGTCCGCACCGCGGCCGAGGGCGCCAGCGAGGCCGAGCTCCGCCGCGACGTCGAGCGGCTCACCGCGCAGTGGGAGGAGATCTCCGCGCGGGCCGGCCAGGTCAGCCCGCCGACGCTGCTGCACGGCGAGCCCGACCTCGTCATCAAGGTCGTCCGCGACGTCTTCAACGAGGACTTCGCCCGCCTGGTGGTCGAGGGCGACGAGGCGTGGGAGTCGATCGAGCCCTACGTCGCCTCCGTCGCCCCCGACCTCGCCGAGCGCGTGACGCGCTGGGAGGACGGCGAGGGTGCGGGTGCGGCCGGCGGGGCGTTCGCCCGCTTCCGGGTCGACGAGCAGATCGCCAAGGCGCTGGAGCGCAAGGTGTGGCTGCCCTCGGGCGGCTCCCTGGTCATCGACCGGACCGAGGCGATGACCGTCGTCGACGTCAACACCGGTCGCTTCACCGGCTCCGGGGGCAACCTCGAGGAGACGGTCACCCGCAACAACCTCGAGGCCGCCGAGGAGATCGTCCGCCAGCTGCGGCTGCGCGACATCGGCGGCATCGTCGTCGTCGACTTCATCGACATGGTGCTGGAGTCGAACCGCGACCTCGTGGTCCGCCGCCTCGTGGAGTGCCTCGGCCGCGACCGCTCCAAGCACCAGGTCGCCGAGGTGACCTCGCTCGGCCTGGTGCAGATGACGCGCAAGCGCGTCGGGCAGGGCCTGCTGGAGACCTTCAGCGAGCCCTGCGAGCACTGCGCCGGCCGCGGCGTGGTGGTCCAGGACGACCTCACCGCCGTCGTCGGCTCCGGCTCCGGGCACCAGCACGGAGGGGCGCCGCACGCCCCGTCGGGCGGGCGCAGCGCCGGACGCTCGGAGAACCGGTCGGAGAACCGGTCGGAGAACCGGAACGAGAACCGGTCGGAGAACCGGACCGAGGGGCGCTCGGAGCCCCGCGAGAAGAGCGGGGCGCAGGCCCGTGACGGCTCCCGCGACCAGCCGCGCGACGGCGGCCGCGGCCGTGGTGGGGCCCGCGACGAGAGCCGCGAGAAGGCCCAGGACGGGGGGCGCGAGCCCGGCCACGGCGCGATGGAGCGCCCCGGCGGCGCCGACGCACCCGCAGCGGGCGAGCCGCGCAGCCGGGAGGAGGCCGCGCGCGACGCCGTCCGCGAGGCCATGAACGGGATCGCCGCCGCGACTTTGCGCCCCGTCCGCTCCGAGGGGGAGCACGAGCTGCCCTCGCTCGACGCCGCGGCGCTCCTGGCGGCCTTCGGGGCCGCTGCGAGCGGCGTCGACGACGAGGCGGCGGGCGCCGGGGCGGTCGAGGCGGTCGAGGTGGAGCAGGTCGAGGTCGTCACGACCGTCGTCCGCGAGCAGGACCCGGAGCCGTTCGCGGGGCCGGGGCTGCCCGCCAGCGGAGCCGTCGACGGCCAGGCCGACGACCAGCCCGACGACCAGCCCGACGAGCCCCTGGGCGGGGACGAGGGACAGCCGGGGGACCGCACGGCCGGGTGACGGCGCGCGGACCGGGGACCCGCTTTGACGCTCGGTCCCCGGGATCCGTATCCTGGTGTACCGGTGCGCCCTAGGTGCACGGGTGCGCGAGGGGGAGTCCGGAACCGGACGCCCACGGCACCCGCCCCGGAAGCAGCCCCCGCCGCGTGCGGTGGAGCTGAGCCCCGGGGCGCGACAGACGCAGAACAGACGTAGATCAGCAGAGAGTGAGCGACACGTGTACGCCATCGTCCGCGCCGGCGGCCGCCAGGAGAAGGTCGCCGTCGGCGACGTCCTCGTCGTCGACCGGCTCGCCGGGGAGGCCGGGTCGTCCGTCTCGCTGACCCCGCTGCTGCTGGTCGACGGTGAGACCGTCACCAGCGCCGCTGACGCCCTCGCCTCGACCTCGGTCACCGCCGAGGTCATCGGGAACGAGAGCGGCCCGAAGATCATCATCCAGAAGTACAAGAACAAGACCGGCTACAAGAAGCGCCAGGGCCACCGCCAGCGGCTGACCCGCCTGCGCGTCACGGCCATCGGCTGACGCCGACGACCACCGACTGATCCCAGGGAGACTGAGATGGCACACAAGAAGGGCGCCAGCTCCAGCCGCAACGGGCGCGACTCGAACGCCCAGCGCCTCGGCGTGAAGCGGTTCGGCGGCCAGGTCGTCGGCGCGGGCGAGATCATCGTCCGCCAGCGCGGCACGCACTTCCACCCCGGTGACAACGTGGGTCGCGGTGGCGACGACACGCTGTTCGCCACGGCCCCGGGCGCGGTGCAGTTCGGCACCCGCGGCGGCCGTCGCATCATCGCCGTGGTCCCGGTCGCCGTCGAGGCCTGACCAGCTCCACGCCGTACCAGCAGTTCCACGAGGGGGCGGACCGGGACACCCGGTGCGCCCCCTCGCTGCGTCTCCACCGGAGGCGCGAGCACCAGAGCAGATGAGCCCCGGGCCTCCCGGGGAGAGGAGGTCCGGCGATGACGACGTTCGTCGACCGGGTGGTCGTCCACGTGGCAGCGGGCAACGGGGGCAACGGGTGCGCCTCGGTGCACCGCGAGAAGTTCAAGCCCCTGGGGGGACCCGACGGCGGCAACGGCGGCCGCGGGGGTGACGTGGTGCTGGAGGTCGACGCCAACACCACCACGCTGCTCGACTACCACCACTCCCCGCACCGCAGCGCGACCAACGGCAAGCAGGGCGCGGGGTCGCACCGCAACGGCGCCGACGGCGACGACCTGGTGCTCACCGTCCCGGACGGCACCACGGTGCGCAGCCCCGACGGCACCCTCCTGGCAGACCTGGTCGGCTCCGGCACCCGCTTCGTGATTGCCCAGGGCGGCCGCGGCGGGCTCGGCAACGCCGCGCTCGCGAGCCAGCGGCGCAAGGCCCCCGGCTTCGCGCTCCTGGGCGAGCCCGGCGACGGCGGCGACGTCGTCCTGGAGCTGCGCTCCCTCGCCGACGTCGCCTTCATCGGCTACCCCAGCGCCGGCAAGTCGAGCCTGGTGGGCGCCCTGTCGGCGGCCAAGCCGAAGATCGCGGACTACCCCTTCACGACCCTGGTCCCCAACCTCGGCGTCGTCACCGCCGGCGACGAGCGGTTCACCGTCGCCGACGTGCCCGGTCTGATCCCGGGCGCGAGCCAGGGCAGGGGCCTGGGCCTGGAGTTCCTGCGCCACGTCGAGCGCTGCTCCGCGCTGGTGCACGTGC
>JAKONK010000113.1 GCA_022701985.1 Actinomycetales bacterium
CGTCGTCGCGCTCGGTGCGCGAGTCTCGTTCGACCTGTCCGGTGGTCCGTCTCACCCGAGGGGCGGTCTGCGGAGATCAGCACCGCTGGCGCGAAGACAGCTCTGCGGAGGTCCCGGGCGGGGACGCAGGGACCAAGAGCCCGGGCGCCTCGATGAGCCGGTCTGGAGGAGGCGCGCCAGCGGACGCGGCTGGTCGCCCCGACTCCGCCGGGTCCGCGCTGCAGGCTCAGGGCGAGGTCGTACCGCGCCAGCTGGCCGATGAGCGGCTGGCCCACAGGGCGTCACCGCGAGGCCCCTCCGCCGTACCGCATGAGCCTCCAGATCGAGCGGTCCGCCTCCGAGCCGCCCCCGTCCAGAGCGGCGCGGTCGCTGCTCGACGACTGCCGCTCCCAGGTCGACCGCGGAGCAGGACGCGACCTCCGGTCTCACGCGCCTCACCCGGGGGCGGCGGTGTGCACGAGGAGGTCGTCACGGGCGCCGACGAGCTCCCGGTCTCCCAGGGGTTCACCCAGGTCCACCTCCACGGGCGTTGCAGGGTTGCTCTGGCACGACTGCGTCAGCGCGAGGCGCTCGCGGGTGCGGACCGCGATGGTCACGGTCGACGCACCCAGCTCCACCTCGGGCTCGACGATGCTCGGTGCCTGACCACTGGAGCAGCCCCGCTCGACCACCAGGATGGTCAGCGACGTGCTCTCCGGGTCGGCTCCGGAGCCGGCCGGCAGGTACCAGTCGGCCTCCTGCGTCCGTGACAGGACGACGCACCCACCGGCGACTGCGAGCAGCGCCACCAGCAGCGCTGCCACCCGGAACCGCCGCCGCGACCGCACCGCGTCGAACTGCGTCGAGATGCCCGAGATGCCGCCCGCGGCTGCCTCGTGTGCTCCTCCGCCCGGGTCGTCCACGCCTGCCGGCTCGTCCACGACCGTCAGCATGCCGCCGGATCTCCGGATCGCCCAGGACCCTCCGGGTCGCGCCCGCGACGACCTGCGCGACGCCCCGAGGACCGAGCGGCGTGCGCCACGGCCGTCGGGTCCGGCCTAGGGGGCAGGGCGTCGAAGAAGTCCGGCCGTGCAGGCAACCTCCGGGGGGCCTGAGGCGTCTTGGAGGGGAAGCCATCACCGCGGTGGCGCCCGAGGAGACCCGGTGATGTCAGCAGTGGCCACCACGCAGGACGACGACCACCCCCCGCCCACCCCCGCGACGGCGGTGCCGGCAGAGCCGGTGGCGCCGTCGGGGCCCGCCTTCGACGACCTGTTCGTCCAGCGGTGGGCGGCGACCGTCCGGCTCGCGCTGCTCCTCGTCGACGACGAGCCCAGCGCCGAGGACGTCGCCCAGGAGGCGTTCACCGGGCTGCTGCGACGCTGGGACCAGCTGGGCGACCCGAGCCGCGCGCAGTCGTACCTCAACAGGGCGGTGGTCAACGGTGCCCGCTCGGCGCTGCGTCGCCGCCGCACCGCCCGCGCGTGGACCCCACCGCACGCCGTCCCCGGCCCCTCCGCCGAGGAGCTCGCCCTCCTCGGAGACGAGCGCCGCGAGGTGCTCGCCGCGGTCGCCGCGCTCCCGCTGCGCCAGCGCGAGGTGGTGGTGCTGCGCTACTGGTCCCAGCTCGACGAGGCCGCCACCGCGGAGGCCATGGGCATCACCCGCGGCACCGTGAAGTCCACCGCCCACAAGGCCCTGGCTGCGCTGCACCGCCGGCTCGGCGGCCCCTCGACGTCCGCAGGAGGTCTGCGATGAGCCCGACCGACGACCCGACCGACCACCCGGCCGACCACTCGACCGACGAGGCGCTGGAGCGCCGGGTCGCAGGTGCGCTGAGCGCCCGTGCCGCCCTCACGACCGTCGAGCCCGCAGCGGTGGGGGAGCGCCTGGCGCGCGTGCGCGCCGCCGCCGCGGACGGCGCGGTCGCCAGCGGCCCCGCCGCGACCTCCGTCGTCGAGCTGGTGGGGACGGAGGGCGACGACGCCGCGCCCGAGCGCCGGCGCTCGCGCCTGGTGGTCGCGGCGGTGGCGTCGGCGGCTGCAGCCGCGGTCGTCGTGGCCGCTGTGCTGAGCGCCGTCCACGACGGCGGCGGTGCACCTGCCCCGGCGGCCACCGCGCAGCCGTCGCCGTCCTCGCCCTCCTACCCGGGGGAGGAGTGGTCGGATTTCTACGGCCTGGCGCACGCGCAGTGGCCGTCCGACCTCGAGGGGATCGCGCCGCTCGGGGACGACGTGGTGGCGGGGTCGGTGCGGATGATCACCCAGCTCGGTCGGGTGAGGTACTGGGCGGGACGCACCCCCGACGGCGGGGTGTGCTGGAAGGTCGTCGGGCCGGGCGCTGACCAGGGCGGCTGCGCTCCGGAGTCAGCACTGGCGGAGCCGGTGGAGGTCTCCGACGGGTCTGTCGCGCCGCGGGTCTGGCTGGTCCCGGCCGACGCGCCCGACGCCGAGACCGAACCGCTGACCGCGGAGGGCGTCGTCCCCTACACCCACGGGGTGTGGGTGGAGGCGAGCGCGTCGACGCCTCCGCTGGACGAGTACGCCCAGCTGCGCGCGGCGCCGACTGCCGCGGACGAGCGGGCAGCGGGCTTCGAGTACGCGGGGATCAACGCGATCGTGCCGGGCTCGCTGAGGCTCCTGCACGAAGGGGAGGAGGGCACCTTCGTCATCGGGGCCCTGCCGCTGGGGAAGTTCTGCTTCTTCGAGTTCTACCCAGGGGAGGCCGGGAGCACGTGCCAGTCGCCGCAGCAGCTGGCTGGTGAAGGGACCGTGGTGCGCGTCGAGGACCAGGACTCGAACGACCTCGCGACCGCGTGGTTGGTCCCGGACGACTTCGACACCTCCGGTTGGCCGGCGTTGGGACGCCGACAGCTGGCGCAGAACCTCTGGTACGAGAGGAAGCCCATGCCTGCGTACACGCCGGAGCCGGTGAGGTCGCTGACCCCCGAGGAGGAGCAGGAACTGCGCGAGCAGCAGGAAGAGCTCGTCCAGCAAGCGAGCGCGAGCGGCCGCCCCGCCCCGGACGTCGTCGGCCTCTCCCAGGCGGAGGCCACCTGGGTCCTGGACCGCTACCACATCCCGGTCACCGAGGTCACGGTCCGGGAGGCGGGCTCGGCCCCGCCGGGGATGGTCGTCAGGGCGACGCCCGGCACCGACGAGCAGGTGCCGGAGGGCACCGGCGTCCACCTCTTCGTCGCGGGGTAGGTGCACGTCGCCCAGGGGGTGGCAGGGCGTGGACGATGCCTCCTCCATGCATCTGATGTCAGACCTGTTGCCGCGCAATGACTTAGGCATGGCTAACCTCATCCCTGTGATCGAGAAGCGCGCCCTCCCCGCCGTCCTGCGCACCACCGCCGCTGCACTGGCCCTGAGCGCCCTGGTGGCCTGCAGCGCCGGAACGCCGTCACCCGCCGTCCCGCAGGCGACGGGAACGACCGTCGAGACGGTGCTGGGTCCGGTGACCGTGCCGGACGAGGTGACGTCCGTCGTCGTCGTCGAGGGCCGACGCGACCTCGACATCGCCCTGTCCCTCGGCCTGCCGCTGGTCGGCTACCCCACCGCAGCCGACAGCGCCGACCCCTCGCTGCCCTCGCCCCTGGCTGAGCCGCTGGCGGCCGCCACCGCGCAGGGCGCCCGACCGCTGTTCGCGCGCTCGGAGATCAACGTCGAGGCGATCGCCGCCGCGGCGCCCTCCCTCATCATCAGCCGTGCCGACGACGTCGAGCCCGTCCTCGCGGAGCTGCAGGCCATCGCCCCCGTGCTGGCCATCGGCGAGCAGACCACCTCCACCTGGCAGGAGGACCTGCTGCTCGTGGGCCGCGCCACCGGGCGCGAGGAGCGCGCGCAGCAGCTCGTCGACGAGCACGAGCAGCGGGTCGCCGACTTCCGCGCCACCCACGCCGAGTCCCTGGCCACGACGGCGGTGACCCCCGTGAGCATCGGGGCCGAGGGCTCCGCGGTGCGTCCCGAGCGGCTGCTGTCGACGGTGCTGCGCGAGGTGGGCGCCACCCCCTCCCGGGCCTTCGCCGCCGCCATCGCCGCGGGACCTGACGGCACCGAGCACGGCCCCGAGCAGCTGCTGGCCGAGCACTCCGACGCCGACGCGCTCGTGGCGCTGGTCAACACCGGTGAGGAGTGGCGCGCGCTGCAGGCCTCCCCCCTGTGGCAGCAGCTGCCCGCCGTGCAGCAGGGCCGGGTCGTCCGCGCGGACAACGCCACCCACGAGGGCGGCCCCCTGACGGCCGCGCACGCGCTGGACCTGCTCGACCAGCTCTACGCGCCCGCGTGATGGTGGCCCGCGCCCACCCCGCGGTGGCCGCCGCGGTGCTCTGCGCCGCCCTGGCGGCCTGCGCGGCGGCGAGCCTCCTCGTGGGCACGCGCGACCTGGGCGCAGCTGCGGTGCTCGACGTGCTGCGCGGCGCCTCGGACGACCCCGAGGCGGTGGCGGTCGTCGCCGGGCAGCGTCTGCCCCGCACGGTGGTGGGAGCCGTCGCCGGCGCCGCGCTCGCCGTCGGGGGCGCCCTGGCGCAGGCCCACACCCGCAACCCCCTGGCCGACCCCGGGCTCCTGGGCGTCACCGCCGGAGCCGCCCTCGGCGTCGTCGGGGGTGCCACCTGGCTCGGGCTCGGGACCGCCGGTGGCGCGGTCTGGACCGCCTTCGCCGGGGCGGCGGCCGCCACCACCGCGGTCGGCGTCGTCGCCGCCCTCGCCTCCTCGCGCCGCGACAGCGGTCCGGCGGCGCTCGTGCTGGCCGGCGCGGCCGTGTCCGCCCTGCTCAGCTCGGTCACGGGGGTCCTGCTGCTCCTCGACCTCAGCGCCCTGGACGTCTACCGGTTCTGGACCGTCGGCTCCCTCGCAGGAGCTCGCGGCGGCGAGGCGCTGGCGGTCGTCTGGCCGTTCGTCGTGGCGGGCCTGGTGCTCGCCCTGGCGCAGGGCCGCGCGCTCGACGTGCTCGCCCTGGGCGACGACACCGCCCGCAGCCTGGGGCGCAGCCTGACGGGCACGCGGGTGACGGGCGTGGTGGCCGTGGTGCTGCTGGTCGGCGCCGCCGTCTCCTGCGTCGGCTCCCTGGGCTTCGTGGGCCTGGTGGCCCCGCACCTCGTGCGCCGTGCCAGCCGCGGCGACCACCGGTCGCTCCTGCCGCTCGCAGCCCTGGCGGGCGCCGTGCTCGTCCTGGCCGCCGACGTCGTCGGGCGCCTCGTCGTCCAGCCCGCCGAGCTGCCGGTCGGGGTGGTGCTCGGCGTCCTCGGCGGTCCGGCCTTCCTCGTGGTGGTCGCGCGCTCGGCCCGCCGCCGCCAGCGGCGTTCCCGGTCTGCCCGAGCCTCGGCCCGAGCGTCGGCCCGCACCGCACCGGCAGCGCGGTGAGCAGCCCCGCGCTGCGCCTGGGCCCCCTGTCGGTCCGGGTGAGGCCCCGCCACCTGCTGGCCTCCTCCGCGGTGGTGGTCACCGCGGCCGCAGTCGCCGTCGTCTCCCTCGCGGTGGGCGAGGTGCCCCTGGCCCCGGCGCGCGTGCTCGCGGCGCTCACCGGCCGGGGCACTGCCGCCGAGGCGCTGGTGGTCCTCGAGCTGCGGCTGCCCCGGGTGCTCCTGGCGCTGGCCGTCGGCGCCGTGCTGGGCATGAGCGGCGCCACGACCCAGCTGACCGCCGGCAACGCCCTCGCCAGCCCCGACCTGCTGGGCGTCACCGCGGGGGCCAGCGCCGGAGCGGTCACCGTCATCGTCGCCGCCGACCGGCCCGGGGCCAGCGCACCGCTGCTGGCCCTCGGGGTGGTCGGAGCCGCCGTGCTCGGGGGTCTGGTGGCGGCCGCGCTGGTGGCGCTGCTGCTCTGGTGGGTCGCCCTCGACGGGTTGCAGCCGCTCCTGGTCGGCGTCGGCGTCTCGGCGCTCTTCTCCGGCCTCGTGTCCGGGCTGCTGGTCAGCGCGAGCATCGACGACGCCGCGCGGGCCACCGTGTGGCTCACCGGCTCCCTGAACGCCCGCGGCGCGCAGGAGCTGGCCGTCGTCGCGGTCGCCCTGCCGCTGCTCGTGGTGCTCTGGGCGATGAGCAGCCGGCTGTCGACCTTCGCGCTCGGCGCGGACGTCGCGCGAGCCCTGGGGACCAGCACGGCCCGGACGGTGACGACGGCGCTGGTCATCAGCGTCGTGGCGGTCTCGCTGGCCACCGCCGTGGCCGGGCCCGTGGCCTTCGTGGCCCTGGTCGCCCCCCACCTGGCGCGGACGCTGACCGCTTCGCCGTGGCCACCGCTGGGCGCGTCCGCCGCTGCCGGGGCGCTGCTGGTGACCGGTGCGGACCTCGTGGCGCGCACCGCACTCGCACCGGTGCTCCTGCCCGTGGGAGCGGTGACGGCGCTGGTGGGGGCACCCTTCCTGGTGTGGCTGCTGGTCCGCCGCAGGAACCCGTGACCCACCCGGTGACCACCGGGTTGTCGCGCCGCACGGCCAGGGGGCGGACGCGTCTTGTGCGGTCCGCGCGACCGATCCACCCTGGGAGCGTGCTGATCGACGCGCTCCGCCGCCTCCGGGCGCGGTGGGCCGCTCCCCGTGTGGAGTGGCTGCCCGAGCTGGCCGACGTCGACCGGCAGGCGGCGGTGGCGATGACCCTGTGCACCTGCGGCCACATGTGGCACCTGCACGAGCACCCGCACGTCAGGACGGGCTGCGACGCCTGCGCCTGCCAGCGCTTCCGCCCCCTCGCACCACCGGAGACCCGGGCGCTCGGCTGACGGCCCGAGGGACTGGACGGCCGGGGCGTCAGACGACGTCGGGCATCGGCTCGGCGAAGACGCGGAACCCCCGGCGCTCGGCGTGCATCCGCCACAGGTGGCCGGCGAGCACGTCGGGGTCGTGCGTGGGGTGCCCCACGGCGATGCCCCCGGGCACGATCAGCTGGCCCACGTGCACGCCGTCGTCGGCGAGCACGTCGTGCAGCATCCGGGCGTAGGCGCTCTCACCGGCGAAGGCCACCGACGTCCCCGCCACCGCCGGGTTCGGGCGCGCCCCGCTGCCGCCGTTGACGAGCAGCAGGGTGCCGCGCCCCAGCGCGCGCATCCCGGGGAGCACCTCGCTGACCACGGCCTGCGGCCCGAAGACGGAGAACTCGATGGCCGCGCGCAGGTCGTCGACGTCGGTCTCGAGCACCGGGCGCAGGAACTCGCGCTGCGGGATGGGGCTGTACTGCACCACCTCCACCGGCCCGAGCTCCTCGGCGGCGCGGCTCAGCGCCGCCCGCAGGGACGCCGGGTCGCGCACGCTCGCGGCGTACCCCCGCGCGGTGACGCCCCGCGCGCGGAGCTGCTCGGCGAGGGCGTCCACGTTCGCCTGGGTCCGGGAGACCAGGGCGATGTCGAACCCCTCGGCCCCGAAGCGGCGCGCGGCGGCGGCTCCCAGGCCCGGTCCGGCTCCGATGATGACGGCGGTGGTCATGACGCCAGCGTGGACGGGCGCGCGGCCCAGGTCCACCCGGCCCCCCCGGCGGGAAGGTCTGCGGCCGTCTCCGCGCTGCACCCGCAGGACACCCGCACCCCCGGTGACGCAGGAGGACCTCGTGAGCTGGCAGGACACCCTGGGCGCCGTCGGCGTCTGGCGCGGCGTCGACGACACCGACGCCGAGACCGCAGCCGCCGCCGAGCGGCTCGGCTACGGGACCCTGTGGCTCGGCGGGTCCCCGCCGGCGGACCTCACCGCCGCCGAGCGGCTGCTGGAGGCCACCAGCTCGATCGTCGTGGCCACCGGCATCACCAACATCTGGATGACGGACCCCGCGCAGCTGGCGGACGCCTACCACCGGGTCGACGCGCGGTTCCCCGGGCGCCTCCTGCTCGGCATCGGCTCGGGCCACCGCGAGGCCAGCCCGCAGCGGGCCCGGCCCCTCGAGGCGATGAGCCGCTACCTGGACGTCCTGGACGAGCGCGGCGTCCCCGTCTCCGCGCGGGTCCTGTCGGCGCTCGGCCCGAAGATGCTGCGGATGTCGGCCGAGCGCGCCGTCGGCACCCACCCCTACCTGACGATCCCCTCCCAGACCGCGCAGATGAGGGCCGACCTCGGCCCCGGTGTGCTGGTCGCCCCCGAGCTGACGGTGGTGATGGACGACGACGTTCACAGCGCCAGGGGTGCTGCGCGTGACTTCCTGCGCTTCTACCTCCAGCTCGACAACTACACGACGACCATGCACCGCGGTGGCTTCAGCGAGGCCGACACCGCCGCACCCGGCAGCGACCGCCTGGTCGACCAGGTCGTCGTGCACGGCGGTGCCGCGGCTCTGGGCGCGGGGGTCCGAGCCCACCTGGACGCCGGGGCGGACCACGTGTGCGTGCAGGTGCAGCCCGTCAGCGCCGACGTCGTCGCCGTGCTGACCGCCCTGGCGGCAGAGCTCGGCCTGGCCGGGTGAGCAGCCCGGGCGGGGCCCGGCGTGGCGCTGACGAGCCCGCTGGGCCACGATCGACCCGCACCACCAGCCCCCTCGCGAAGGAGCGAACCCGTGGCAGGAACCGCGCCCGCCGACACCAGGGCCACAGGCCCCAGCGCCACCGCGCCCCAGGTGCACCGGGGGCTCGCCGGCGTCGTCGCCGACACCACGGCGATCTCCAAGGTCGACCCGGCTTCCAACTCCCTGCTCTACCGCGGCTACCCGGTGCAGGAGCTGGCCGCGCGCTGCTCGTTCGAGCAGGTCGCGTGGCTGCTGTGGCACGGCGAGCTGCCGGACGACGCCCAGCTCGCCGCCTTCACCAGCGCCGAGCGGGCCGGTCGTGCGCTCGACGGGCGGGTGCGCGCCGTGGTCGACCAGCTGCCGCTGTCCGCGCACCCCATGGACGTCGTGAGGACGGCGGTCAGCGCGCTGGGCGCCCTCGACCCGGACGCCGGCACGAGCACGCCGGAGGTCGAGGCGGCCAAGGCCGAGCGCCTGTTCGCGGCCCTGCCCGCCGTGGTCGCCCTGGCGCAGCGGCGGGCCCGCGGGCTCGATGTCGTCGCCCCCCGCGACGACCTGGGGTACGCGGCGAACTTCCTCTGGACGACCTTCGGGGAGGAGCCGGACCCGGACGTGGTGCGGGCCTTCGAGGTCTCGCTGGTGCTCTACGCCGAGCACTCCTTCAACGCCTCGACGTTCACCGCCCGCGTGGTCACCTCGACGCTGTCCGACCTGCACTCGGCCGTCGCCGCCGCCGTCGGGGCGCTGAAGGGCCCGCTGCACGGCGGTGCCAACGAGGCGGTGTGGGACGTCTTCGAGGAGATCGGCCCGGGCGAGGGCTCCCCGGAGCGGGCGCGGGCCTGGCTGGACCGGGCCCTCGCCGAGCACCGCAAGATCATGGGGTTCGGCCACCGGGTGTACCGCTCGGGCGACTCCCGCGTGCCCACGATGCACGCCGCCCTCGTCGAGCTCGCCGGCCGGCTCGGCCGCCAGGACGTGCTCGACCTCTACGACGCGCTCGAGGGGGCGATGGCCTCCGCCAAGGGGATCGCGCCCAACCTCGACTACCCCTCCGGCCCGGCGTACCACCTCATGGGCTTCGACACCGCGCTGTTCACGCCGATCTTCGTAGCCGCCCGGGTGGTGGGGTGGACGGCGCACGTGATGGAGCAGCGCGCCGCGAACTCGCTGATCCGGCCCCTGTCGGCCTACGACGGCCCCGCCGAGCGCCACTTGCCCTAGGGCCCCGCCGCCCGACCGGAGACCCACGCCACGACGTCGGGCGCGGCCTCGCCGAGGGAGGCGACGACGACGTGCGCTCCCGCTCCGGCGAGGTCGGCCGCGGGGTGCGAGGTGGTGACCCCGATGACGCGCATCCCCGCGCTGCGTCCGGCGAGGACCCCCGCCGGGGCGTCCTCCACCACGACGCAGTCGGCCGGCTCTGCGCCCAGCCGCGCGGCGGCCAGCAGATACCCCTCCGGGTGGGGCTTGCCGTGCTCGACGCTCGCGCCGTCGACCAGCACGGCCGGCGCCGGTAGGCCCCCGGCGGCCAGCCGAGCGCGCACCCGCAGGGCGTCACCGGAAGTCACCACCGCCCACCGGTCCGCTGGGAGCCGTCTGAGCAGGGGAGCGGCATCGGCGAACACCGGGAAGGCTGCCGGGGTCTCGTCGACCAGCGCCGACAGCCAGGCGTGCTCGGCGACGGGGTCGAGGTGCGGCGCAACCTCCGCGACGGTGTCCACGGGACGGCGAGCGTGCGTGGCCGCCAGCACCACCACCGGGTCGAGCCCGTGCCGGCGGGACCAGCGCTCCCAGACGCTCGCGTACCCGGCGTGGGAGTCGACCAGCACCCCGTCGGCGTCGAAGAGCACCGCGGCGCGCGTCGAGGGGGGCACCGGCCGCTCGCTCACGGCAGCACTGTGCCCGACCCCTCAGGTCACGCGGGAGGTGCTCGGGTCCTGCCGGGCGACCCTGACCCGCACCCGGGCGCGGACGTCGTCGCGGGAGAGCACCTGCGCGAGGTCGGCGCTCACGTCCTCGACGCTGCGCGCCAGAGCCCCGAGGTCTGCGTGGGGCCCGGCGGTCAGGCTCATCTCGGCGACGACCTGGCCCCGGTGCTCCCTGAGGCGACCGGAGGCGGAACGCACCCCGGGGACCTCGCCGAGCAGCTCGGCGGCCACCGCGACGGCGGCGCCGCCCTCCAGCGATGAGCGCCCCGCCGGACCGGAGCCGGGGAGCCGCAGCGGGCCGACCCGGGTGCGGGGCAGGTGCGACAGCAGCCACCACAGGCCCAGGAGAGCCAGCACCGCACCCGCGGCGGTGCTCACGGGGCGCCACCAGCTCTGGCCGTAGACGTCGGTGGCGGTGGCGGTCGACAGCTGCTGCGGGGCGCCGGGCCACAGCCGGGTCAGCTGTCCCGCGCCCCACAGCACCGCTGCGACCCCGAGGGCGAGCAGCACGAGGCCGACCAGCAGCGCGGCCGTGCGGTCCCACCCCAGGACCCGGCGGGTCATGTCGGGTCTCCTCGTCCGTCGGTGGCGTCACTGGTGCTGGTGGTCCGCACGCGCACGGCGGGCGGCCGCTCGAGCGCCGCCAGCGCGTCGCGCACCGCGCTCGTCACGGCGTCGCGCACGCCGGCGCCGTCGCCGGTGGTGCGCGCGGACACGGTCACCCGGCTGCGGGTCGCCGCGGCCGAGGCGTCGAGGACGCCGTCGACGTCGCGGGCGGCCGCTCCAGCGCGCCGGGCGACGTCGCTGGCGAGCAGGTAGGCCCCGCTGCCCCCGGTCAGGGGCAGTGCCCTGCGGGGGCGGCGGCGCAGGGCCACGACGAGCAGGGACAGCCCGACCAGCGCCACGACGACGCCGATGACGACCGCCCCGGCGCTCGGAGCGAGGCCGTCGACCCCCGACGTGGCGGTGGTGAGCCACGACTGCTGGCCACCGGGCCACCCGGTGGCGCCGGAGGGGGCGAAGACCCCGTCCCGCAGCAGCACCAGGCCGGCCAGGGTGAGGAGAACGGCGAGCAGCGGGCCGACCCAGCCGATCGGGCCGGCTCCGGTGCGCTGCGCCGCCGGGCGCAGCGGCCTGCGGTCGGCGCCGGTCACCGGACCCGCCTCGGAGCGCTCTCGGCGGTGGGCCGCACGACGTCCACCACGGACACCGAGACGGACCCCGCGGTCAGGCCCGCCAGGGAGAGGAGCTCCTCGCGGACGCGCTCGCGGACGGCGTCGGCCACCTGCGCCGCGGACCGCGGCCACACCGAGGCGAGCTCGACCTCGACGTCGACCTGCGAGCCGGCCCGGGCGACGTCGACGCGCGGGAGGCCCCGCCCGAGCGCTCCGGCCAGACCGCCGCCCACGCCGCCGCCGGTCCTGGAGGTCGGGGCGACGCCGGGTGCGCCGAGCACCGCGGCGCGCGTGATCCGCTCGACGGCCCGGTCGGCCACGTCCAGCGCGCCCCGCTCCGCGGGCGGCGCCGGGTCAGCCCCGGCCACGGCCCGAGACCATCTCGACGACGTCGATGCGCCCGGAGAGCTGGGCGGCGACGAGGCCGCCGACGGCTCCGAGGAACACGGCCAGGGCGAACGCGGACCAGCCGCCGATGGCGGCGGCGAGGGCCAGCAGCAGGCCGATCAGGATCCCGTGGGTGACGGAGGTGGTCATGGGCAGCTCCTCGAGCGGTGTCCGGGGCTCCGCGGTGCGGAGGCGGCCGGGGCGGGTGGTGGGGTCGTGCAGTCGCCCAGGGCGGCTCAGGGGGCGTCGGGCAGGAGCAGGTCGGCGACGACCACGCGGACCGGCCCGGGCACCAGCGGTGAGACCGCCGCCCTCACGCGCGTCCCCAGGGCCTGCAGGTCGGTGCGCAGGCCGCGGACGGCGACGGCTGTGACGGCGACCTCGGCGCTGCCGTCTCCACGCAGCGCCACCCCCGCCACCCGGCGACCCGGCAGGTAGGTCGCCAGGGTGCCCGAGGGACCGGGGTGCATCGCCGCCACGCCCGGAACGCCGAGCACCGCGTCGCGGACCAGCTCCGCCGGGTCGGGCGGCTCCGGCGCGCGGTGCGCGGGCCCCCCGGCCGGTGCGGCCGGCGGCCCGCCCGTCGGCGCGCCGGTGGCCGCGCCGACCGGGGAGGTGCTCACTGGACCCGGGTCTGGCGGGCGACCGTCTGCTCGTCCTGGGAGGAGTCGTCGTCCTGCGAGGGGATGTAGACGTCGTTCACCGCGATGTTGACCTCGGTGACCTCGAGCCCGGTCATGCGCTGCACGGAGGTGATGACGTTGCGGCGCACCGCGTTCGCGAGGTCGGCGATGGCGACGCCGTAGTCGGCGACCAGGTCGACGTCGACGGCGGCCTGCGTCTCGCCGACCTCCACCGAGATGCCCTGCGACTGGTTGGTGGAGGAGCCGGGGATGCGGTCGCGCAGCGAGCCGAGGGCGCGGGCGGCGCCGCCGCCGACGGAGTGCACGCCGCTCACCTCGCGGGTCGCGATGCCCGCGATCTTGGAGACCACGGTGTCGGCGATCGTCGTGGCGCCCTGGCTGGTGGCCAGCTCACCGGTCTTGGCCTGGGCGACCAGGGCCTGGCCGGAGGGGCCGGTCGCCCTCGGGGTGCTGGAGCCTGCGGTGCTGGGGCTGGGGGTGCTGGACATGGGTCCTCCTGGACGTCGGTGCTGCTGGGGTGGGTGGGGCTCAGCGGCGGTCGTCGCCGCTGGACATGCCCGTGAGGTGGGCGTCCTCGTCCCGCTCGCGCTCGTCCCGCGCGTGCCAGGTGCGCTCCGGCCGCGCGCTCGCGGTCGAGGGGGTGGCGTCGTCGCGGCCGAGGGGCTGGGTCACGGGCACGGGAGGGTCCTCACGGTCGTCGGCGATCACGCAACGACCCGCGTTCTGAGTCCCACCACGTGCCGGGAGCTGCGGGGCGCTCTGCGGCGCCGTGCTCCCGGTGTCCTCCCACGGTGCCAGCCGCGGGGGAGGTGCGCGACCCGGCGGGCGCAGCCGCCGGGTCGCGGGTAGGCATGATCCCCATGACCTCCGCTCCGCTGGACCACTCGCTCGCCGTCGTCATCGGCGCCGGCCCCGGGCTGGGCGCAGGCGTGGCCCGGCGGTTCGCCCGGGAGGGCTTCGCGCTGGTCCTGGTCGCCCGCAGCCAGGACACCCTCGACGCCACCGCCGCCGAGCTGCGCGCCACCGGCGCCTCCGTCGAGACCGTCACCGCCGACGCCGGCGACCCGGCGGCGTTCCGCGCCGCGATGACGGCGCTCGCCGAGCGCAGCGCCCCCGGCGTCGTGGTCTACAACGTGGGCCTGGTGGTGAGCGACGGGCTCCTCAGCAGCGACGACGACCACCTCGTCCACGCCCTGACCGTCGACGTCGTCGGGGCCCTGGCCGCCGCCCAGGTCTTCACCCCCGCCATGCGCGAGGCCGGGCGCGGCACGTTCCTGGTCACCGGGGGCGGTCCGGCGCTCCACCCCGACCCGGCCCACGGCACCCTCACCATCGGCAAGTCCGCCCTGCGCGCGGCCGTGACCGTGCTGCACGAGGAGCTGGCCGACGACGGCGTCCACGCCGCCAGCGTCACGGTCGTGGGCGTCATCGCGCCCGGCAC
>JAKONK010000152.1 GCA_022701985.1 Actinomycetales bacterium
CCTGCCCCACCGCCAGCACGACGGCGAGCCCGACCGCCAGCGGGTCGAGCGTCCAGGTGGTCAGCGCGCTCGCCGTCGTCAGCGGCGGCAGTGCTGCCTGGGCGGCCAGCGGTGTCACGGCGCGCGACGGTAGGCGCGCTCCCTGGACGCCAGCCGTCAGCGCGTCAGCCGGTCTCGTGCAGCAGCAGTTCTACGAGCTCCTGGGCGTCGTCCTCGGTCACCAGCCGGAGCGCCACGTCCACCCCGGCACCCTAGGAGGGTCGCGCTTCCAGCAGCGTCGTCGAACACCTACCGTCGGACCTGACCCCTGCCCGAGGAGATGCCGTGAGCGAGAGCAAGCGCCCCGACGGCGATGACGACGTCGTCGCCCGCACCGTCGGCGCCACCGGAGGCTTCTCCGCGGGGGTGTTGGGCGGTACCGACCTGCGCAGCCCCTTCTCCGAGCAGCCGGACCTCAGCAGGCCCAGGTCCGGGTGGCGCGTCGTCGCGCCGCTGCTCCTCGTGCTGGCGGCCGGCGTCGGCGTCGTCGTGTGGGGCTCGCTGGGCTGACCCCGGTGCCGTCCGGGACCGCGGCTCCGCTGCGGGCGCCTCAGCGGGAGCGGCTCAGGCGCCCGACGAGCTCGTCGACGCGGGCGGCGATGTCGTCGCGCACCAGGCGCATGCGCTCCATCCCCTCGATGCCGCGGGCGGAGGGCTCGTCGGTCTCCCACACCTCCACGGGCGTCCCGTCGACCGGGTCGACGCGGGCCTCGCCGCCGAGGACGACGACGAGGTCCGCGGCGCGCACGTCGTCGTCGGTGAGCTGGTGGGTGCGGGCGGCGGAGATGTCGACCCCGACCTCGGCGAGGCTCTCCACGGACTGGGCGTTCAGCGAGGTCCCGGCCCGGGTGCCGGCGGAGGAGACCCGCACCGCGAGG
Organism: Actinomycetales bacterium; assembly: GCA_022701985.1. Classification (GTDB taxonomy): domain Bacteria; phylum Actinomycetota; class Actinomycetes; order Actinomycetales; family Quadrisphaeraceae; genus Quadrisphaera. The sequence continues at coordinate 918 of JAKONK010000152.1, forward strand.
CCCCGCTGCTCGGCGGCGTGGCGCATGAGGCCGGCGGCCATCTGGGACTTGCCGCCGTTGCGCACGCAGACGAACAGCACCCGCGGCTCCTGCTGGGCCTCGGTCGGCGGGGTCGGCTCGGTCACGGGGCGCTCCTGGAGGTCGAGGTCCCCGCGGCAGCGGGGACGGCGGGGACGGTGGGGTCGTCGGGGAAGAAGCGGCGGCCCGCCCACAGCGCCACATACACCAGCGCCACCAGCACGGGCACCTCGATCAGCGGCCCGACCACCCCGGCCAGCGCCTGCCCGGAGGTGACCCCGAAGGTGCCGATGGCCACGGCGATGGCGAGCTCGAAGTTGTTGCCCGCCGCGGTGAACGACAGCGTCGTGGTGCGGGCGTAGTCGAGCCCGATCGCGCGCCCGAGGGCGAAGCTGCCTCCGAACATCACGACGAAGTAGGCCAGCAGCGGCAGCGCGATCCGCGCCACGTCGCCCGGGGCGGAGGTGATCGCGTCGCCCTGCAGGGCGAACAGCAGCACGATCGTGAACAGCAGCCCGTAGAGCGCCCAGGGACCCAGGCGCGGCAGGAACCGCTGCTCGTACCACTCCCGCCCCCGGGCCCGCTCTCCGACCGCACGGGTCAGGTACCCGGCGACTAGGGGGATGCCGAGGAAGACCAGCACGCTGACCACGACGGCACCGACGGAGAAGTCGGCGCTGGCGGTGGGCAGGCCCAGCCACGAGGGCAGCACCTGCAGGTAGAACCAGCCCAGGGCGGCGAAGGCGACGATCTGGAAGACGGAGTTGACCGCCACCAGCACGGCGGCGGCCTCGCGGTCTCCGCAGGCCAGGTCGTTCCAGATCAGGACCATGGCGATGCAGCGGGCCAGGCCGACGATGACCAGGCCGGTGCGGAACTCGGGGGAGTCGGGCAGCAGCAGCCACGCCAGGGCGAACATCAGCGCCGGCCCGAGCACCCAGTTCAGGACCAGGGAGGCGACCAGCATCCGGCGGCCGGCGGCGTCGGAGCTGACGCGGCCGAGCTGGGTGTAGCGGACCTTGGCCAGGACCGGGTACATCATCACCAGCAGTCCCAGGGCGATCGGCAGGCTCACCGAGCCGACCTCGACCGCCGACAGCGCCTCGTCGAGCCCGGGCACCAGGCGGCCGAGCGCCAGGCCGAGGGCCATGGCGGCGATGATCCAGACCGGCAGGAACCTGTCGAGCGTGGACAGGCGCGCCAGCACCGGGGCCTCGAGGGTGCTCACGGGGGTGCTGGTGGGGGACATGACCGCCTTCCCGCCCCGCCGCGGCAGGGATCGATGTTCGTCGATGGGACCGTCGCACAGGAGCCGTCCCCCGTCAACATCGATGCTCGTCGATGTCGTGTGGCACCCTGTCGGCATGCCCGCCGTCGCTGAGCCCACCGCGAGGGGGGCGGACGTCGTCGCAGCCGCCGGCCCGGCCGTCCCGGGCCACGTCGGGGCGGAGGCGTGCTGCGCCCCGCTGGTGCGCGAGCCCCTCAGCGCCGAGAGCGCCGCCGCGCTGGCCAGGACCCTGAAGGCGGTCGCCGACCCGGCGCGGCTGCGCCTGCTGAGCATGGTCGCCGCCCACGAGGGCGGTGAGGCGTGCGTGTGCGACCTCACCGAGCCGCTGGGCCTGTCCCAGCCCACGGTGAGCCACCACCTCAAGGTGCTGGTGGACGCGGGTCTCCTGGCGCGCGACAAGCGGGGGGTCTGGGCCTACTACCGCCTCGTCCCCGGCGCGCTGGACCACCTGGCCGGGGTGCTCACCACCAGCTGACCCCCGCGCGCCCGACCGCCGCCACAGCCCGCCGCCGGTGGCGGCTCCTCGAGGCTCAGACACCCCTCGACCGCACCCGCCACACCCTCCTCCAGCTGAGCAGCGGGCGGTAGCACCCGCCGTCGCCGCGGGCGAGGCCGTGCAGGACCTCGGTGGCGACGGCGCGGTCGTCCTCGTCACCGTCCGGCCCCTCGGCCAGGACCCGCCCCAGTGTCCAGAGCTCCAGCAGGGCGGCGTACCCCAGGAGCACGTCCTCGCCCCCGGCCTCCGACAGGGACGTCCGTGCGATGCGGGCCACGGCCCGCCGTTCCAGATCGCCCGCCCGCCGTGCGGGGGCGAAGGCAGCCTTGGCCAGCTCGTTCAGGTCGACGGCTGCGGGCGCGAGCAGGGCGAACTCCAGGTCGAGGAGACCCACCACCTCACCGTCGCGCCAGAGGGCGTTCAGGGGGCAGAGGTCTCCGTGCACGAGCACCGCCCGGGCTGTCGGCAGGGCCAGCCAGTAGCGGTCGAGCACCTGACCCAGGCCGGCGGCATCGTCACGGGTGAGCGCTCCAGCGGCCGTGAGCACCTCGACGGAGCGAGCGGCCTCATCGGGTGTCTGGGCGAAGAACGGGGAGCGGCGACGCACGTGGGGTGCCACCGCGGCGGTGTCGGTGCGGTGCAGCCATCCCGCGCGCTCCCACAGCTGCTCGACGGCTCGGGCCCGCTCGGCGTCGTCGAGGGTCGGCCACACGGCGTCGAGGCTCACGGCGTCGACACGGCGGGTCAGCACCCACGCGTGGCCGTCCTCCACGCCCGTGGCGAGCACGCGCGGATGGCCGATCTCGGTGGGCAGCTGCTCCACGAGCCGTGCCTCTCGCAGCAGGTCGTCAGCACCGGGGACCCGGGAGACGCGGGCGACGACGGCGGTGCCGAGCCAGGTGGCGTTCGTCCAGCCCCTCCCGCGGACCGCGCCTCGGGTGTCCTCGCCGTGCGCCGAGAGCAGCGTCGCGGCGACGCGGTCGGCATCCGCGCGGTGGCTCGCGGCGCTCATGCTGCGGCTCCGGGCGTCATCGCCCCATCCTGCTGCGGGCCAGTGGTCGAGACCCCCGCGCGCGCGACCGCCAGGTGTCGGAACCCCGGCGGGACGTGTCGGAACCGCGGCCGCGTTCCGACACGTCGTGACGGGGTTCCGGCGCATCGGGCACCTCCGCCCGAACGGGGGACGGGGGCGGGGCGCGACACGGGGCGCGGCTGCTTGCCCGCAGCCACCGCCTGTCGGACAGTGGAGGCTCCCCGCGGCGCGGACGCTGGCGGGTCGACCTGGAGGCCTCTGTGAGCCGCTCCGCCCCCTGCCCGGCCTGGCTGCAGCTGCAGCACCGCTGCGAGCTGCCCGCCAGCCACAGCGGTGACCACCGCGCGGGAGCGCGCACGTGGCCCCGCACCCCCGCCGAGCAGCGGCTCTTCGAGCGCACCGTGCTCGGCCACGTGCCCGTGGCCCCCGTCCGCCCCCAGCGCTGACGCGCCGCGCCGCGGGAGCCCACGTACGCTCCCCGGTCGTGAGCCACCGCTGGGTCGAGCTGCTGGACGCCGAGCGCCTGACGGCGGTGGTCGACATCGGTGCCAACCCCATCGACGGCGACCCGCCCTACCTGCCGATGCTCCGCGAGGGCCTGTGCACGGTCACCGGGTTCGAGCCGCAGCCGGAGGCGCTGCAGCTGCTCCTGGACGCCGCCGGCCCGAACGAGCGGTACCTCCCGCACGCCGTCGGCGACGGCGGTGAGCACGAGCTCAAGGTCACCTGGATGAACGGGATGACCAGCCTGTTCGAGCCCGACGTCGCGCGGCTGTCGCTGCTCAACGAGTTCGCGCGCTACGGCGAGGTGCTGAGCCGGCACGCCATGGCCACCACCCGCCTCGACGACGTCACCGACCTCGGCCCGATGGACCTGCTGAAGATCGACGTGCAGGGCTCCGAGCTGACGATCTTCCAGAACGGCACGGACGCCCTCGCGGGCGCGGTCGCGGTCCACACCGAGATGTCGTTCGCGCCGCTGTACGAGGGGCAGCCGCTCTTCGGGGAGGTCGACGCCGAGCTGCGCGCCCAGGGCTTCGTGCTCCACACCTTCGCGACCCTCAAGAAGTGGCCCATCGCCCCCGCGGTGCTCGACGGGAAGATCTTCGAGAACCACCAGCAGGTCATCGAGGCCGACGTCGCCTACGTCAAGGACTTCGGCCGCCTCGAGGAGCTCACCACGGCCCAGGTGCAGCACCTCGCGCTGCTGGCGCACTTCGTCTACGGCTCGACCGACCTCGCCGTCCGCTGCCTGGACCACCTGGCTCGGACCGGTGCCGCCGACGAGCGGGTGCTCCCCGCCTACGCCGAGTCGCTGGGCCGGTCGGTCGCGCTGGACGGCGTCCGCAGCGACCGCTAGCCGGGCCTCGCGGTGGCCGTCAGGAGGGCCGCGTGAACCGCGGCGTCCGCTGGTGGTCCTCGCGGCCGAAGGTCCGCTGCAGGTCCGAGGCCCGCGGGTGCTCGGCGCTGACGCCGGGGGCCTCGAGGGTGAAGGCCTCCGCGCCGTCGTCGCGGTGGTCGTCGCGGGCGCGGCGCACCAGCAGGTGCGCCCCCACCCGCACCGGGGCGACCTCGGCGAGCTCCGCGAGGGTCGCGCCCTCGAGGAGCACGGGCACGTCGAGCCGCACGCGGTAGCGGCAGCGACCGAGGACGGCGGGCGGCACCTCACCGAGGTGCACGCGCGGGTCGTCGAGCGCCCCCACCACCGAGGAGCCCGAGCCGCCGGACGCACCGACGAGCCACACGCCCGCGTCGCTGCCGGCCAGCAACGACCGGACGCAGGCCGCCACGTCGGCGTCCTCGACGCCCTCGACATCTCCGGCAGCGCCGCCCGGCAGGTCCAGCTCGACGACGACGTCGGGGTGTTCCCACACCAGGCCCCGTGAGGTCACACCGCGCGTCGCGGGTCCGGCGACGAACCGCGCCAGCGCCAGGCCCTCGACGTTGCGGGAGCGCCGGGCCTCGTCCTCGTCCTCCGTGCGGCCGGCGAAGTCGGGCCCGTCGTGCCACGCCACCGCGTCGCGCGCGTGCCGGAACGTCGCCCCGCGCAGCCAGCAGCGGTGGGCGAGCTCCCAGTCCTCCCCGCCGTAGGCGCTGAACGCCTCCTCGAAGCCGCCCACGGCCTCGAACAGCTCACGGGTGGTGCTGAGCACCGCCGAGATGACGAAGCGGTAGGCGTCGTCGCCGGCGGAGCGCAGGTCGTCGGTGCGCTCGTAGGCCTCGCTCAGCCACGCCGGCTCCTCGAAGACCTCGGGCTCCCAGCCACCGCCACCCGCCAGCCACGAGCGGAGCTGCTCCGGCGTCGTCCCCAACAGGTCGCCGTGGCGGCGGCGCCCCACGACGAGGTCGGCCCCGGCCTCCACGGCCCGCACCACCGCCGAGACGTACCCCGGCTCGGGCACGGTGTCGGCGTCGAGGAAGCACAGCACCTCGCCCGACGTCGCCGCGGCGCCCAGGTTGCGGGCGGCGCCGGCGCGGAACCCCTCGTCTGCCTGCGCCACCACGCTCACGCGGTAGGGCCGGGGGCCCGGCTCGGGGCGGGTGGCCGAGCCGTCGTCGGCGACGACCACCTCGAGGAGCTCCAGGGGGTGGTCCTGCAGCTCCAGCGCGGTGAGCACCAGCTCGAGGTCGTGCGGGAGCTCGTAGTGCGGCACCACGACCGCGACCGTCGTCCGGTTGGTCGTGCTCACGCGACTCCTCCGTCGGGACCGTCGAGACCGTCGAGGCCGTCGACGACGCGGCGCACGAGCACCGCGCCGTCGTGGGCGGTCGGGCTCGGGTGCGAGCCCCCTGCCGACGGGCCGGCCCACGTGGAGGCCGGGTCGGCCCACGCCGCGGCGAGGGCGGCGGGCAGGTCGTCGTAGACGGCCACGCAGCCGGGGGAGCGCTCCAGCAGCTCCTCGGCGTAGTCGCTGCGCGGCACCAGCGGCCGCCGTCCGGCCGCGACCCACAGGTTGATCGAGCCCGACGCCGACAGGTGGGCGTGCGGCGCCACCGGCACGACGGCCGAGCGCAGCAGCGCGGGGAGCGCCTCGTCGGGCACCCACCCGGTGACCTCGACGGTCCGCCCGAGGGTCGCGGCCTGCGCGGCGAGCGCGTCGACCAGGTCGTCGTGGCCCGACGACGGCGTGCCCCACGCCAGCAGCCCGGCGCCCGGCGGGAGCGCGTCGAGGGCGGCGACGACGTCGTCGTGCCCCTTGCCGGGGTACAGGTACCCCAGCACCGCGACGGCCTTCAGCGGTGCCCGCGGGTCCGGCGCCACGGTGCGGGGCAGCTCGGGCACCGGCAGCGGGACGACGGCGACCGGCACCTCCTCGGGGCTCACGCCGCAGGCCGCGAGCAGGCGGGCCTCGTGGCGGCTGGCGACCACGACCGCCGCCGACGCGCGCGCGATCCGGGCGTACCCCCGGGTGCGCCGCGGGTGGTTGACCGCGCCGTCGCTCGCCTGGGGCAGGTCGTGCAGCGCCACCACGAGGCGCCGCTGCGCCGCGAGGGCCTCCAGCACGTCGGCCGCCTCGAGCGCCGAGGCGCCGAAGAGCTTGTCGGTGACGTGCACGAGGACCGGGCCGGGCGGGGCGTCGAGCAGCGCTCCGAGCAGCTCGGGAGCCGTGGGCCGCTCCGCCAGCCGCACCAGGTGCGCCTCCGACCCGGAGGAAGCCCCGGCGCTGGCCAGTGCGGCGTGCTGTCGCAGCGCCTCGACGACGACGCCGTGCTCGTCGGGCCCGACCACGAGGCAGGTGAGCGGGCCGGTCGCCGGGCTGCTCGTCGGGCTCATGCGGCGAGGGCCGCCGCCGCGCCGGCGTGCCGGATGAGCCCGGCCTCGACGACCCCGGGGTGCTCGGCGTACCAGCGCAGGTGCGCCTCGCGGACCTCGGCGTCGTCGAGCGGGCGGCCGTGGACCAGCCAGCCCGGGTGCGAGGCGTCGCGCTCGTCACCCAGCCCGAGCGCGTCGAGCACCTCGGGGAGCACCGGCGCGTGGACGCTGTCGAGCAGGGTGCGCCCCGGGTCGGCGACCTCCGCGGGCAGCCCGACCGCCTCCAGCACCCGCTGGGCCAGGCCGACCAGCACCTCGTTGCCGGGGTGGTTGACGGTGTGGGTGGCGTGCGCGCCGGCCCGGGCGAGCAGGTCGACGACGGGCAGCGAGCCGTGGCGCTGCTCGCGGGTGCGCAGCTCGGCCACCGAGCGGTCGCGGACGGCGCGGACCGCGGCGGCGGCGGGGACCTCCCGCAGCGGGGGCGCTCCGGCGGCCAGGGCCAGGGTGCGCAGGTCGTGGTAGGGCACGAGCGGCGGCTCTCCCGCGCCCGGGGAGCGGACGATGACCTGGAACGGGTGCAGCGCCGCCCACCGGAGCACCGGCACCACGACGAGCTGCACCCCTCCGCGACCCCCGCCACCCCCGATCACCGCGCCGGTGATGCCGGTGCGCGCCGCGCGGGAGGCCACCTCGGCCGTCCCCAGCGGCAGGCCGCGGTACCCGCCGGCGACGGGCTGCGACACGAGCACGTCGACCTGCGCGAGCAGCGCGTCGAGGTGGGGCAGGTCGTCGGCCTCCAGCTCGTGCACCGGGGGCACGCGCACCGTCCGCACCGGCGCACCCGGCCCGTCTCCGACCAGCACGCGCAGCGACTCCGCCTGGCAGTTGCCGTGCACGACCAGCAGCGGCCTGCTGTCCTGCGGCACCTCGCGCAGCCCGTAGAACTCGCCGTAGTGCAGCCGCCGCCCCGGGACGTCCACCCGCTCGCCGCTCACGCTCCGATCACTGCTGGAACAGTAGGGGCGCGCCGCGTTCCGGCCAGTCGAGCGAGGCGTCCGGTGATCGGACGCGGAACCGCGCCAGAGGTGGTTCGA
>JAKONK010000007.1 GCA_022701985.1 Actinomycetales bacterium
CCTGCCGTCGATGACCTACCTGGGGGCTGCGTTCACCGCGGTCTCCCGCGGTGGCGCCCGCGAGCTCTCCCCCGCCCAGCGGGCCCAGGCCACCGGCCGGCACATGCGGATCAGCGCGCTGCGCGACGGTGCCCGCCGCGACCCGGAGGCGCTGCGCACCTGGCTGGCGGCCTCGGCGGCCGAGGCGGTCTTCGTCCGGCAGATGCAGGCCACCCTGGCCGCCCGGGCCGCCGAGACCGCCTGACCCGGCTCAGCCCGGCCGGGTGACCCGCACGGCCAGCGGCAGGACGAGCACCAGCAGCGCGGCGAGGACGGCGTAGGCGAGGTCCAGCCCGACCGCCGCGGCGACGACCCCCACGACGAGGGCGCCCACCCCGGTGCCGGCGTCGAACGAGGCGTTCCAGACCGCGCTGGCCGTCGTCGTCCCCCGCTCCCCGGCCCGGGCCATCGCGACGACCAGCGAGGTGTTCTGCACCCCGCCGTAGGAGAGCCCGAAGACCGTCGCGCCGAGGAGCACCAGGGCGTCGACGTCCAGACCGAGGGCCAGCACCACCAGGCCGGCCACACCGACCAGCAGCGACGCCGGGAGCAGCACCCGGGTGCCGACCCGGTCGGCCAGCACTCCCCCGCCCCAGCGGGACAGCGCGCCGGTGATGCCGAACAGCAGCAGCGCGAGGGTGGCGATGAGCCCGTCCGGGCGGGCGATCGGCAGGAACGTGACCAGCCCGGCGCCGGCGAGGGTGACCACGAGGAGCACCAGCGCCGGTGGCGCAGCGGCCCGTGCGGCCGGGCCGGTGGGGTCACCCGAGGGGGCGGTGACCGCGGCCGGGACCGCGCGCACCAGGGCGGGGACGGCGAGCAGGCCGAGCACGGGCAGGGTGGCCAGCGCGACGACGACGGGCAGGTGCCCGGACAGGACGAGCGCCACCCCACCGGGCACCGCGGCCAGGGTGGGCAGCCCGAGGGCGAGGCCGTACAGGCCGAGGGACTCCCCGCGGCGGGCCACCGGCACCGCCCTCGCCGCGATCGTGGCGCCGAGCACGGTGATCACCCCGAAGCCGGTGCCGCGCACCCCGGAGACGACCGACAGCCAGACCAGACCGTCGCCGAGCAGGTACAGCGGCGCGGGAGCGCCCAGGGAGAGCAGTCCACCGGCCAGCACCGGACCGAGGCCGAAGCGGGCGACCAGCCGGGGCACGACGAGCTGGGTGAGCACCGTCGCGGCGAGGAAGACGGTGGTGACCAGCCCGGCCCCACCGACCCCCGCGCCGCCCTGGACGGCGTAGGAGGGCAGGGCGGAGAGGGTGACGGCGTAGCTGGTGAAGCCGAGCACGGAGGCAGCCAGCAGGGCGCGGACGGCGGGCAGACGCCACACCGGGCCCGTCTGCTGCTCTGCTCCCCCGTCCATCGGCGTCGTCGAGCATGCCGCAGACTCAGGAGATGCCCGACGCCGCCCTCCCGCCGTCCACCACCGTCGTCGTGATGGGGGTGTCGGGGACCGGGAAGTCGACGGTCGGCGAGCAGATCGCCCAGCGGCTGGGCTGGGAGTTCGTCGAGGGCGACGACCTGCACCCCGAGGCCAACGTCGCGAAGATGCGCTCGGGCACCCCGTTGACCGACGAGGACCGCTGGCCGTGGCTGCGCGCGGTGGCCGCCGCCATCGGGGAGCACGAGGCGGCGGGCCGGAGCATGGTGATCACCTGCTCCGCGCTCAAGCACGAGTACCGCGACCTGCTGCGCGAGGGCCACGAGTCGGTCTGGTTCGCCCACGTGGACACCCGCGAGGAGGTCCTCGTCGAGCGGCTGCGCAAGCGGACCGGCCACTACATGCCCGGCTCCCTGCTGGAGAGCCAGCTCGCCACCCTCGAGCCCCTCACCGACGACGAGCCCGGCCACCGCTACGACGGCGAGGGCTCCATCGAGGAGACCGTCCAGACCCTCCTCCGCGAGCTCGCCGAGGAGCGCGGCACGTCCTGACGACGGGAGGGGCGAGGCACGAGCCCCTCCCCGAGGAAGGACTCCTCCCCGTCCCGCCGACGGGAGGGGCCGAGGAACGAGGTCCCCTCCCCGAGGCGGGACCAACCACGCTCAGCGCAGCCGGGGCACGGCTCCTGGCCGCGGTTGGAGGCCGGAGGCCGACCTACGCCATGTGCGGGTAGCGGTGGTCGCGGGCGGCGTCGAACGTCTCCTTGACCACCCGCGTCGACGTCCAGCGCTGCAGGTTCTGCGCGGCGCCGGCCTTGTCGTTGGTGCCCGAGGCGCGGGCACCGCCGAAGGGCTGCTGGCCCACGACGGCGCCGGTGGGCTTGTCGTTGACGTAGAAGTTGCCCGCGGCGTTGCGCAGCACGTGCGAGGCGTGTGCGATCGCCGCCCGGTCGCGGGCGATCACGGCGCCGGTGAGTGCGTAGGGCGCGACGGACTCCATCTGGTGCAGCACGGTGTCGAAGTCGGCGTCGTCGAAGACGTGCACGGCGAGCACCGGGCCGAAGTACTCGGTGCGGAACACCTCGTGGGTGGGGTCGGTGCCCTCGATCAGGGTGGGCCGGACGAAGAAGCCCTCGCTGTCGTCGGCGGTCCCACCGGCCACGAC
>JAKONK010000175.1 GCA_022701985.1 Actinomycetales bacterium
CTCGTCGAGCAGCCCAGCGGCAGCGAGCACGAACGCCCCGGTGCACACCGAGGCGACCACCTCGGCGTCCGGGCGGCACCGGCGCAGCCAGGCCAGCACCGCGGGGTCGGCAGCGACGGCGTCGACCACTCCCCCGGGTACGAGCACGACGTCGCAGTCCGGCGCCTGCGACGCGGGGACGTCGGCACCGAGGCGCAGCCCCCCGCGGGCGCGCACGTCCCCGCCGCCGTCGCCCGCCGAGACCAGCACCACCTCGAAGGGCGCCGGACCACCGGCGCGCAGGGCCACCCGGTTCGCGACCGAGAAGACCTCGAAAGGGCCGCAGGCGTCGAGCACCTCGACGTCGTCGAACAGCAGCAGGCCGATGCGCCGCGTCACCGCTGCAGGGTGCCAGCCAGCTCCTCGCGCAGCAGGGCGGCTCCCCGCACCAGAGCCGTCAGCTTCTCCTGCGCCACCGACCTCGGCAGCGGCGCCATGCCGCAGTTCGTGCTCGGGATGAGGTGGTCGGCGTCGACGAACTGCAGCGCCTCGCGCAGGGTGGCGGCGACCTCCTCCGGGGTCTCGACCTCGTGGCTCGCCACGTCGATCGCCCCGAGCATGACCTTCTTGCCGCGGACCAGCTCGACCAGCTCGACCGGCACGTGGGAGTGGTGGCTCTCCAGCGAGACGATGTTGATGGACGACTGCTGCAGCAGGGGGAAGGACCGCTCGTACTGACGCCACTCGGCACCGAGCGTGGCCTTCCAGTCGTTGTTGGCCTTGATCCCGTAGCCGTAGCAGATGTGCACGGCGGTCTGGGCGCGCAGCCCCTCCGCCGCCCGCTCCAGCGCTGCGACGCCCCAGTCGCGCACCTCGTCGTGGAAGACGTTGAACGCGGGCTCGTCGAACTGGATGACGTCGACGCCCGCCGCCTCGAGCTCGCGGGCCTCGGCGTTGAGGATCGTCGCGAACTCCCAGGCCAGCTTCTCGCGGCTGCGGTAGTGGCGGTCGTACAGCGTGTCGACCATCGTCATCGGGCCCGGCAGCGCCCACTTCACCGGCCGGTCGGTCTGGCTGCGCAGGAACGCCGCGTCGTCGACGAAGACCGGCCGCTCCCGGCTGACGGCACCGACGACGCTCGGCACGCTCGCGTCGTAGCGGTCGCGGATGCGGACCGTCTCGCGCTGGGAGAAGTCGACGCCGGAGAGGTGCTCGACGAACGTCGTCACGAAGTGCTGGCGGGTCTGCTCGCCGTCGCAGACGACGTCGAGCCCGCGGTGCTCCTGCTCGTGGACGGCGGCGCGCAGCGCGTCCTGCTTGCCCTCGGCCAGGGCGTCGCCCTCCAGCCGCCACGGCGACCACAGGGTCTCCGGCTGGGCCAGCCACGACGGCTTCGGCAGGCTGCCCACGATGGTGGTGGGCAGGAGCGCGGCAGGGGTGGTGGTCACGGGCGGGGTACCTCCGGTGCTCATCCGACGAGTGCCTGGGAACGTGCGAGCCACCGCTCGAGGACGTCGCGGTGCGGCTCCACGAAGTGCTCCTGCGCGAACCGCCCCTGAACGACGCCGAGCCGGCTGCGCTCGTCACGGTCGTACTCGACCTGCGGCCGTGAGAAGTCCTCGTGGGCGAGGCTCGGCGTGTAGGTGCTCCCCGCCGCCGAGCCGGCGTTGTAGATCTCCGGCCGGTAGATCTTCTGGAACGCCTCCATCGTGCTGAGGGTGCTGACCAGCTGCAGGTTCGAGTAGTCGTTCAGCAGGTCGCCCCGGGAGTAGATCGCGAGCGGCGCGACGCCGCCGCGGGGCATGAAGCAGCGGACGCCCAGACCCATCTTGGCGAAGTAGGCGTCGGTCAGGGAGGGCTCGTCCTGCCGGTACTCCACACCGAGGACGGGGTGGTGGTTGTCCGTCCGGTGGTAGGTCCGGCTGGTCGAGACGCTGATGCAGATCACCGGCGGCTGGCTGAACCGCTCCCGGTAGGTGCTGGACGCGAGGAACTCCTGGAACAGGGCGCCGTGCAGGTCGCCGAAGTCGTCGGGCAGGGCCGCCCCGGGCCCGCCCCCGCCGAGCGCGGGCAGCCGCACGCTGAAGTCGTAGTCGCGGACGTACGACGAGAAGTTGTTGCCGAGGACGCCGTGGCGCCGCTCCCCCGCCCACCGGTCGACGACCTGGACGTCGAGCATCTCGAACAGCGGGAACCGCTGGCCCTCGGCGTCCGCCCGGAAGGACATCTCGACGGAGACGATGTCGAGCTCGAGCGAGTAGCGGTCGCCGTCCGGGTTGTCCCAGTCCGCGAGGTCGTTGAAGCGGCGGTCGATCATCGTCAGCGCCCGGCGGAGGTTCTGCCGGCGCTGCTCGCCGCGGGCCAGGTTGGCGAAGTTGGTGGTGACCCGGGACGTGCTCGACGGCTCGTAGTCCTCGTCGAACCGGGTGGAGGTGGTGGTGAAGGTGAACTCGTCCGCCATGTGCGCCGCTCCAGGGCCAGGACCGGTCGAGCCGGCCTCGTGGTCGTCGGGGCTCATCGTGGGGGCCGGTGGGAGTCATCGTGTAATCCGCGCCGGGGATGCCTTCCTATAGTCGGGTCCTATGGCGAGACGGTCGAACGGCGTGACGCTGCAGCAGCTGTCGTCCTTCATCGAGGTCGCGGCGGAGGGCTCGATCTCGGCCGCCGCCGACCTGCTCTACGTCGCACAGCCGACGCTGTCCGCGGCCATGAAGGAGCTCGAGGCGCGGGTGGGCAGGTCGCTGCTGGTGCGGTCCGCCCGGGGGGTCACCCTCACCGCCGACGGGGCCGAGTTCCTGGGCTACGCCCGGCAGGTGGTCGAGCAGGTGGCGCTCCTGGAGCAGCGCTACCTCGGCGGGCCCCCGTCGCGGCGGCTGCTCGGGGTGTCGACGCAGCACTACTCCTTCGCCGTCGAGGCGTTCGTCCGCGTGGTGCGGCGCTCCGAGGGGGCCGAGTACGAGTTCTCCCTGAGGGAGACACGCACCTGGGACATCATCGAGGACGTCCGCACGCTGCGCAGCGAGCTGGGGATCATCTACCGCAACGACTTCAACCGCGCGGTGATCGACAAGCTGCTGCGCGACTCCGGGCTGGAGTTCCGGCCGCTCTTCATCGCCGAGCCGCACGTCTTCGTCTCCCGCACCAACCCGCTCGCCACCAGGGAGCGCGCCACCCTGGCCGACCTGGCCGACCTTCCGCGCCTCACCTTCGACCAGGGCGCGAACAACTCCTTCTACCTCGCCGAGGAGATCCTCTCCACGCTGTCGAGCGCGCGCGAGATCCGCGTCTCCGACCGGGCGACGATCTTCAACCTCATGATCGGTCTCGACGGCTACACCATCTCGACGGGCATCGTCAGCGACGACCTCGACCCGGCCATCACCGCGGTCCCGCTCGACGTGGACGAGGAGATCGAGATCGGCTGGATCCGGCACGCCGCCATCCCGCTCACCGACCTCGCGCAGCGCTACCTCGACGAGGTCCGGGCGGTGGTCTCCGAGTTCGGCGTGACCCTCCTCGGGGAGGAGCACGGTCCGCAGCAGAGGTCGGCCGCGCGCGCTCGGTCGGACGGGTGACGGGTGACGGGAGGGGCCCCACCCGAGCGGCGCCCCTCAGGACCCCGTGCGACAGTGGGGCCGCTGTGACTGCTGAGACCGAAGAGCCCGCCACGGGCAGCCCTGCCGACGAGGACGTCGCCGGGGCCCCCGCCGCACCCGCCGACACGACCGACCATCCCCAGCTGGAGCACCGCGACGTCGCGCGCACCACGCTGCACCACGCGCCCTCGGCCGCCGGTGCCGCGCGGCGGTTCGTGCGCAACCACCTGTGCCCGGTGCACGCCGCGAGCGCGCTGGACGCCGTCCAGCTCATCGTCAGCGAGCTGGTGACGAACGCCGTGGAGCACGGGCGCCCGCCCGTCGTCCTGACCCTGCTGTGCAACGCCGACCTGGTGACCATCGGCGTGCACGACGCCAGCGACGACGAGCCCCGCGCCAGCGGCGCCGAGGTGCCGTGGCACTCCGAGAGCGGTCGCGGCATGCAGCTCGTGGAGGGCCTGACGGTGCACTGGGGCGTGCGCAGCGGCGGGCCGCGCGGGGGCGCCGGCAAGGGCGTGTGGGCCTCGCTCGTCCTCGACGACCTGCTCGACCCGCTGCCCTGACGCGCCCGCGGCTCAGGAGCCCAGGCCCGCCAGCAGGTTGATGGTCGCGCCGAGCACCACCGCGCCCAGCACGAACGACAGCAGCGCGTGCCGCAGCGCCGCACCGCGCATCGCCGTCGACGCCAGGGCGGTGTCGGACACCTGGTACGTCATGCCGACGGAGAAGGCCACGTAGGCGAAGTCGAGGTAGCACGGCGGACCGCCCTCGAACTGGATGCCGCCCGGCTCGCCGTCGTAGTACAGCCAGGCGTAGTGCAGGCACGAGGTCGTGTGCACCACGAGCCAGGACGCCGCGACGGTGAGCAGACCGAGACCGGCGAGCACGTCCTGCTCCGGGCCCCTCGCGCTGCTCGCCTGCACGAGCAGCCCCGCCACCCCCACCAGGCTCGCGAGGCAGGCGAGCAGCAGCGCCGAGCGGCTGGCCGGGCGCGACGGGTCGTCGCGGGTCGCGTGCACGGCGGTGGCCGCGGCGTCGAGGTGCCGGATGAGGCGCAGGTCGCGCAGCAGGACGACGGCGGCCACCACCAGCCAGCCGGCGGCGAAGGCCGCCGCCCCTGCGCCGGCGAGCACCGCGAGCCCGGCGACGACCGCCCCCGCGACGAGGGTGCTGGCCAGCCGGCGCGACGCCCGGCCCCGGACGGTGGCGGGTCGACGCGCAGAGGGCACGCGCGAGGGTACGACCCCTCCCCCCGTGATCATGGGATCTGTGCACAGACCTGCGCACGGATCCCATGATCACGGTCGGAGGGGTCAGGTGCTGGCTGGCTGGCCGTAGCCCGAGGGCATCGTGAAGGGGCAGTAGAGGTCCATCTGCGGCGCCACCCGCGCCTGCGCCGCCTCGAGCGCGGTCCGGGCGTCGCGGGAGCCGAGCTTGACGTTCTCCTGCGCCGCGGACATCGAGTCCCACCACAGCTGGCCCACCGGGATGGGGGGCCGGGACTGCGTGAACTCCTGCTGCGAGACGAAGAAGGACAGCTCCTGCTGCAGCACCGGGAGGCTCCGCGACTGCACCAGCTCGAGGTTGGTGGGCTGCGTGAAGGTCTGCGGCACGTAGATCGCCTGCGACTGCGCGCTGGTGTAGAAGGACATGAAGTCCCACACCTCCCGCGACAGCGAGGAGCCCTTCGGGCACACCAGCGCGAACCCGCCCGACCAGGTGTAGGGCTCCGCCCCCGCCTCCGGCAGCGGCAGGTAGGTGGCGCCGAACTCGAGGTCGGGCACGTACTTGCGCATCGACTGCTGGTAGGTGTTGGTCGAGATGATGAAGCCCTGCTGACCGCCGTAGAAGGACGTCTGCGCCGGCGGGTGGTTGGGCGGCTCGTAGGTCGCCTTGAACGCGTCGACCCGCGGGAAGTCCAGGCGGCGCGCCTCGTCGTAGAGGAACTCGTACGCCTCGAGCACCGGCTCCGAGGTGAGGTCGAGGCTGCAGCTGGCGTCGTCGAAGAACCGGGCTCCCCACCCCATGGCCCAGGTGATGCCCCACCCCTCGGCGTCCCACGGGATCAGGCCCATCTGGGTGTAGTCGCCGCGGCCGTTCCTCTTGGTGACCTGGTCGCTGATCTCGAGGACCCGCTGCAGGGTCGGCGGCCCGTTGGACGGGTCGAGCTCGTCGGGGTCGATGCCGTTGTCCCGCAGGAGCCCCTTGTTGTAGTAGAGGCCTCGGGTGTCGCACTCCGTCGGCACGCCGTACAGCTGCCCGTCGTAGGTCAGCTCGTCGACGGCGAACCCCACGTAGCGCGAGCGCACCTCCTCGACGTCGCCGCCGAAGCGGGTGATCATGTCGTCGATCGGCTCGAGCAGCCCCAGCGCCGCGTACTGGGCGGCGCTGAACCTGTCCATGTACCAGACGTCGGGCGCCGTCCCCCCGCGCACGGCGGTGATGACGCTGGTGGCGTCGCCCGTGCCGTTCGAGGGCACCGTGCTCTTGACGATGCTCACCGCCCTGCCGGCGTCGGTCTGCGCGAAGGCCTCCAGCATCTGGGCCTCGGTGGAGGCGAACTCGCCCGCGATGCCCCAGTAGCGGATGGTCCCCGGCGAGGAGGCCGCGCCGCCGCAGCCGGCGAGCGCCCCGGCGCCGCCCGCCGCAGCCAGCGCCGCCAGGAAGGTGCGCCTGCTCATGCCCGCCGTCGTGCCGGTCACTTGAAGCCCCCCAGGGTGATGCCGCGGATGAAGTACCGCTGGAACACGAAGAACAGGACGATGAGCGGCGCGATCACGAGGAACGACGCCGCCATCAGCTGGTTGAACTGGATGTCCTGCTGGTTGGTCTGGCGGAACGCCTGCAGGCCGATGGAGAGGGTCTGCACGTCCTGGTCCTGCAGGTAGATGAGCGGGCCGAGGAAGTCGTTCCAGGAGCCGACG
Organism: Actinomycetales bacterium; assembly: GCA_022701985.1. Lineage (GTDB taxonomy): Bacteria > Actinomycetota > Actinomycetes > Actinomycetales > Quadrisphaeraceae > Quadrisphaera. The sequence continues at coordinate 6,500 of JAKONK010000175.1, forward strand.
GCCGCGAAGATGGCGACGGCGGTGACGGCGGGCAGCGCCGTCGGGAAGACGAGCTTCCAGGCGATGCGCCACTCGCTCGCGCCGTCGAGCCGGGCGGCGTCGAGCATGTCCTTGGGCACCTGCAGCAGGAACTGCCGCAGCAGGAACGTGAAGAACGCGCTGGCGAAGAGGTTGGGCACCACCAGCGGCACGAAGGTGTTGACCGCCCCGAGGTTGGCCCACAGGTCGAACATCGGGATCAGCGTGATCGGGAACGGCAGGAACAGCGTCGCCAGGACGACGTAGAAGACCTTGTCGCGGCCCGGCCAGTCGAGGCAGGCGAAGCCGTAGGCCACCACGAAGTTGGAGACGACGGCGAAGGCCGTGGCCAGCACGGTGATGACCACGGTGTTGCGGAAGAACTGCCAGAACGGCATCGCGTTGACCGCGTCGCGGAAGTTGACCCAGTTCAGATCGGTGGGGAACCACGTGGGCGGGTACTGCGCGAGCTCCTGGCCGGACTTCAGCGCCGAGGCGACCATCCAGTACAGCGGCAGCAGGAACAGCAGGCTGAGCGCGACGAGGACGACCCGCGCCAGGACCGACGAGGTCCACGAGCGGCGGGTCCCGTCGGCGCTGCGGTGCCGACGCGACGATGACGGCGGGGTCGCGCCGGCCGACGACGGGCGCGCGGAGGGCGTGGTGAGTGCCATCTGGTCCCCCTCAGCCCGCGGCCACGTCGTAGTTCACGAAGCGGCGCGAGAGCCAGTACACGAGGCCCGCGAGCGCCATGCCGGCGGCGAACAGCAGCACCGCGAGCGCGGAGGCGTAGCCGAGCGAGGCGTAGCTGAAGGCGTTCTTGTACAGGTAGAGCATGTAGAAGAGCGTCCCGTTGTCGGGGCCGCCGACGCCGTTGGTGAGCACGTACGCCTCGGTGAAGACCTGCAGGCCGGCCGAGATCCCCGTGATGAGGTTGAAGAGGATCACCGGGCTGAGCAGCGGCAGGGTGAGGGAGAAGAACTGCCGCACCTTGCCGGCGCCGTCGATGCGCGCCGCCTCGTACAGCGTCTCGGGGATGTTGCGCAGGCCCGCCAGGAAGATCAGCGCGGCGTTGCCGGCCGCCAGCTGGGCCATCAGCACGATGACGGTCTTGGCGCTGGTGGGGCCCCCGAGCAGGTTGGTGGTCTCCGCCCCGAACAGGCCCAGGACCTGGTTGAACACGCCGAACTGGGGGTTCACGAACACCACGAAGATGAAGGACATCGCGAAGGCCGGCACCAGCGACGGGATGTACAGCGCGGTGCGGTACCAGGCGACCTCCTTGACGTCGCGGTTCATGGCGAGCGCCAGGACGATCGCGACGACGAGGCCGATCGGCACCGCCAGCAGCACGTAGTAGAGCGTGTTGCCGACGCTGGTCGCGACGAGCGGGTCGCGGAAGGCGGTGACGTAGTTGTCGAGCCCGACCCACACCGGCGTCGTCATGCCCGAGTACCGGGTCAGGCTGATCACCACGGAGTAGGCCAGCGGGTAGAGCACGAAGGCGATGACGCCGACGACCCACGGCGAGATGAAGAGCAGCCCGAGGCGGAGCGCGCGGCGCTCCCGCAGGGTGGTCCCACCGGGCCGTCGCCGGCGCGGGGGTGGCGCCTGCGCGCTGCCGGGCGGCGCGGTGGAGCCGGGCTGGGTGGGGCGTGCTGCGGTCGCAGCGCCACTGGCGGCGGTGGCCGTCCTGGGCGCGATCGAGTCGACCATCTCGATCCTCCTGTACGTCGTCGTACCGGTGGCGAGGAGCCGTCGTGCGCCCTCGCACTCCACGCACCGTAACCCTTCCTCCATCCACTTGATGAATCGTTGGAGGTCTGTTTGGGTGGATCTGTCCGCATTTCGACGCTGAAACGGATCCTCATCGTGCTCTCCGCACCGACAAGTCGATCACTGCGCGTAGCCGTCCTCGGCTACTGGCACGTCCACGCCGACGACTACGCGCAGTCCGTCGTCAAGCACCCCGGCACCGAGCTGGTGGCCGTCTGGGACGACGACGCCGAGCGCGGGCGCGCCGCCGCCGAGCGCCTGGGCGTCCCGTTCGAGCCGGACCTCGCCGCGCTGCTGTCCGACGCCGGGGCGGAGGGGGTCGGGCCCGTCGACGGCGTCACGGTCACCACCTCCACGGCCGCCCACCACGAGGTCGTCGGGGCGGCGGTGCGCGCCGGCAAGCACGTCTTCACCGAGAAGCTGCTGGCGCCGACGGTCGCCGAGTGCGAGGAGCTCCTCGCCGAGGCGTCGCGCACCGGCGCGGTCGTCGTCGTCTCGCTGCCGCGGCTGTACGAGGGGTACACCACCGCCGTCCGCGACGTCGTGGAGAGCGGCCGCCTCGGGCGGGTCACGTACGCGCGGGTGCGGCTCTCGCACGAGGGCGCCGTCACCCGCTGGCTGCCGGACCGCTTCTTCGACCCCGCGCCGTCCGTCGGCGGGGCGCTCACCGACCTGGGGTGCCACCCCGTGTACCTCGTGCAGCTGCTGCTGGGGGCCCGGCCCGAGCGGGTCACCGCGACGTACACCGCGGTCACGGGGCGCGACGTCGAGGACAACGCCGTCGTCGTCGCCTCCTACCCGGGCGGGGCGATCGGCGTCGTCGAGGCGGGCTTCGCCTCCCCGACCCCGTTCACCATCGACGTCTTCGGCACCGAGGGCACCGTCAGCTGGACCGACACCCCCCGGAGGCTCACGGCCACCGGCGCCGCGTTCCGGTCGGGCGAGCAGGACGGCGGCGGGAGCGGCTCACCGGTCGAGCTCCCGGTGCCGGAGGACTCCCCCGGCGCCTTCGCCCAGTGGGTCGACCACATCACCGCCGGCACCCGCGCCGACGACAACACCGCCCGCGCCGTCGAGCTCACGCGCCTGGTGGTGGCGGCCAACCGCGCCGCCGCCGAGCAGCGCTCCGTGGCGCTCGACTGATGCCCCCTCCCCCGGTCCACCCCGCTCGACGAGGAGCCCCCGCCATGACGACCCAGACCAGCCAGACCACCACCCAGACCACCGGCCAGACCCTCCCGACCGCACCGATCCGCGTCGGGCTCATCGGCGGCGGCGGCATCGCCACCGCCCACATCCGCGGCTACGAGGCCGCCGCGGGGCGCATCGCGGTCGCCGCCGTGGCGGACGCCTTCGAGGCCACCGCCCGCGCCCGCGGCGAGGAGCTCGGCGTGCCGCACTTCACCGACTACGCCGAGATGATCGCCTCGGCGGACGTCGACGCCGTCGACATCTGCCTGCCGCACCACCTGCACGCCGACGCCATCGTCGCGGCGGCCCGCGCGGGCAAGCACGTGCTCTGCGAGAAGCCGCTCTGCCTGACGCCCGAGGAGGCGCAGCGCGTGCAGGCCGCGGTGCAGGAGGCGGGCGTGACGCTGATGTGCGCGCACAACCAGCTGTTCCTGCCGGCCGTGGCGACGGCGAAGGCCGTCATCGAGTCGGGGGTGCTCGGCACGGTCTACGAGGTGCGCACCACCGACAGCTTCTTCAACGACTTCGACCCCGAGAACATGGGCTGGCGCGCCCACGCCGCGACCAGCGGCGGTGGCGAGCTCATCGACACCGGCTACCACCCGACGTACCTGATGCTCCACCTCGCGGGCGGGGTGCCCGTCGAGGTCGTGTCGATGCTGTCGACCCACCGCCTGAAGTTCATGGAGGGCGAGGACTCCGCCCAGGTGCTCGTGCGGTTCGACAACGGCGTGGTCGGCCAGCTGGTCACCAGCTGGGCGTACGCGGCGGCGCCGGGCACGGAGCGGTTCTCGGTGGTCGGCGAGCTCGGGTCGCTGACGTCCGACGGCACGTCGCTGCGCTACGACCTGCGCGACGGGGCGAGCAAGACCCAGGAGTTCGAGAGCGTCGACACGTTCTCCGCGGAGATCGCGGCGTTCGCCGACTGCCTGCTCACCGGCACCCGGCCGATCCACACCGAGGTCGAGGGCGTCGCGGTGCTCGGCACGATCCTGGCGGCGTACGAGGCGGCCCGCGAGCGCCGCGTCGCCGAGGTCATCCGCGCCTGACCACCCCCACCGTGATCATGGACTCCACGTACACCCCCCACCGTGATCATGGACTTCGCGAACACGTGGCGTTCCTGAAGTCCATGATCACGGGGGATGGTGTTCGCAGGGTCCATGATCACGGTAGGGGCGGGCGGAGGTGGGTGCGACGGCGCAGCCGATGATCCGGGCCGAGGGGCTCGTCAAGGAGTTCACCCGGCCCGTCCGCAGGACCGGGCCGCTGGCGGGCGTGCGGTCGCTGCTGACCCGGGAGCGCGTCACCACCCGCGCCGTCGACGGCGTCAGCTTCACCGTCGACCGCGGGGAGCTGGTCGGCTACCTCGGGCCCAACGGCGCCGGCAAGTCGACCACCATCAAGATGCTCACCGGCGTGCTCGTGCCCACCGCCGGCACCGTCGAGGTCGACGGCCGCGTGCCGTGGAGGGACCGCACCCGCAACGCCCGCGGCATCGGCGTCGTCTTCGGCCAGCGCACGCAGCTCTGGCACGACCTGCCCCTGCGTGACTCCTTCGAGCTGGTCGCGAAGCTCTACGGCCTCGACCAGCCCGACTACCAGCGCGCGCTGGGCCGCTTCACCGAGCTGCTCGACCTGCACGAGTTCCTCGACACCCCGGTGCGCGGCCTGTCGCTGGGACAGCGCATGCGCGGCGACCTCACCGCCGCGATGCTCTACGGCCCTCCCCTGCTGTACCTCGACGAGCCGACGGTGGGCCTGGACGTCGTCGCCAAGGCGCGCATCCGCGAGTTCGTCGCCGAGACCAACGCGGTCGACGGCACCACGGTGGTGCTCACCACGCACGACCTCGTCGACGTCGAGCGGCTGTGCCGCCGCGTGCTGCTCATCGACCACGGGCAGGTGCTCTACGACGGCGACCTCGCCGCTCTGAGGCGGCGGTACGTGCCCTACCGCGACCTCGTGGTCACGCTCGCCCGCGAGGACGACGGGCCCCTGGTCGCTCCCCCGGGCACGACCGTGGTCGAGCGCCCGCGCAGCGCGCGCGACACCGCCCGCGTGGTGGTGTTCCGGTTCGACCCCGCGCAGACGCCCACCCCCGCCGTCGTCGCCGCGGTCACCGCTGAGCACGAGGTGGTCGACCTGGACGTCACCGACCCCGACCTCGAGGCCGTCATCGCGGAGATCTACAGCTCCGGCCGGGTCCGCGCGTGACGGGGCCGGTGGCGACGAGCACGACGGGCGCGACGACGGCGGCGCCGGCGGGCCACCTGGCGGCGCAGGCCCGGGCCCTGGTCGCGATCGGTCGCCAGTCGGTGCGCAGCGCCCTCGCCGTGCGCAGCGAGGTGCTGGTCAGCGGGGTCGCCGTCCTCGTGCGGGTGGTGCTCGTCATCCTGGTGTGGCGAGCGGTGTACGGCAGTACGCCGGAGGTGGTGGGCGTCGACCGCTCGACGGCGGTCGCCTACGCCGTGCTGGGCGCGGTGTTCACCAACGTGCTCAACCCGTTCTGGCGGTCGAGCCTGGAGGTGCGGGTGCGCCAGGGGCGCATCGCCGTCGACCTGCTGCGGCCGGTGGGCCTGGTGCCGCAGACGCTCGCCCAGCAGGTGGGGACGACGGCGGCTGCCGTGCCCCGCTGCGTCCTGGCGGTGCTGCTCGCGCTCGTCATCGGCGCTCTGCAGGCGCCCGCCGGCGGGGTGCTGGGGCTGCTCGCCTTCGCGGTGAGCACCGTCCTCGGCGTCGCCGTGGCGCTGCTGTGCAACCTCGTCGTGGCGATGACCGCCTTCTGGACGCTGGAGGTGGGCGGCGCGCTGATGGTCTACCGGGCGGTGGCGCAGTTCGCCTCCGGTGCGCTCATCCCGCTGTGGTTCATGCCGGGGTGGCTGCGCGGCACCCTGGAGTGGCTGCCGTTCCAGGCGCAGGTCTTCACGCCGCTGTCGGTGTACTTCGGCACCGTCCGCGGGTGGGACGCCGTCGGAGCCGTCGCCGTCCAGGCGCTCTGGGTGGTGCTGCTGGCACTGCTCGCGCAGCTGGTCTGGTCGCGGGCGCTGCACCGGGTGGTGGTGCAGGGTGGCTGAGCCGCCGGCTGACGGGGCGGCCGGCACGGCTGCGCGCGAGCCCTGGCGGCCGCAGCTGCGGGAGGTCTCGCCGCTGCGCGCCTGGTGGGTGCTGATGGCGACGTCGCTGCGGGTGGTGTTCGCCTACCGCAGCAACCTCCTCAACACCGCGCTCGGCTCGGTGGCGCTGCAGGGGTCCCAGCTGCTGTTCGTGGGTGTGCTGCTGCACCGGTTCGAGCAGGTCGGGGGATGGGGTTTCGGCGAGGTGGCGCTGCTCTTCGCGATGCGCCTGTGCGCCCACGCGGTGTGCACCGTGCCGTTCGGGCAGCACTCGGCCATCGACTTCCTCATCAACGAGGGCGACTACGACCGGCTGCTCCTGCGCCCGGTCAGCCCCTTCCTGCAGATGCTGGCCTGGCGGTTCAACCCCGGCTCGCTCGGTGACCTCTCGCTGGGCGTCGTGGTGCTCGTCGTCGCCGCGCGCCTCGCCCCGGTGGAGTGGACCGCCGGCGCCGTGGTGCTGCTCGTGCTGGCGATCCTCGCCGGGGGCCTGGTGGAGGCCGGGGTGCAGTTCGCGCTGAGCTCGCTGAGCTTCCGGCTGCGCGCCACGTGGTCGCTGAAGGTGACGGTCGACACGACCTTCGCCGACTTCGGCCCCTACCCGCTGGGCGTGTTCGGCACGGTGGGGTCGCTGGCGCTGACGTTCGTGCTGCCGCTGGCGTTCATCGCCTACCTGCCCGCCACGGCGCTGCTCGGCCGCACCGACGAGCTGCTGCTCCCGGCGTGGGCCGCGTACTCGTCACTCCTGGTAGGGCCGCTGGTGTTCTGGGGCGGGTACCGGGCCTTCGTCCACCAGTCGCGCCACTACGACTCCCCCGCCGGCTGACGCCCGGCCGCGACGGAGAGGCTGGGGAGCGAGCCCGCGGCGACGTCGCGCAGCGTGGTGAGGGTCCGCGCCGTCGTCGTCGCCCAGTCGAAGTCCGCAGCGCGCCGGAGCCCGGCTGCGGAGAGCCGCGCCGCGAGGGCGCCGTCCTGCGCGATCTCGGCCACCGCCGCGGCCATCGAGCCCCGCTCGTCGATGTGCACGAACCTCGCAGCCCCCGCTCCCACCTCCGACAGCGACGGCGCGTCGTTGGCGACGAGCGGGGTGCCGAGCGCCATCGCGTTGAGCGCAGGCAGCCCGAACCCCTCCAGCGACGAGCCGTGCAGCAGCGCCACCGCGCCCGCCACGAGGTCGCGGAGCGCGTCGTCGTCGACCCGCCCGAGGACGACCACGGCGTCACGGCCCTCCTCGCCGAGGATCTGGTGCGTCTGCGGCTCGTCGGCGTTGACGAGCACGAGCGGCAGCTCTCGTCGCAGGTCCACGGGGAGCAGCTGGTGCTCGCGGACCACCAGGCGCAGGTTCTTGCGCCAGTGGGTGGGGCTCACCGCGACGACGAACCGGCCGCCCGCGGGCAGGCCGAGGCGCTGCACGGCGCGGGCGCGGGAGGCTTCGCGGTCGACGTCGCCGACCTCGACGGTGGGACCCAGCAGCGTGACGACGACGCGCGCCGGGTCGACCCCCCACAGCTCGACGACGTCGCGGGCGGTGCTCTCGGAGATGGCGAGCACGGCGTCGGCGCGCTCGGCGTCGGGCCGTCCGCGGTCGACGTAGAGCGCCCGGTTCTCGGGGCTGAAGCGGTCGGGGTGGTGCACGAAGGCCAGGTCGTGCGCGGTGAGCACCCGCGGGACGGGCGACGGGTCGGGCAGGAAGAACGCCGGGGCCCACACGACGTCGATGTCGTCAGCGGCGTGCTCCAGCGCGCGGGGCAGCTCGTCGTCGTACCAGTGCGCGGTCCGCTCGGTGCGGCTCGTGGCCTCGGCCACGGTCACCCGCTCGACGGCGGCGACGTCCTCGAGCACCTCCGGCGCCCACCGCGGGTGGTCCGGCGAGAACGCGGTCGTCGGGGTGGCAGCCGCCAGACCGCGCGCGAGCCGGGTGGAGTAGTCGACGAAGCCGTCCATGCCCAGGACCGGCGCGAACCAGTCGACAGCGACCCGGGGACCAGACACCGTCGTCATGATCGCCACGCTACCGGCGGCCGCGGACCTCGCCCAGGACGGCCGGGGCATGACGGCTGGGCCAGGATGGCGGCGTGAGCACCGAGCGCGTGCAGGCCTTCCTCGACGAGCACCTCCCCGGGGTGCGGGTGGTCGAGCCCGACGTCGACACCCCCACCGTCCAGGCCGCAGCCGACGCGCTGGGCGTCGAGCCCGGGCAGATCGCCAAGACGCTGGCGCTGCGCGCCGGGGAGCGCGTGGTGCTGGTGGTCGCCCGCGGTGACGCCCGCCTCGACAACGCGAAGTTCAAGGCCCGCTTCGGCGCCAAGCCCCGGATGCTGCCGGGTGAGGAGGCGCACGCGGTGACGGGCCAGCCGGTGGGCGGCGTCAGCCCCTTCGGCCACCCGGAGCCGCTGGTGGTGCACTGCGACGAGTCGCTGCGCGCCTTCGACGTGGTCTTCCCCGCGGGCGGGAGCCGCCGGTCGGCGGTGCCGCTCACCCCGGAGCAGCTCGGCGAGCTGACCGGCGACCGCTGGGTCGACGTGACGCGCCCGCCCGGGGGCTGACCGCCGCCAGGGGCAGACCCGGCCCCGTGGTGCACCGGACGCCCATGATCACGGGCGGGGTGGGGGGTCAGTCGCGGTCGGGGTCGCGGTGCAGCGCGAGGAACAGGGAGACCGGGGCTCCGTCGGGCGTCGGGGCGCGGGTGGCGAACTCGTCGAGCACCTCGTCGAGGCGTCGCTGGAGCTCGGCCCGGCCGTCGTCGTCCAACCGGAGGCCGAGCCGGGCCACCTGCAGCTCCGGGTCCGGGAGCGCTGGCACGCCGGGGACCGAGGTGCGGTCGGAGGCGTCGTCGTCGCCGAGCAGCACCGGCAGGGTCTGGGTGAACGCCTCGACCATGGCCCGCGCCGAGCGGCGCTCGTCGAGCACCCACGACTTGCGCGTGGCCCGGTAGGGCACGCTCCGGGCGCCGCGACGACCCCGTGTCGACGGCATCGGCTCGAGGAAGCCGGACCCCACCAGCGTGCGCACGTGGTGCAGGGCGGTGGCGGCGTTGAGGCCGAGCCGCTCGGCGATGGCCGCGTTGGTCATCGGGGTGTCGGCGCACATCCGCAGGATCCGCAGGCGCACGGCCGAAGCCAGCGCCTTCGCCTCGGTGTCGGTGGGCGTGCGGCGTCCCGTCGGTGACGCGAGCCCCGACTGCCCGGCGGGCGGCGGGAGGGGGACGGCGAACGGCAGGGTCTCCGCTGCTTCCACCCGACGACACTAACTCCGGGTCACCGCTGCGGCACGCGTTGCGACGAAGTCGACCGCCCTGGCCAGCGGGCCACCGCCGGTCAGCCGGTGCGGGGGCGCGCGGTGGGGACGACGGCGACGGGGCCGGGCAGCAGGCGGGCCCAGCCGACACCCGTCCAGACGTGGCTGGCGCGGCCGGTCCACGCACCGCAGGTGAGGTGCAGGACCTCGTCGGCGGGGACGTCCGGGTCGAGGAAGAGGTGCCCGGGCAGCGGCTGCTGCACCACCTCGAGGGCGTGGGCGCCGCGGCTGGGCACGCTGGCGAGGCGGGTGGGCGGCAGCTCGACGGCCGGGCCGGAGCCGACGCCGGTGCTCTCCTGGCTGCGCGCACGGCGGACGCGCGGGATGCGCGGGACGCGGGGGGTGCGGTCGGAGCGGGTCACGCGGTGACTGTAGGTCGCGCCCGGTGATCGTCGCCGGCGTTCCGCGTCAAGACGCGACCCAGCGCCACCGGCTGTCGCCGGGAGTGACCGGGGGTCATCGGGGTCGACCGGCGTGGAGGCGCCGGTCGAGCAGCTCCTGGAGCGCGATCGAGTCGCCGTCCCGGCCCCCGCGGCCCCACACCAGCGGCGGGTCGCTCGGCTGCAGGCGCACCCCGCGCAGCCGCGCCCCCAGCTTCTCGGCGCCGCTCAGCGGCACCGCCAGCAGGTAGAACGCGCCGTCCTCGCCGACCCCGGCGCGCCCGTCGCGGCGCAGCACCCAGCCGCTGACCCCCGTGCGGTAGCGGGTTCCGGCGGCGTCGACGGCGCGCAGCTCCTCGGTGGGCAGCCCGGCAGCACGCGCCCTCGCGACGAAGCCGGCGACCTGCTCGCGCGCCCGCGCCGTCTCGGCGGCCTCTGCGCGCGCGAGGCGGTCGGCCTGGGCGCCCGCGGCCTCGCGGCGGCGGCGCACCCAGTCCTCGTCGCGGCCCCGGCCCGCGGGCGCTGCGCCGTCCTCGTCAACCACGTCGTCCACACCCCCAGTCTCCCCCGGGAGGGACACTGCAAAAAGGCCCCCCACCTGCGGTGTCGCCGATCGTCCACCGCTGCCAGAATGCCACCGGCACCGCACCGCGCCGGTCTAGGAGCGGCTGCAGCGGCAGTGCGGGGAGTACGAGGAGGCCACGATGCAGTGGTTCCAGTGCCGGTCGTGCCGGCGGTCCGCCCCGCTGTCCCGCGTGAGCGGGTGGGTGCAGCAGTGGTCGGCCGGCCACGTCAGCTACTTCTGCCGCCACTGCCGCGACGTGCCCGCGACCCCTGCGGCGCAGAGCGCACCGGTGCGCCGCGAGTACTACGTCGACCCCTACGGCCTCGTGCGCACCCGTGCGGTGCGGGTCACCGCGTCCTGAGCCGACCCGGCGCCCTCGGAGCCGCCCCACGAAGAAGATCGCGCGCGACACTCCAGGTGGGGCCCGGTCCTGACGATCACCCACTCGTCAACGTCCCCCTCGCGGGGACGCAGCCCTCGAGCACTGTGGGGCCACCACCCGTGAAGTCGCACCGCACCGCCACCAGAGACGCCGCCGAGCGCGCCCTGGTGCTGTCGCTGGAGGCCGAGCAGAACGTCTCGGCGACCACCGACCTCGTCACCGCGCTAGCCCTCGCCACCACCACGGCCGAGGCCGTCGACACCGCTCTCGCGCTCGTGCGCGACCGCTTCGGCTGGGCCTACGGCTCGTACTGGGAGCTGCACGAGACGGGAGCCGCGCAGCCCGTGCTGCGCTTCGCCCGGGAGTCCGGCGAGGTCAACAGCGAGTTCCGCGAGGCCACCCTGGCGGCGACCTTCGCGCGCGGAACGGGCCTGTCGGGCCGGGCCTGGGCGTCCGGCGACACCGTCTTCGTGCCCGACCTCGGCCAGGTGACTGACTGCGTGCGCGCTCCCGCGGCCACCAGGGCGGGGGTGCGCTCGGGCGTGTGCTTCCCCATCACCGCGTCGGACGCCACCGGGATCCGCACCGTCGGCACGATGGACTTCTTCACCACCGAGACCGTCTCCCTGTCCCCGCAGCGGATGTCCACCCTGCGCGCCGTCGGCGTGCTCGTCTCGCAGGCCCTCCAGAGGGTGCGCAGCGCGCAGGACGCCGCCGAGATCACCCAGGACGTGGCCGCCTCCAGCGCGGTGCTGCGCGCCCTGAGCGGTGCCCGCAGCACCGAGGACGCCCTGTCGGAGGTCCTCGACACCATCCGCACCCGCTTCGGCTGGAGCTACGCCTCGTACTGGAGGGTCGACCGCACCTCCGCGCGGCCGGTGCTGCGCTTCGTCCAGGAGTCCGGGAGCGCCGGTGAGGAGTTCCGCCGCGTCACCGCCAGCGCCACCTTCGCCGAGGGCGTGGGCCTCGCGGGCCGGGCGTGGGCCGCGCGCGACCTGGTCTTCGTGCCCGACCTGGGCCGTGTGACCGACTGCGTGCGCGCCCCGGCCGCCACCCGCGCCGGGGTCAGGGCGGGGGTGTGCCTGCCCGTGCTCGTCGGCGGTGAGGTGGTCGGCACGCTCGACTTCTTCAAGGGCGACGACCGCCCGCTCTCCCCCGGCCGCGAGGAGGCCCTGCGCAACGCGGGCTACCTGCTGGCACAGGGCCTGGAGCGGATCGCCGCCTCGGAGTCGCTGGCCAGCGCCGCGCACGCGCTGACCTCGTCGATCGGCGAGGTGGAGCGCAACGTCAGCTCCGCCACCGCGGTGGCCCAGCAGGGCGCCGCGCTGGCGGTCTCGGCCAACGAGCAGGTGGCGGGACTGGCGCAGTCGTCGGAGGCCATCTCCAAGGTGGTGGCCCTGATCTCCGGCATCGCCTCGCAGACCAACCTGCTGGCGCTGAACGCGACCATCGAGGCCGCCCGCGCCGGTGAGGCGGGCCGCGGCTTCGCCGTCGTCGCCCACGAGGTCAAGGAGCTCGCCAGCGAGACCGCCCGCGCCACCGCCGACGTGGACGCCCAGGTGGGCGCCATCCAGACCCAGGTGGAGGCCGTGACCTCGGCGCTGGAGGAGATCACCCGCGCCGTCGAGGAGATCAACGAGACGCAGGGGATCATCAGCGGCGTGCTCACCGAGCAGGTGGCGGTGACCAAGGCCATCCTCGCCTGACGAGCGCTCCGGCCCCGGCCCGGTGAGGATCGGGGCATGAGCAGCTCCAGCGCGCCGGGCTCCGTCCCCCAGCTCCTCGCCGGCGGTGCCGCACCCTCCCGGCGCGGCACCGCCGTGGTCACCGGGGGCTCCGCGGGGTTCGGCCGCGCCGTGGTGCGCGACCTGGCGGCACGCGGCTGGGACGTCGCGGTGCTGGCCCGCGACCCGGAGCAGCTGGCCGGCGCCGTCCGCGAGGTCGCCGAGGCGGGCCGGCGGGGGCTCGGCGTGGTCTGCGACGTCGCCGACCGCGAGCAGGTCGAGGCCGCGGCCGACCGCGTCGAGGCCGAGCTCGGCCCCGTCGAGGTCTGGGTCAACAACGCCATGGCCAGCGTCTTCGCGCCGTTCGTCGACACCGACCCCGACGACTTCGAGCGAGCCACCGCGGTCACCTACTTCGGGCAGGTGAACGGCACCCGCGCCGCCCTGCGGCTGATGCGCCCCCGCGACCGCGGCCACGTGCTGCAGGTCGGGTCGGCGCTGGCCTACCGCGGGATCCCGCTGCAGGCGGCGTACTGCGGCGCCAAGCACGCCGTCGCCGGCTTCACCGACTCGGTGCTGACCGAGCTGCGCGCCGAGGGCAGCCGCGTGAAGGTCTCCGTGGTGCACATGCCCGGGATGAACACCACGCAGTTCACGTGGGTGCGCACCACCATGCCGAAGCACCCCCAGCCCGTGGCGCCGATCTGGCAGCCCGAGGCGTGCGCCGCCGTGGTCGGGCACGTCATCGACCACCCGCGCGCGCGCACCTGGGTGGGGGAGTCGACCGTCTACACGGTGCTCGGCAGCTGGCTGGCGCCGTGGTTCGTCGACAGGTACCTGGCCCGCACCGGGATCTCGGGGCAGCAGACCGACCAGCCCGCCTCGACGATGACGGGGGACTACCTCGACGAGCCGGTCCCCGGGGACCTGGGCGCCCACGGCGAGTTCGACGACCGGTCGTGGAGCACCAGCCCGCAGGTGTGGCTGCAGCAGCGGCGCCGCTCGGTCGACCTCGTCGGCACCGTCGCGCTGGCGGCGGGAGCGGCCGCGGGCGCCGTGGCCGGCGTCCGCGCGCTCGTCCGCCGCCGGTGAGCCCCTCCGCCTCCTGGGCGCGGACCCGCCCGCTCGAGCTCGCCCGCGGCACCTGGGGGCTGGCCCTGCTGCTGGCGCCCCGCCGGGTGCTCGCCGCGGTCGGCGAGCGCGCCCCCGACCGGCGCACCGTCGTCGTCACCCGCGTGCTGGGCGGGCGCCACCTCGTCCAGGCCGCCGTCACGGGCCTCGCCCCGTCGCGCGCGGTGCTGGCCGACGGCGCCTGGGTCGACGCCGTGCACGCCCTCACCGCGGTGGGGCTCGCCGCGAGCGACCGCCCGCGGGCCCGGCTCGCGCTGCTGGACGCGGGCGTCGCCGGCACCTGGGCCCTCGTGACCCGGGGCGCGGCGCGGCGCACCCCGCCGGACGGCCCGGCGACCGCGTGGAGCGACCGCCTCGCGCGCGCCGTCCACCCCCTGCTGCCGGGAGCGCCCCGCCTCTGACCGCTCCCCGGCCCCGGGGGCCGGGTCACGCGCCGGGGTCGAGCACCAGGAACGCGCCGGTGGCGGCGTACCAGCCGGCGTCGAGCAGCAGCCCGAGCCCGACGACCGCCAGCGCGCCCGTGACGACGTGGCGCACGACGGGGCGGGCCCGCCCCCACCAGCGGGTGAACAGGGCGGTGGCGCGCTCGTGGCCCCCGCGGGCCACGGCGACCACCAGCACCAGCAGCGGTGCCTGGCTGACCGCCGACCAGGTGGTGTGGGCCGCCAGCACCTCCCACCACGGCTCGCCGCGCCCCGCCAGGACCACGAGCCCGACGTAGGAGGGGTCGAGGACGGCGCCGGCGGTGAAGAGCACCCCGACGCCCAGCAGCCCCGCACCGCTGCGCGTGCCGGGGGTGCGCCGCCGCGGGGCCTCCGCGGACGGGTCGCCCGGCGGACGGCGCAGGCGCACCAACGCCCACGCGAGGGCCGCGAGGCCGGCCAGCGCCTCGAGCACGGCCGTGACCGGGCCCCCGGGGACCGCGCCGGCCCAGTCGACGTCGGCGAGCCCGGCGCCGACCGTGAGGGACAGGGTCGTCCCGAGGAGCGCCGTCAGCACCACGACGAGGACGCCGAAGGCCACCACGGGACGGGCCCGGGTGCCCGCCGCCAGCGCGGCGGCCGCGATCAGCGCTCCGGCGGGGTCGAGCCCCGCGAGGCCCAGGCCGAGCGCGGCGAGGAGCAGGCCCACGGGACCACGCTAGGGGAGGCGGGCCGGTGGGGCGGGACGACGGGCGGGACGCGCGGGGCGGCGGCGCGGGCCGCGGCGGGTGCCGGACGGGTGGCTCCCGCGGCCAGCGGCGAGGATGGGCCGGTGAGCACCACCGAGCGCCCCACCGACCTCACCCCCGCCCCCGCCTCCGCGGCGCTGTTCGAGCGCGCCAGCGCCGTCCTGCCCGGCGGGGTGAACTCGCCGGTGCGCGCCTTCCGCGCGGTGGGCGGCACGCCCCGCTTCACGGCCTCGGCGCAGGGGCCGTGGCTCACCGACGCCGACGGCGTGCGCCGCGTCGACCTCGTGGGCTCCTGGGGCCCGATGATCCTGGGCCACACCCACCCCGCCGTCCTCGACGCCGTGCGCGAGGCCGCCGCGAAGGGGTTCTCCTTCGGCACCCCCAGCGAGGGCGAGGTGCTCCTGGCGGAGGAGCTGGTCTCCCGCGTCGAGCCGCTGGAGCAGGTGCGCCTGGTCAGCTCCGGCACCGAGGCCACGATGAGCGCCATCCGCCTGGCCCGCGGGTTCACCGGCCGCCCGCTCGTGGTGAAGTTCGCCGGCTGCTACCACGGCCACGTCGACGCCCTGCTGGCCTCGGCGGGCTCCGGGCTGGCCACCTTCGCCCTGCCGGACACCCCCGGCGTGACCCGCGAGAGCGCCGCCGAGACCCTCGTGCTGCCCTTCAACGACGTCGCGGCGCTGGAGGAGGCGTTCGCCGCCCACGGCGACCGCATCGCCTGCGTGATCACCGAGGCCGCCGCCGGCAACATGGGCGTCGTGCCGCCCGCCCCGGGGTGGACGGCCGCGCTGCTGCGCGAGACCCGCCGCGCCGGTGCGCTGCTGATCAGCGACGAGGTCATGACGGGCTTCCGCCTGTCCCGCGCCGGCTGGTACGGGCTCGAGGGCGCCCAGGACGTGGACGGGGAGCTGCGCTCGCCCGACCTGTTCACCTTCGGCAAGGTCATGGGCGGCGGCTTCCCCGTCGCCGCGTTCGGCGGCCGCGCCGACGTCATGGCCCACCTCGCCCCCGCCGGTCCCGTCTACCAGGCGGGCACCCTCTCGGGGAACCCCGTCGCCGCCGCCGCCGGTCTGACCACGCTGCAGCTGTGCACGCCGGAGGTCTACGAGCGCGTCGACGCCGTCGCCGCCGAGGTCCGCGGCGCCGCGTCCGCCGCGCTGGCCGCCGAGGGCGTGCCGCACACCCTCGGCGTCGCCGGGAGCATGTTCAGCGTCTTCTTCACCGACGTCGACGTCGTCGACTACGACACCGCCAGGACCCAGGACGCCGGCGCCTTCGCCGCCTTCTTCCACGCGATGCTCGACGCCGGGGTGCACCTGCCGCCGTCGTGCTACGAGTCGTGGTTCTGCTCGGCCAGCCACGACGACGAGGCCGTCGGCGTCGTCCTGGGCGCGCTCCCCCTCGCGGCGCGCGCGGCGGCGAGGGCCCAGGGGCGCTGAGGTCGCGGCGCCCCCCGGCGAGGGGCGCTGAGGTCGCGGCGCCCCCGGCGAGGGGCGCCGCCGCTGCCGCTCACCCGTCCGGCTCAAGCAGGAGGGCCGGTCCGCCGATGTGCAACGTGCCGGGCGGCCCGGCGCAACACCGCGGAAACGCCAGACGTGCAGCATCTGCCCATGGACCCGCTCGTCACCGTGCGACGGGTTCCCGGCAGCGCTGCTGAGGGAGCCCTCCTGTGATGCTCGACGCGCTCAGCGCCCCCCTGCTCGCCGCTCGCACCGCCGAGCTCGACGCCGCCGCGAGGGTCACCTACCGGCTGGAGCAGACCTTCCGGTACACCTACGACGCCCCCGTGGACGACCTGCGCCACCGCCTGGTCGTCATGCCGCCGGCCCGCCACGGCGACGTCCACCGCCGCCTGGCCACCCTGACCGTCTCCGGCGTGCCCGCGCGCCGCCACCGCCGCACCGACCGCCGCGACCGCTGGGGCAACGAGACGACCGACGTCCACGCCCCCCGCGTCACCGACCACGTCGAGTTCCGCCTCGCCGCCGTGCTCGAGCGCGTCGTCGGCTCCGGCGCCGTCGAGCTCCCCTGGGCGCGCCTGCGCGACACCCGCCTGCTCAGCGCCACCCCGCTGACCACCGCCGACGCCGCGGTCGTCGAGCTGGCCGAGTCGCTGCGCCGCCCCGAGAACCCCCTCGAGACCGCCGAGCGCGTCTGCTCCGCCGTCCACGCCGCCTTCACCTACCGCAACGGGACGACGACGACGCGCACCACCGCCGCGGAGGCGCTCGCGGGCGGCGTCGGGGTCTGCCAGGACTACGCGCACGTGATGATCGCCGTGATGCGCCACCTCGGGATCCCCACGCGCTACGTGTCGGGGCACCTCATCGGCCAGGGCGGCACGCACGCCTGGGTCGACGTCGTGGTCCCGGGCAACCTCGCCGACGGCCGCCTGGGCGCGGTCGCGGTGGCCTTCGACCCCTGCAACGACAAGCGCGCCGGTGCGGGCCACCTGACCGTCGCCGTCGGCCGCGACTACGCCGACGTCGCGCCGACGTCGGGCAGCTTCAGCGGCCCCGGCGTCCGGGGGACGCTCAGCTCCACGCGCGACCTGGGGGTCGTCAGCCTCTCGGTGTGACGCCGGGTGTGACGTCGGGCGCAGCCCCGCCGCGGGCCGCACCGGCACCCAGGTCCGGATGGGATGCTGGCGGCATGGCCCTGACCGCCGTCCACCTGCTGCGCCACGGCGAGGTGCACAACCCCGCGCGCGTGCTCTACGGGCGCCTGCCGGGTTACCACCTGTCCGAGCGCGGGCACGCCATGGCGCAGCTGGTCGCCGACACCCTCACCGCCGAGGGCGCCGACGTGGTGGAGGTCGTCGCCTCGCCCCTGCAGCGCGCCCAGGAGACCGCGGCCCCCGTGGGCTCGGCCTTCGGGCTGCAGGTCGGCACCGACGAGCGGCTGGTCGAGGCCGCGAACCACTTCGAGGGCCTGACCTTCGGCGTCGGCGACGGCGCGCTGACCCGCCCGCGGCACTGGTGGGCGCTGCGCAACCCGCTGCGCCCCTCCTGGGGGGAGCCCTACGCCGAGCAGGCCGACCGCGTCCTCGCCGTCGCCCGCGAGGCCTCGCAGCGCAACGCCGGCCACGAGACGGTGCTGGTGGCCCACCAGCTGCCGATCTACTCCGCCCGCCGCCGCGCCGAGGGCCGTCGCCTCTGGCACGACCCTCGCAGGCGCGAGTGCACCCTCGCCAGCCTCACCACCCTCCGCTTCGACGGCACGGCCCTGGTGGGGGTGGACTACCGCGAGCCCGCCGCCTCGCTGCTGCCGGGCGCGGTCGACACCGCAGGTGCCGCGTGAGCCCGGTGGACCCCCGCAGCCCCCTCAGCCGGCGCGCCCTCCTGGCCGGGGCCGGTCTCCTGCCCGTCGCGGTGCTGGCGGCCTGCACCCCGGAGCTCGGCGCGACCGGCACCGACACCGGCAACCAGCAGGGCTACGTCGGTGGTGACGGCGCCTTCCGGGCCCTCGCGCCGGCCGAGCGCGGCGACCCGGTCGTCCTCAGCGGCGAGACGACCCACGGCGACACCGCCGACGTCGCCGCCTGGCGCGGGCGGGTCGTGGTCCTCAACGTCTGGTACGCCGACTGCGCCCCCTGCCGCACCGAGGCCCCCGACCTCGCCGCGATCGCGGCGGACTCACCGGACGTGCAGTTCCTCGGCATCAACACCGAGGACCGGCTGGACCGCGCCCGCACCTTCGAGCAGAAGTTCGCGATCCCGTACCCGAGCCTGCTCGACGCCGAGAGCGGCCAGGCCGTGCTCGCGCTGCGGGGCACGATCCCGCCGCAGGCGGTGCCCTCGACCGTGATCCTCGACACCGAGGGCCGCCCCGCGGCGCGCATCGTCGGCCGCGCCGAGGAGAGCGTGCTCCGCGGTCTGATCGCCGACGTCCAGGGCTCGAGCGGAGCCGCGTGAGCGCTGCCGAGCTGTTCCAGGGGACGGCGGCCACCGGGCCCCTGCTCCTCGCGGTGCTGGTCGCCGCGGTGGCGGGCGCGGTGAGCTTCGCCTCCCCGTGCGTCCTGCCCCTGGTGCCGGGCTACCTCGGGTACGTGACGGGGCTGCGCGGCGTCGAGCTGGAGCAGCAGCGCCGCAGCCGGGTGGTGCTCGGGGCCGTGCTCTTCGTGCTCGGCTTCACGGCCGTCTTCGTCGCGCTCGGCTCGCTGTTCGGGTCGTTCGGTGCGCTCCTGCAGGCCAACGAGGTGTCGCTGTCGCGCTGGCTGGGCGTCGTCGTCATCGCCATGGGCCTGGTCTTCCTCGGCGTCGTGCCCGGGGCCCGGGGCGAGGCGCGGGTGCGCTGGCGGCCCGCCGCCGGGCTGGCCGGTGCCCCGCTGCTCGGCGTCGTCTTCGGGCTGGGCTGGACCCCCTGCATCGGCCCGACCCTCGCCGTGGTGCTGACGCTCGCCACCGACGCCGGCACGGCCTCCCGGGGCGCGCTGCTCACCTTCGCGTACTGCCTGGGCCTCGGGCTGCCCTTCGTGCTGGTGGCGGTCGGCCTCGGGCGCTCCCAGCGGGTGCTCGGCCTGCTCCGGCGCCACCACGTGCTGCTGTCGCGCCTCGGCGGGGTCGCGCTCGTGGTCTTCGGCGTGCTGCTGGTCACGGGCCTGTGGAGCACCTGGATGGGCGACGTGCGCGGCGTCCTCGCGAGCTACGAGACGGTGGTCTGAGATGACGACGACGCAGGAGCGCCGCGCGCCGGTGCCCGACCCGCCCGAGGTCGACCCGGCGCCGGTCGGACTGGGGCTGCTCGGCTGGGTCCGCTGGACCTGGCGGCAGCTCACGAGCATGCGCACCGCGCTGCTCCTCCTCATGCTGCTGGCGGTGCTGGCGGTGCCGGGCTCGCTCTTCCCGCAGCGCAGCATCGACCAGGTCCGCGTGGCGACGTACTTCGAGCAGCACCCCGACCTCGCCCCCTGGCTGGACCGGCTGAGCCTGTTCGACGTCTACTCCTCGCCCTGGTTCTCGGCCGTCTACCTGCTCCTGTTCATCAGCCTCGTGGGCTGCGTGCTGCCGCGGACGAGGGTGCACCTCGCCAACCTCCGCCAGGCCCCGCCGCGGACCCCGGCCCGCCTGTCCCGGCTCCCCGAGCACCGCAGCGTCGAGGTGGCCGCGAGCCCCGAGCGGGTGCTCGACGCGGCCCGCGCCGTGATGCGCGAGCGGCGGTACCGCACGGCCGAGCACGCCGGTCCCGGCGGCCCCTCGCTGGCCGCCCAGCGCGGCGAGCTGCGGGAGACCGGCAACCTGCTCTTCCACCTGTCGCTGGTGGGCGTGCTCGTGGCCGTGGCGGTCGGCGGCCTGTGGGGCTACCGCGCGCAGGTGATCGTCCCGGTCGGGGCCCCCTACGTGAACAACACCACCAACCTCGACACGTGGGACCCGGGCGCCCTCGTCACCGGCGACTCGCTGCCGCCGTTCAGCTTCGTCCTCGACGCCCTGCACGTCTCCTTCGACGACGACGAGACCAGTGGCCAGTACGGCGCTCCGCGCAGCTTCTCCGCCGACACGACGCTCACGGAGGCACCCGGTGACGCCCCCGTCGAGCGCACCATCAGGGTCAACGAGCCGCTGAGGGCCGCCGGCGCCTCCGTGTACCTGGCCGGCAACGGCTACGCACCCGTCCTGACCGTCCGCGACGGTGACGGGAACCCCGTCTTCAGCCAGCCGACGCCGTTCCTCGTGCAGGACTCCAACTACACGTCCACCGGTGTCATCAAGATCCCCGACTCCCCGACGGGCCAGGTGGGCCTGCAGGGGATCTTCCTGCCCACCGCCGCCCTGGGAGCCGACGGGATGCCGGCGTCGTCGTTCCCCGACGCCCGCGACCCCGTGCTCTACCTGACCGTCTGGACCGGCGACCTGGGCCTGGACGACGGGGTCCCCCAGAACGTCTACGAGCTCGACACCTCGGAGATGACGCTGATCACCACCGGTGACGGCATCCCGGTGCGCCTGCGGCTCGAGCCCGGGCAGAGCGCCGAGCTGCCCGACGGCCTCGGCTCTGTGACCTTCGACTCCCTCGACCGCTACGCCGGCTTCACCGTCCGCCACGACCCGGCCCGCGGCGCGGCGCTCGTCTTCTCGCTGCTGGCGATCGCGGGGCTGACGGCCTCGCTGTTCGTGCCCCGCCGGCGGCTCTGGCTGAGGGCGGGGGCGGTCGGGTCCGGGGCGGTCGGCGGCAGCCCGCCACCGGGCGCCGGACGTACGCTGGTCGAGGTGGGGGCCCTGGCCCGCAGCGAGGACCACGGCCTGGCCGGTGAGGCCGACGCCGTCCTGGCCGCCGTGCTGGCCCGCCTCGACGAGCCCCCGGCACCCCAGCAGCACCCCCAGCAGCACACCGAGCAGCACACCGAGCAGCACCCCCGGCAGCAACGACCTGAGGAGGGCGCCCCGTGAGCGTCGACACGACGCTGGCCTCGACCAGCAACTCCCTCGTGTACTCGGCGATGGCCGTCTACGCCGTGGCCCTGGGGGCGAGCGCCTTCGACCTCGCCACCCTCGGTGAGAAGGTCGGAGCCAGGCGCCGCGCCTCCGCGCGGTCCGCCGCACCCCGCCAGGAGCTGGCGTCGCAGGCGGGTGGCGTCGGCACCATCACGGTGGGCCGCACGACCGCGCCGACGGGCCCGGCGCCGCTCGCCGAGGACGGCGCGCCGCGCAGGGCCGCCGGCATCGCGACCTCCCTGACGGTGCTGGCGCTGCTGCTGCACCTCGGCGGAGTGGTCACCCGCGGCCTCTCGGCGCACCGCGCGCCCTGGGGCAACATGTACGAGTTCTCGGTGACGGGGACCGCCGTCGTCGTGCTGGTCTACCTGGGGGTGCTGGCGCGCCGCGACATCCGCTGGCTGTCGACGTTCGTGCTCGCGCCGGTGCTGCTGAGCCTCGGTCTCGCGGTCGCGGTGCTCTACACCGACTCGGCGCCGCTCGTGCCGGCGCTGCAGAGCTTCTGGCTGATCATCCACGTGTCGATCGCCTTCGTGAGCTCGGCGCTGTTCGTGCTCGCCTTCTCCACGACGGTGCTCCAGCTGGTGCAGGAGCGCCGCGAGGTCCAGCGGGCGCAGGGGCGCCCCACGGGAGCGGGTCGCTTCATGGAGGCGCTGCCGGCCTCGGCCGACCTGGAGCGGCTCAGCTACCGGCTCATCGCGATCTCGTTCCCGCTGTGGGCGTTCACGCTGGTGGCCGGAGCCATCTGGGCCGAGGTGGCCTGGGGCCGGTACTGGAACTGGGACCCCAAGGAGGTGTGGACCTTCATCATCTGGGTGGTCTACGCCGCCTACCTGCACGCCCGCGCCACCGGCGGCTGGGGCGGGCGCCGCGCGGCGTACCTGTCCATCGCCGGCTTCGCGTGCCTGATGGTCAACTACGGCGTCGTGAACGTCTTCTTCCCCGGCAACCACTCCTACTCCGGGCTCAGCTGACCGGAGCCGCTCCCAGGAGGGGCCCCTCCTGGGAGCGTGACCTCAGAGGTCGCCGCGGTCCTTGCGGTCCAGGGAGCGCAGGAAGTCCTCGTCGTCGTCGGGACCCCTGGGGGCGCTGCCGCGCGAGGTCGGCTGCGCCGGCCCGGAGCGGCGGTGCGAGCGACCGGCCACCAGCCAGGCCAGGGGCCCCACGACGGGCAGCAGCACGATGAGCGCCACCCACACCGGGACGGGCAGGCCGCGGACCTCGGACCCGGTGGTGCGCAGGCAGTCGACCAGCGCGTAGATGCCCAGCAGGAGGGCTGCGAGGACTACCAGCATCGGCACCCGTCGATGGTAAGCACGTCGTCCACCTACGCTCGTCGTCGTGTCGCCCTACGCCCGCTACGCCGTCCTGCGGATCCTGCTGTTCGCCGTCGTCCTGCTCATCGGGTACGCGGTCGGGATGCGCGAGTTCCTGCTGATCGTCTTCGCGCTGGTGGTCTCCGCCGTGCTGTCCTACCTGCTGCTCGGCGGCCCGCGCCAGGCGCTGGTCGAGAGGCTCCAGCAGCGCACGGCCCGGCGCCACGAGCGCGCCGTCGAGCGCCAGGCGCAGCGCGAGGCGTCCGGCAGGCGGACCAGGAGTGACGAGGACAACGCCGCCGAGGACGCCGAGGACGAGTCCCGCCGCGGCTGAGCCCGCCCCGGGCCGCCGGAGGGGACCGCTCAGAGGAGCGGTGCGAGCCCCAGGCCCACGGCCAGCAGCAGCGCGTAGGCCAGCTCCAGCTGGCCCGTGCGCCCGAGCACCGGCACCAGGTCGCGCCCGGTGGCCCCTGCGCGGACCACGCGCACCGCGGCCACGGCCAGCGGGACGGTGAGCAGGGGGAGCAGGGCGAACGGGGTGGTGCGCGCCGGCACCGACAGCAGCAGGTAGGGCAGCACCAGCAGCGCCGCGTAGAGGGTGCGGGTGCGGCCCTCGCCCAGGCGCACCGCCAGGGTGCGCTTGCCCGCGACGGCGTCGGTGGGCACGTCGCGCAGGTTGTTGGCCACGAGGATGGCGCAGGCGAGCGAGCCCACCGCCACGGCGCCGGCGATCGCGTCGACGGAGAGGCGCCCGGCCTGGGTGTACGTGGTGCCGAGCACCGCGACCAGCCCGAAGAAGAGGAAGACGAAGACCTCGCCCAGGCCCGCGTACCCGTAGGGGCGCGGCCCGCCCGTGTAGGTCCAGGCGGCGACGACGGCGAGCGCCCCGACCACCAGCAGCCACCACGCGCCGCTGAGGGCGACCAGGGCCACCCCGGCGACCGCCGCGACGCCGAAGGAGAGCAGCGCCGCGCGGAGCACCTGCCGCGGTGGGGCGGCGCCCGAGCCGGTCAGGCGGAGCGGGCCGACGCGGTCGGCGTCGGTGCCGCGGACGCCGTCGGAGTAGTCGTTGGCGTAGTTGACGCCCACCTGCAGGGCGAGGGCGACGACCGCGGCGAGCAGGGCCCGCCCGGCCTGCGCCGCTCCCAGGGCGGCTGCCGCTCCGGTGCCCACCAGCACCGGTGACAGCGCCGCCGGGAGGGTCCGGGGACGGGCACCGGCGACCCACTGCCCTGCGCTCGCCACCGGGGGAGCGTAGGTGTCACCCGCGGCGGGCGCGCCAGCAGGTGGTCGTGTACGGCACCGGGATGGTCTCTCGCCCCGCCGTGTCGGGGTGCGCGGCGAGCAGGTCGCGGACCTCGTCGAGCACGCGCTGGCGCTCCGCCGGCTCGGCCGTGAGCACGTAGCTGCGGCTCGCCGCCAGCCCGACGACGTCCTCGGGGGAGAGGTCGTGGGTCCACCTGTCGGTGGTGAGGCGCTCGGCCTCGACCAGGGGGGCGCCGATCTGGGGCGCGTCGGCGCGCTGCGCCATGTGCGGTGCCGGAGCGAGCAGGTCGCCGAGGGCCGCCACCCACGGCACGCTCTCGTCGCGGCGGTTCCACAGCAGCCCCAGCCGACCACCGGGTGCGAGCACGCGCCCCACCTCGGCGCTGGCGCGCTCGGGGTCGACCCAGTGCCAGGCCTGCGCGAGCACCACGAGGTCCAGCGACGCGTCGGGGAGCGGGAGCCGCTCCCCGGTGCCCGCGAAGGTCGGCACGCCGGGGACGTCGACGTGCAGCTGCGCGAGCATCTGGGCGTCGGGGTCGACGGCGACCACCTCGAGCCCGCGCTCCACCAGCCGCGCCGTGAGCGCCCCGGTGCCCGCGCCGACGTCGGCCACCCGCAGCCGCCGCTCGCCGGAGGAGCCGGTCAGGCCCTCCAGCAGCCAGTCGACGGCCTGGGCGGGGTAGGTGGGGCGCGCGGCCGCGTAGCCGGCGGCACCCGCGCCGAAGGACAGGGCGAGCGAGGGGTTCGAGATCTCCACGGCTCCACCCTGCACCCCCGGCGCCCGGGACGGGACTCAGCGGTCGGCGAGGAGGTGGGCGGCCAGGCCGGCCGCGGCGCGGCGGTCGGGCTTCCCGATGCCCCGCAGGGGCACCGCCTCCACCACGAGGACGTCGCGCGGGGCCGACGCCGCCCCGAGCCGTGCGCGGACGGCGGCGCGCACCGCGTCGAGCGACGGCGCCGCAGCGCCGGTGACCGGCACCACCAGCGCCACCACCCGCTGCCCCCACTCCGGGTCGGGGACGCCGACGACCAGCGCGTCAGCGACCCCGGGCAGGTCGGCGAGCACCCGCTCCACCGCCAGCGGCGCGACCTTGCGCCCCCCGGTGACCAGGACGTCGTCGAGCCGCCCCAGCACCGACAGGCGCCCCTCGGCGTCGAGGGCGCCCAGGTCGCTCGTCGCGTACCAGCGCCGGCCGCCGCGCTGCACGAAGGCCTCCGCCGCCAGGTCCGGACGGCCCCGGTAGCCGGTGGCCAGCACCGGTCCCCGCAGGAGCACCCGGCCGTCGTCGTCCAGCGCGACCTCCACCCCGTCCAGGGGCGCCCCGTCGTAGACGCAGCCGCCGGAGGTCTCGGTGGAGCCGTAGGTCCTCACCACGCGCACCCCGGCGTCCGCGGCGCGGGCGAGCAGGGGAGCGGGTGCCGCGGCGCCCCCGAGCAGCACGGCGTCGAGCCGCGCGAGCGCCGCGGTCGCCGCGGGCACCTCCAGCGCCCGGGCCAGCTGCGTCGGCACGAGCGAGGCGTACCTGCGTCCCGCACCGCCGTCGTCCAGCGCCGCCACCCCCTCCGCCAGCGCCCCCGGGTCGCCCGGCGGGACGACGGCGGGCTCGGTGCCGGCCACCGCGCTCCGCACGAGCACCTGCCACGCGGCCACGTGCTCCAGCGGCAGGGCCAGCAGCCAGCGGCCGTGCCCCCCCAGACGCGCGGCGGTGGCCCGTGCGGAGGCGGTCAGCGCGGCGCCCCCGAGCTCCACGGCCTTGGCCTCCCCGGTGGAGCCGGAGGTGGCCAGCACGAGGGCGGTCCCGGCGTCCACCGGCTCCTCGACGCGGGCGGCGGCGCGCAGCCGCGCGGCTGCGGCCGGGTCGGCGGGCAGGGGCAGCAGGGCGGGCCCGCTGCCCGCGAGCGCGTCGCCCAGGGCGTCCAGGAGGCCCGGCACCGCCGCCGGGCCGCCGTCTGCGGCCACGACGACCTCGTGCAGCCTCCGCGGCCCGGACACGTCCACCCGGCCACGGTAGGTGCGTCCGGTGCGGCTGGTGCGGGCGGTCGGCCGGGGCGGCGCGGGGCGGTGCCGCGAGGATGGGGCCGTGGCTGCTGCTCCGCGGGACGACCAGCGCGCGGCGGGCACCGCGCTCGCCCTCGGGTCGAGCGCCTCGAGCCAGACGGGCGCCGCGGTGGGCGCCCTGGCCTTCGAGGGGCTGGGCGTGCCCGGCGTCGTCGCCGTCCGCCAGGTCGTGGCCGCGCTCGTCCTGAACGCGGTCGTGCGCTGGTCGCCGAGGTCGCTGGACCGGCGCACGTGGGGGCTCGTCGCCGTCCTGGCCGCGGTGATGGGCCTGATGAACCTCACCATCTACCTGGCCGTGGACAGGATCGGCCTGGGGCTCGCGGTGACGATCGAGTTCCTCGGCCCGCTGGGCGTGGCGGTGGCGACCTCGCGCCGCCTGCTCGACGTGCTCGCCGCCGCAGCAGCCGCCGTCGGCGTGCTCGTGCTGGTCGCGCCGGGCCCCTCGAGCGACGCCCTGGGCATCGTCCTGGCCCTGGCCGCCGCGGCCGCCTGG
Source organism: Actinomycetales bacterium (assembly GCA_022701985.1). Lineage (GTDB taxonomy): Bacteria > Actinomycetota > Actinomycetes > Actinomycetales > Quadrisphaeraceae > Quadrisphaera. The sequence goes on from JAKONK010000175.1 coordinate 32,816, forward strand.
GCCGGCTACATCCTGCTCAGCCGCGCCGTGGCGGCCCGGGTGCCCGGCGTGCAGGGCGCCGCAGCCGCGGCGACGGTCCTGGCCGGTGCGTGGGCGCTCCCGGTGCTGGTGGTCGTGCTGCTGGCGCACCCGCCGCTGGTGGCGCTGGCCCTCGCGGCGGCCTGCGGCCTGCTGTCGTCCGCGCTGCCCTACGCCATCGACCTGGCCGCGCTGCGCCGGCTCCCGGCGTCGGTCTACTCGACGCTGGCGAGCGCCAACCCGGTGTGGGCCTTCGCGGCGGGCGCGCTGGTGCTCCGCGAGGGCGTCGCGGTGCACGAGGTGGTGGGTGCGGCGCTCGTCGTCGTCGCCAACCTCGTGGCGACGGCGCTGCCGGGCCGCCACCGCGCCGGGGGTGCGGCGGCGGTCCCGGGAGCGCCGGAGGGGCCCCCTCCGGCGGTGTCAGGCCGGGACGGCGCGGCGTGACCCCGACAGCGAGGCGATGACCTCGGCGAGGACGCGCTCGGACTCCTCGTGGGGCACCTGGCAGGTGCCGGCCGCCTCGTGGCCGCCGCCGCCGTGGCGCAGGGCCACCGCGCCGATGTCGGCGGTCGAGGTGCGGTCCAGGACCGAGCGGCCCATGGCCAGGACGGTGTTCTGCCGTCCGCGGCCCCAGATGACGTGCACGGAGACCCTCGCCTCCGGGAACAGCGCGTAGACCAGGAAGCGGTTGCCCGCGTGGATGACGTCCTCCTCGCGCAGGTCGACCACCACCACGTCGTCGTGCAGCTCGCTCACGCGGAGCAGCTGGGCGGCGAACTGCTCGGCCTGCGCCTCGTACAGGGCCACGCGCTCGGCGACGTCGGGCAGCGCGAGAATCTCCTCGGCGTCGGCGTGGTGGGTGCAGTGGTCGATCATCTGCATCATCAGGTCGTAGTTGGAGATCCGGAACTCCCGGAAGCGCCCCAGGCCGGTGCGGGAGTCCATGAGGAAGTTCAGCAGCGCCCAGCCGGTGGGGCGCAGCACCTCCTCCAGGGAGTACCGCGCCGAGTCGGCCTGGTCCACGGCCGCCATCAGCGACGCGGGGACCTGCGGGAACGCCGCGGCGCCGCCGAAGTGGTCGTGGACCACGCGCGCCGCCGACGGCGCGTGCTCGTCGATGACGTGCGCCGCCGCCCCCGGCGCCGGCGTCCCGTTGCGCAGCGCCTCGCTGTGGTGGTGGTCGAAGACCGTGTGGGCCCGCGGGTCGTACGGGAGGTTGGTCAGCAGGTCCCGGCCGGTGATCTCCACGGCGCCGTCCTGCACGTCCTTGGGGTGCACGAAGGTGATCTCGTCGATGAGGTCGAGGTGCTTCAGCAGCACGGCGCAGACGAGCCCGTCGAAGTCGGAGCGGGTGACCAGGCGGTGGCGGGCGTCAGACGGCATGCCCTGGGTCTCGGCAGGCGCCCGGCGCACCTGGACCCCGCCGGCCGTCCCACCCCCGGGTGACACGGGCCCGGCGGCCGCTCCACCGGGGCGGGCTACAGCCCCTGCCGATGAGACCCCCGTGAGCAGCGCCCCGCCGACCCCCACCCCGACGGGCGCCGGCGTCCAGGACCTCCGGGCCGCCTGCGACCAGCTCGTCGCGACCGCCGCCGACCCCGCCGCCGCCCGCGCCCTGCTCGTGCGGGTGTGGGCGCTGGGCGCCGCGACCGCCGACGGCCTGCTCGCCGACCTGTGCGACGTCGCCGCCACCAGCGCGGCGCGGGCCGGCGCCGAGCCGGACGCCGCCGCGCTCCTCGACGCGCTCGGCCGCCACCACGAGGCGGCCCGCGTGCGCGAGGCCGTCCAGCGCGGCCTGGAGGACCACCGGCGCTCGGCCGACGCCGCCGCCCGGGCCGAGGCCGCGCGCCGGGCCGCCCGCGCCGCCGCCCGCCTCGCCGAGGTGTCCCGCCACCGCCGCGACGCGGTCACCAGCGCCGCCTGACCGCGGTGGCCCCTCCACCCCGCGGTGGCCCCTCCACCCCGCGGTGGTCCGGCGGGAGCGCCACGGCGAGCCGGGGGGAGCCCCTCGGGTGACCATGGAGGGGTGGGTCCTCGCAAGCCACCGGGCGTGAGCTACGAGTCGTGGGTCGAGCGCCAGGTGCGCGAGGCGGTCGAGCGCGGCGCCTTCGAAGGGCTCAGCGCCGCCGGAAAGCCCCTCGACCCGGCCCTGCTCACCCAGACCGCCGGGGAGTGGGCTGTGGAGTGGGCCCGCCGCGAGGGCGCCGACATGACGGCCGCGCTGCCACCCGCGCTGGCGCTGCGCCGAGAGCGCCAGGAGCTCGTCGACGCCGTGCCCGGCAAGCCCACCGAGGAGGCCGTGCGCGCCGCGGTCGAGCACTTCAACGAGCGCCTCGACGCCGCCTACCGCCGTCCGCAGGAGGTGCCTCCGGTGGCGCTGGCGTTCGTCGACGTCGACCGGCAGGTGGCGCGGTGGCGGGAGGCGCGCCCCCAGGGGCCGCCCCAGCCGGAGCAGACCGTGCTCGGGGCCGGCGCCGAGCGACCGGCGTCACGCCGACCGTGGTGGGCCCGAGCGCGCCGTCGCCGCCCTCCCGGCTGACCGAGGTGGGCGAGGGGGCCGAGGGGGCCGAGGTGGCCACTGGAGGTGCCGGGTCCACCGGTCCGCACCGTCAGCGCACCGTCAGGGCACCGTCAGCGCAGCGGCCAGGCGCGCCACCGCGCCGCTGGCCTCCGCCTCGGTGCACGCGCCGAAGCTGAGGCGCACGTGCTGCGAGGCTGGCTCGTCGGCGTAGGAGGCGCTCCCGTCGCCGACGACGACGCCGACCTCTCGCGCGGCAGCGGTGACCTGCTGCGACGTCGTCCCCGGAGGGCAGGGCACCCACAGGTGGTGCCCCGCCTGCGGCCGGTGCACCGGCGCCTCGGAGGCGGGCCAGAGGTGGGCCAGCAGCGCCAGCAGGTGGTCTCGGCGGGCCACCAGGGCGCGGCTGAGCTGGCGCAGGTGCCGCGTCCAGTCCGGGGAGGCGAGCAGCTCGACGGCCACCTCCTGGAGGAGCCGGCTCGTGAACAGCTCGTCGCTGGTGCGCGCGGTCTGCAGGCGCGCCAGCACGGGGCCGCGCGCCGCGACGAACCCCACCCGCAGGCTCGGTGCCACGGGCTTGGCCAGCGACGACACGTGGACGACGTGCCCGTCGGCGTCGTCCTGGACCAGTGGCGGGGGCGAAGGCCGGTCCAGGGCGAGGTGGCGCGCCCAGTCGTCGTCCACCACCAGCGCCCTGCGCCGCGCGGCCACGGCCAGCACCTGCTGGCGCCGGTCCAGGGCCAGCGAGGCGCCGGAGGGGTTGCTGACGTGGGTCTGCAGGTAGGCGAGCCGGGCCCCGGTGCGCTCGAGCACGCTGTCGAGGAGGTCCGGACGCACCCCGGACGGGTCCGTGGGCACCGGCACCGGCCGCAGCCCCGCGGCCCGCACCGCCGCCAGCGCCCCCGGGTAGGTGGGGTTCTCCACCGCGACCGCGTCACCGGGGCTGGCCAGCGTGCGGAAGATGCTGGTCAGCGCGGGCTGGGAGCCGCTGGTGACGAGGACGTCGCCGGCTCCCAGGCCGACCTGCGCGGCGAACAGCTCACGCAGCTCGGGCAGACCCGCCGAGGGGGCGGCGGCCCAGACCGAGGAGCGCCGGGCGGTCCGGGCGGTGGCGGCCTGCAGCGCCCGGCGGGGCTGCAGGTCCGCGCTGAGGTAGCCGCTCGAGAGCACCGTGGTCGTGGGACCCGCCGAGGACGCCCGGCCCGCACGGCCGCCGTCGGCGGGGGATGCGGTCGTCATCGAGGTGGCGGGGTCGAGGGCCGCGACGTCGGCGTGGTCCACCCGCGCCGGGGGCAGCGCCACGGGCTGCCAGGAGGTGTCCCCGGCGGAGCGGGTGCGGCGCGGGGCGACGAAGGTGCCGCGACCGGGGCTGGAGACGAGCACGCCCTGCGCCACGAGCTCGCTGACGGCGCGCCCCACGGTCACCGGGCTGGCGCCCAGGTCCTTGCAGAGCTGGCGCACACCGGGCAGCGCCCGTCCCGGCGGCGCTGCGTCAGCCAGGTGGCGCAGGTGCCGGACGACCTCGGCGGCGCGGCCAGCACTGGTACTGTCGTTCATGAAACTCAACAGTACCGTTACTCTACCGCCGCGGCCAGCGTTACACCGGGACCTGTCGGTGACCGCGGTCGTGGCCGGACTGGTGGCCGCTCTCGTCTCGTTCGCCGGGCCCTTCGCCGTCGTCGTCCAGGCCACCCGCGGTGCCGGGCTCGACCCCGCGCACACCGCCTCGTGGGTCTGGGCCATCACCCTCGGCAGCGGCGTCAGCGGGCTGGCGCTGTCCTGGGTGACGCGGCTGCCGGTGGTCGTGGCCTGGTCGACCCCCGGTGCCGCACTGCTCATCGCCTCCCTCGGCGGGTTCGCCTGGTCCGATGCGGTGGGCGCCTTCCTGGCGGCGAGCGCGGCCGCCTGCGTGCTCGGTGCCACCGGCTGGTTCGGCAGGCTCCTGTCGCTGGTGCCCGGCGCGCTGATGTCCGCGCTGCTCGCAGGCGTGCTCCTGCCGTTCGTCGTCCACGGCGCCACCGCGGTCACGGCGGCCCCCCTGGCGGCGGGTTCCGTGGTGGCCGCCTTCCTCGTGGCCAAGCGCTGGCTGGAGCGGTACGCGGTGCTCGCGGCGCTGGTCGTCGGCGCGCTGGTCGCCACCCTCGCGGGGTCGCTGCAGCCGGCGGCGATCGCGGGCGCCGGGCTGCACCTGACCACCCCGGTCTGGACGTGGCCGACCTTCGACCTGCGCGCCCAGCTGGGGATCGCCCTGCCGCTGCTGCTCGTGACGATGGCCGCGCAGAACGCCCCGGGTCTCACCGTGCTGCGGACCGCGGGCTTCACCCCGCCGGACCGGCTGCTCGTCGGCGCGGTCTCAGCGGTCTCGGCGCTGCTGACCCCCTTCGGCGGGCACGCGACCAACCTGGCCGCGATCACCGCTGCCATCGCCGCGGGCCCGGACGCCCACCACGACCCGCGCCGCCGCTACGTCGCGGGCCTGGTCTGCGGTGCGGCCAACCTCCTCGCCGCAGCGGGCGCCGGGTGGCTCGTCGGCGCCTACAGCGCCCTGCCCGGCCCGGTCGTGGCGGCCCTGGCGGCGGTGGCCCTGCTCCCCGCCCTGGCGGGCGCCCTGGGGGCGGCCCTGGCCGAGGGGCCGGCCACGTCGACGGCGGCGCTCGTGACGATCGCGGTCACCGCGTCCGGCGTCGTGGTGCTCGGGGTGGGCAGCGCCTTCTGGGCGCTCCTGGCAGGGGTCCTCACCTGGCTGGTGCTGCGACCCGCCCGGGCCGGTCGCCCCGGTCGTCCGGCTCGCCCGGTGCGAGCCGTCGGGTCCGCACCGGCCGCACGGGCATCATCGACCGTGTGAGCGCCCGGGTCACCCTGTCCGACGTCGCCGCGCACGCCGGCGTCTCGCGGGCCACCGCCTCCCTCGTGCTGCGCGGCGAGGGGCGCGTCTCCGACGCCACGCGCGAGCGCGTCCACGCCGCCATGGCCGAGCTCGGCTACGTCTACGACCGCGTGGCCGCGGCCATGCGGTCCCAGCACGCCCCCGTGGTGGGCGTGGTGGTCAGCGACATCACCAACCCGTTCTTCGCGCAGGCCCTCGTGGGCGTGCAGGCGGCGCTGCGCGAGGAGGGGTACCTGCCGCTGCTCGCGAACGCCGCCCACGACCTGGCCCAGCAGGCCGAGCTGCTGGGGCTGCTGCGCGAGCACCGGGTGGCGGGCCTGGTGCTCGCGCCCGTGGCCGGCACGCCGGCGTCCCTGGTGGACGAGCTGCGCACCTGGCGCCTCGAGCACGTGCTGCTCACCCAGCCCGTCGACGGGGCGAGCACGTGGACGGTGGCCCCCGACGACAGGCTCGGGGGCCGGCTGGCCGCCGAGCACCTGCTCCGGGTCCACGGCTGCCGGCGGCTGCTGCTGGTGGGGGCCTCCCGCGACGTCGCCGGCGCCCGGCTGCGCGAGGCCGGTGTGCACGACGCCGTGGCGGGCGCTCCGGGGGCGCAGGTGGTGGCGGCGCTGAGGTGGCTCCAGGAGGACCCGACCGGGCTGCTGCTCGGCCGCGCTGCGGTGGCGGGCCCGCTGCTCCCCGACGACGAGGGCCTCGCGCCCGACGGCGCCGTCTGCTTCAGCGACGTCCACGCGACGGGCCTGCTGCGGGCGCTGCGGGAGGCGGGCCGGGCCGGCGCGCTGCCGGTGACCGGGTACGACGACATCCCCGCGGCCGCGCTGTACGAGCCGCCGCTGACCACCGTCTCCACCCACGGCGAGCAGCTGGGCCGGACCGCCGCGGAGGGGCTGGTGCGGCGTCTGGCGGAGCCGTCCGCGGACGCGTCTCCGGTCGAGCTGGCGGTGCCGCCGCGGCTCGTCGTCCGCCAGTCGTGCGGATGCGCGTGACACGCGGTGCTGGATCGATCTAGCATCGTCGGCGCACCACCTGGTGACACCCCCGGCGACAACCCCGTCGGCCACCTGGTGGACCCGCCCCCGCACACCCACGTCACTCCCGGAGCACCCCGTGACCCTCACGGCCCCCACCACGACCGCGACCACCGGCGCGCAGCGCGCCGCGTCCCGCCTCGCCACCCCCTGGTGGCGCGAGGCCGTCGTCTACCAGGTCTACGTCCGCTCCTTCGCGGACGGCGACGGGGACGGCACGGGCGACGTCACCGGCCTGCGGGCGCGCCTGCCGCACCTGGCCTCCCTCGGCGTCGACGCGATCTGGATCAACCCCTGGTACCCCTCGCCCCTGGCCGACTCCGGCTACGACGTGGCCGACTACCGCGCCGTCGAGCCGCTGTTCGGGGACCTCGAGCAGGCCACCGCGATGATCGCCGAGGCGCACGCCCTCGGGCTGCGCGTCATCCTCGACGTCGTCCCGAACCACCTCTCCGACGAGCACGCCTGGTTCCGGGCGGCCCTCGCCAGCGCCCCCGGCTCCCGCGAGCGGTCGCGCTTCGTGTTCCGCGACGGGCGCGGCGAGGCCGGCGAGCTGCCCCCCAACGACTGGACCAGCCACTTCGGGGGCTCCGCCTGGACCCGCGTGGTCGAGGCCGTCGGTGACGAGGCGCACCCGGCCGGCGAGCCCGGCCAGTGGTACCTGCACCTGTTCAACACCAAGCAGCCCGACGTCGACTGGACCAGCGAGGAGGTCCGCGAGGAGTACGACGACGTCCTGCGCTTCTGGTTCGACCGCGGCGTCGACGGCTTCCGCATCGACGTCGCCCACGGGCTCACCAAGCACGCCGACCTGCCCGACCTGGGCGAGCGGGAGTTCCCCCACCAGCCGTTCGGAGCCGGGGACCACCCCTTCCTGGACCGCGACGACGTCCACGAGGTCTACCGCCGCTGGCGCGCCATCGCCGACTCGTACGACGAGCCGCGCGTGTTCGTGGCCGAGGCGTGGACGGGCGACCCGGCCCGGCTGGGGATGTACCTGCGCCCCGACGAGCTGCACACCGCCTTCAACTTCGACTTCCTGGTCTCGGCCTGGCGCGAGCCGGAGCTGCGCACCGTCATCGACGGCACGCTGGCCGCGCACGACGCCGTCGGCGCACCGCCCACCTGGGTGCTGAGCAACCACGACGTCTTCCGCGAGGTCTCCCGCTACGCCCGCGAGCAGGACCGCCCCCAGCTGCGCGGCGAGCGCGACTTCGTCGGCCGCCCGGCAGACCTCGAGGTCGGTCTGCGGCGCGCCCGCGCCGCCGCGCTGCTGATGCTGGCCCTGCCGGGCGGCGCCTACGTCTACCAGGGGGCCGAGCTCGGCCTGCCGGAGGTGGAGGACCTGCCCGAGGAGTCGCTGCAGGACCCGGTGTGGTTCCAGAGCGGCGGGGAGCACCGCGGGCGCGACGGCTGCCGCGTGCCGCTGCCGTGGTCGGGTGGCGCCGCCCCGTTCGGCTTCAGCGACCGCGCCGACGGCGCCGCGCCGACCGGTGAGCCGTGGCTGCCGCAGCCGGCGTCCTTCGCCGGGCTGACCGTGGCCGACCAGGACGGCGACCCGACCTCGACGCTCGAGCTGTACCGCTCGGCGCTGTCGCTGCGCCGCTCGCTCGAGGCCCTCGGTGACGGGCCGCTGGCGTGGGTGGACGGCGGCGAGGCGTCGCGCGACGGCGTGCTGGCGTTCACCCGCGAGCCGGGCTTCGCCTGCTGGGTGAACCTCTCGGAGCAGCCCGTGGCGCTCCCCGCAGGTGCCGAGGTGCTGCTGGCCAGCGGCCCCCTGGCCGACGGCGACGGCGCTGGTGACGCTCAGCTGCTGCCGACCGACACGGCGGTCTGGCTGCGCCGCTGACCCCAGGTCCGGCCGTGATCGTGGACTTCCGGAACGGTGCTCCAGGCGCTGTTCCGGAAGTCCATGATCACGGGGGTGGGTCAGGGGGTGGTCCTCGAGGGGGTGGCGTTGACCATCCACGGGGTGCCCCAGCGGTCCTCGCACTGGCCGAACCAGTCGCCCCAGGGCGCCTCGGCCAGCGGCACGTCCTCGTGGCCGGTGGCGGCCAGCGCCCGGTACCAGCCGAGGAGATCGTCCGCGTCGTCGCCGGTCAGGGCGACGGCGAAGCCCTTCGCGCCCTCGAACGGCATCGACGACGGGGTGTCCGAGCCCATGAGCACCATGCCGTTGCCCAGGGTGAGCTGGCCGTGCATGACCCAGGCGTCCTCGTCACCGCCCACCGGCACGCCGCCCTCGGCGAAGGTCGTCAGCACCAGCTCCCCGCCGAGGACCGAGGCGTAGAACTCCATCGCCTCGCGGGCCGTGCCGCGGAAGCTCAGGTACGGGTTCAGGGTGTGGGCCACGAGGTCCTCCGGGTCTGCCGCTCGACCGGCCCGCGGGACCGGGGCCGTCACGGGGTGGACGGCGCAGGGGGACGCAACTCATCGGTCGCCCGCCGTGTCGCACCTCCGACGGGCGCGGTGGTGCCTACCGTGGTCGGGATGTGCAGGCTCCTCGGGTTCGCCGCTCCGGACGCGCGCTCCCTGGCCGACGCCGTCGGCGCGGTCCAGATGGCGACCTTCTGCGCCATGGCGCGGCTGCACGACGACGGGTGGGGCGCCGCCTGGACCGCCGGGGACGGCGGTGCGGTCCGCACCCAGCGCAGCCCCCGCAGCGGCCACGAGGACCCGGCGCTGGCCGCGCTCACCACCGCGACCCCGGCGCGCGCCGGCCTGGTGCACCTGCGCCTGGCCAGCTCCGGCATGCCGGTGGCCCCCGAGAACACCCACCCCTTCCTCGACGCGGGCACGGCGTTCGCGCACAACGGCGCCGTGAAGCCGGTCGCGCTGCTGGAGGGCCTGCTCCCGGACCCGGTGCGCCACCGGCTGCAGGGCACCACCGACAGCGAGCGCTACGCCGCCCTGGTGCGCCACCGCGCCGCGCAGCTGGGCGACCTGGCCGCCGCAGCGGCCTCGGTGGTGGCCCAGCTGGCGCCCCTCTTCCCGAGCTCGAGCCTGAACGCCGTGGTGCTGACCGCGCGCGAGCTGGTGGTCGTGCAGGCCAGTGCGGGGGCTCGCGTCCCCCACGAGGACTTCGACGCGAGCGGCCTGGCCGAGCACGAGCTGCCGACGGGCCACCGCACGGGCTACTACCAGCTCTGGCGGCGGCGCTCGCCCGACGGGACCGTCGTGTTCTCGTCGTCCGGGCTGCGCACCGACGGGTGGGAGCCCCTGGCCCCCGGCACCGTCGTCTCCGTCGACCTGCGCACCCTGGCCGAGCGCGTCGTCCCCGTCACGGCCGGGGCGCCGGCCCCGGCACCGCGTCCCGCGCCGCTGCCCGCCCAGGGGCGCCACGACTCGCACGAGCGGGCGGACCGCGCCATGGTCGGGACATGACCGAGAACGAGATCGCCCCGGCGGACAACCCGGAGACGCAGTCGGCCATCGCCGACCGCAGCAACGGCACCGCCCGGGCCACCGGCGCCTCCGTCCCGCCGCCGGTGATGGACCAGCGCGGGGAGGGCGACGCCGACGGCACCGCCGCGGGAGACCCGCTGGCGGGCATCACCATCAGCGCCGAGGACGCCGCGCAGGCCGTCCCCGGTGACACCGGCCCCGAGAACCCGGGTGCACGGCCCCACTCCTCCTACGACACCCCGGGCGGCTCCCGGTGAGCGAGCTGCCGGGCAGCCCGGAGCCCGAGCTGCAGGTCCTGGAGGACGACGAGACCGTGCCGCCCCGCCCCGAGGAGGACGCGGCCGACGTGCTCCGCGCGGAGCCCTCGGACCCCACCGACCCCCGCGCCTGACCCGCACCGCCCGCTGACGCACCAGGACCGCACCCCCTCGGGAGTGCGGTCCTGGTGCGTCAGCGGGCTGCGGTGTCGCCTCGCCGGCTCAGCGGTGGGCGTCCACGGGCGCCCGGCGGTCGGTGTGGCGACCGAGGTGGTCGGTGCCACCGGTCACCGGCTCCACCGCCGCTGCGTGCCGGCCGTGGGCGGCGCCGCCGTCGTCCTGCCCGTCGTCCTGCCCGTCCTGCCCGTGCTGCCCGTCGTCCTGCGAGCCGTCGGCGACCTGGCCACCGGCGGACCCGGGGGCTGCGTTGCTGGTGCGCAGGGCCGTCTCCGTGAAGAACAGCACGATCAGCAGCGACAGCAGGGCGAAGGGCGCCGCCACGAGGAAGATGTCGGCGATCCCGTCGCCGTAGGCGGCCTGGACCACGCCGCGCACCGGCTCGGGGATCTCGGCGAGCACGGGGACCCCGCCGCCTCCGGCCGAGCCGAGCTGCGAGGGGTCGACGCCCACGTCGCTCAGGCCGGAGGCGAGGTAACCGGTCACGCGGTGCCCGAGCACGGCGCCCAGCACCGAGACGCCGATGGCGCCGCCCAGGGTGCGGGTGAAGGCCACGAACGAGCTGGCGGTGCCCATGTCCTGCGGGGCGGTGACGTTCTGCACGGCGAGCACGAGGTTCTGCATCATCATGCCCACGCCCAGCCCGACCAGCGCCATGTAGACGGCGACCACCCAGTAGTCGGTGTCCCAGGCGACGGTCCCCATGAGGCCGAGGCCCGCGGTCAGCAGCACGCCGCCGGTGACGATCCAGCGCTTCCAGCGGCCGGTGCGGGTGACCAGCTGGCCGACGGCGGTGGAGGAGAGGAACAGCCCGGCGATCATCGGCAGGGTCCGCAGGCCGGCGACCGTGGGGGAGTCGCCGCGGGCCAGCTGGAAGTACTGGGCCAGGAAGATCGTGGCGCCGAACATCGCGATGCCGACGAACAGGCTGGCGACCGAGGCGAGCACCGTGGTCCTCGAGCGGAACAGGTGCAGGGGGATGATCGCGTCGCGGGCGCGCCGCTCGACGAGCACCAGGGCGACCAGCAGTGCGATGCCGCCGCCCACCAGGGCGAACGTCTGCCACGACACCCAGTCGAAGTCCTTCCCGGCCAGCGACACCCAGACCAGCAGGGCCGAGACGCCGGCGGCGAGCAGCGTCGCGCCCCAGTAGTCGATGTGCACCTCGCGCTTGACCACCGGCAGGTCGAGCGTCTTCTGGATGACGACGAACGCGGCGACGGCGAAGGGCACGCCGACGAAGAACGTGTAGTGCCACGAGAGGTGCTCGGTGATGACGCCGCCGATGAGCGGGCCGCCGACGGTGGCCAGCGCGAAGGTCGCCCCGAGGTAGCCGGAGTACCGACCGCGCTCGCGGGGGGCGATCATCGTGGCCAGCACGATCTGCGCCAGGGCGGTCAGGCCGCCGGCGCCCAGGCCCTGACCCACGCGGGCCGCGATGAGCATCGGGACGTTGACCGACAGGCCGGCGACCACCGACGCGATGACGAAGATGACCAGCGAGCTCTGCACCAGCACCTTCTTGGAGAAGATGTCGGCGAGCTTGCCCCAGATGGGGGTCGAGACCGTCGTGGCCAGCAGCGCCGCGACGACGACCCAGGTGTAGCCGGACTCGCCGCCGCCGAGGGCCGGGAGGATCACCGGCAGGGCGTTGGAGACGACCGTCGAGCTGAGGATCGCGACGAACATGCCCAGCAGGAGGCCCGAGAGCGCCTCGAGGATCTGCCGGTGGGTCATGGCGGGCTGCTCGCCGGGCGGCAGCGTGCTGGTCAGCGCCGTGTCGGGGCGCGGTGCGGTGGTGGTCATGCGTACCTCGAGGTCTGCGTCGCGGGGGCGGGCTGTGCGGAGACGGTCTGTGCGGGGACGGGGTGCGGGGCGACGGGCTGCGGCGGGGTGCGGGCGAGGTCGTCGGCCAGGCGGTCCAGCAGGCGGGTGAGGGAGCCCAGGTCGTCGTCGTCCCACGTGGTGAGGCGCGTGGCGACGGCGTCGACGAGGCGGCGCCGCTCACCGCGCAGCAGCGCCACGCCGGCCGGTGTGGCCGAGATGCGCTGCGAGCGGCCGTCGGAGGCGTCGGGGGAGGCCTGGACGAGGCCGTCGCGGCGCAGGTGCGCCACCTGGCGGCTCACCGTCGACAGGTCCAGGCCCATCTGCTCGGCCACCTCGCTGACGCGGGCGGGACCGACGGCGACGACGGCGGCCAGGGTGGCCGTGGCGGCGCCCGGGTGCGAACCGACCAGCGCCCGCTTGCTGCGCGCCAGGTGCGGGAACTGGTCGACCAGCGCTGCGCAGGCGTGGGGACTGGCCACGGGCAACCTCCTCAATCAGTTCGTTGGGGCAACCGTATGTGGAATGCTTGCGGCAGGCAACTTCATTCCCCGGCGGCCGGGGACCATGCGCCGACGGAGGGATCTCGCCCTCCAGGGCCGCATCCGCGGCACCGCGGGTCCCCGCTGCGCCGCAGGTGCGGCGTACGGTGTCGTCGTGAGCCCGGCGGCCCTGCCCCCCACCTACTCCGCCCGCGAGGCCGCCGAGCTGCTCGGGGTCAGCGACGACACCGTGCGCCGGTGGGTCGACTCGGGCGCCCTGCCCGCCCACCGCGGCCCGGCGGGGCGCCTGGCGGTGCCCGGCGCCGAGCTCGCGGCCTTCGCCCGCACCCACGCCGGGCGTCCCGCCGGCGACCCCTCCGGTGTGGCCCGCTCGGCCCGCAACCGCTTCGTGGGGCTGGTCACCTCCGTGGTGGCCGACGGCGTCATGGCCCAGGTGGAGCTGCAGTGCGGACCGCACCGGGTGACCTCGCTGATGAGCGCCGAGGCGGCCCGTGAGCTCGAGCTGGAGCCGGGCCGGATGGCGGTCGCGGTGGTCAAGGCGACCACCGTCATCGTCGAGACCCCCTCCGGGGCGTCGTGACCGCCGCGCGCCCCCGCCGGCCCGCGTGAGCGCCGGCCGCTCGGGCCTGCCCGCGTGGGCCCTCGTCCCCGCGGGCCTCGGCGCTGCCTTCGTCGTCCTGCCGCTGGTGGCCGTGGTGACGCGGGTCGACTGGCCGTCCTTCGGGTCCCTGGTCACCTCCCAGGCGTCGCTGGGCGCGCTGCGCCTGTCGCTGCTGACCGCCTCCACGAGCACCGCGCTGTGCCTGCTGCTGGGCGTGCCGCTGGCCCTGGTGCTGGCCCGGTGCTCCTTCCCGGGGCTGCGGCTCCTGCGCTCGCTGGTGCTGGTGCCGCTGGTGCTCCCGCCGGTGGTCGGGGGCATCGCCCTGCTCTACACCTTCGGGCGGCAGGGGCTGCTGGGCTCGTCGCTGGAGGTCCTCGGGCTGCGGCTCGCGTTCTCCACCGCCGCCGTCGTCATCGCCCAGACCTTCGTGGCCATGCCCTTCCTCGTGCTCTCCCTCGAGGGGGCGCTGCGCGCCCGCGGCACCCGGTACGAGCAGGTCGCCGCCACCCTCGGTGCCGCCCCGTCGACCGTGCTGCGCCGCGTGACCCTGCCGCTGGTGCTGCCCGGCCTGGTCTCCGGCGCGGTGCTGTCGTTCGCCCGGGCGCTGGGGGAGTTCGGGGCCACGCTGACCTTCGCGGGGAGCCTGCAGGGCGTCACCCGGACCCTGCCGCTGGAGGTCTACCTCCAGCGCGAGTCCGACGCCCGCGCCGCGGTGGCGCTCTCGCTCGTGCTCGTGGTGGTGGCCGTCGTCGTCATCGTGGTCGCCCGGGGGCGCACCACCTCCGGAGACGTCCCGTGACCGGCAGCCCGACCGGCGGCCCGACCAGCAGCGGGCTGCTGGTGCGGGCCGCCGTCGACGCGCGCGACCTCGACGCCGAGGTGCGGGTGGCCCCCGGGGAGGTCGTGGCCCTGCTCGGCCCGAACGGGGCTGGCAAGTCGACGCTGCTCGCGGTGGCCGCCGGGCTGCTGCGCCCCGACCGCGGGCTGGTCGAGCTCGACGGCGCGGTGCTCCTGCGCGCGCCGGCGGGTGCGGGCGCTGGGGAGGGGGCTGCCGCCGACGTCCCGCCCCACCGCCGCGGCACCGCGCTGCTCGCCCAGGAGCCCCTGCTCTTCCCGCACCTGACCGCCGCGGAGAACGTCGCCTTCGGCGTCCGCGCCGCCGGAGCACGGCGACGCGCCGCCCGGGCGGCCGCGCTGGCGTGGCTCGGGCGGGCGGACGCGGCCCACCTCGCCGACCGCCGCCCGGCGCAGCTGAGCGGCGGCCAGGCCCAGCGGGTGGCCGTGGCGCGCGCCCTGGCGACCTCGCCGCGGGCCCTCCTGCTCGACGAGCCGATGGCCGCCCTCGACGTCGCGGCCGCCCCCGAGGTGCGCCAGCTGCTGCGCCGCGTGCTCGCCGCCCCGGGCTCCCCGCCCACCCTGCTGGTCACCCACGACCCCCTCGACGCCCTCGCCCTCGCCGACCGCGCCGTCGTCCTCGAGGCGGGCCGCGTGGTCGAGGAGGGGCCGGTGCGGGAGGTCCTCGCCAGCCCCAGGAGCGCCTTCGCCGCCCGGCTCGCCGGGCTCGACCTGGTCGGGGGCACCGCCGAGCCGGGTGGCCTCCGCACGGCCGACGGCTCGCTCCTCGCCGGGGTGCTCGACCCCGCGTGCGCACCGGGGGCGCCGGCCGTCGCCGTCTTCTCCCCGGCCGCCGTCGCGGTGCACCGCGAGCCCCCGGCCGCGGGCCGGAGCAGCCCCCGGGTGGCGCTGCCCGTGGTCGTCGCCGCCGTCGAGCCGCGCGGCCCGCTGGTGAGGGTGCGCGCCGAGGCGCCGGCCGGTGGGGGCCCCGCGCTCGCGGCCGACGTCACCGCCGCGTCCGCAGCCGACCTCGACCTGGTGCCCGGCGCGCGGGTCTGGTTCGCGGTCAAGGCCGCCGAGGTGGCCGTCCACCCCGCCCGGCGCCCCGCCGGGGCCTGAGCCGCGGTGAGCGCCCTCCGGGGTCAGGGGAGCGGCTCGTCCGCCCAGGCGTCGTCGAGCGGGCGGTACCCCAGCACCTGCTGCGGCGTGGCGAGGTCGGCCTTGCGGTACCGCCCCGCCGACGTGCCGTTCACCACCACGAAGCCCGCTCCGTGCCCGACCGGCTCGCCGTCGACCTGGCGCAGGTCGGCCTGCACCGCGGCGCGCAGCAGGTCGGCGGCGTCGCGCACGGACAGCCACGCCGCCCTGTCCCGCGGGGTGGCCCCCGGCCACGGCGGGCCCTGCTCCTGGAAGAACCCGATGCGCAGCGCCACGACGGACGTCGTGCTGGTGGCCGCCACCCAGGAGCCGACCAGCTCGGCCCACCCCTTGGTGGCGCCGTAGAGGTTGGCGGGGCGCGGCGGGTCCTCGCTGCGCGCCTGGTGCTCGGCGGGCGGGGCCGAGACCGCCTGCAGGCTGCTGGCCACCACCAGCCGCCGCACGCCCTGCGCCGCGGCGGCCGCCGCGACGTTGTGCGTGCCGACCACGTTGGCGGGCAGCAGCTGCTCCCAGGCGGCGTGCGGGTCGGGCACCCCGGCGAGGTGGACGACGGCGTCGGCGCCCTCGAACGCCTCCCGGCAGGCCCCCTCGTCGGTGACGTCCAGGGCCGCCACCGGCAGGCCGCTGCCGGGCAGGTCGCCCTCGCGCAGGTCCGTCAGGCGCAGCCGCCAGGAGCGGGGCATCAGGGGGGCGGTGGCCCTGCCGATGCGGCCGGCGGCACCGGTGACGACGACGACGGGACCGTCCACGCGCGATGAGGGCACCCGCCGACGCTAGCGACCGGGTGCCGCGCCCGTCGTCGTCCCCCGCTCGAGACCCCTCTCGGCCGCAGCCGGGTGCCTGGTCGCGGTTCGAGCCCCCTCGGGAATCGCAGCCGGGCGCCCGGCTGCGGTTCCCGGGTGCCGCGGGGTCAGCAGCAGCGGGCGCCGGGGACGGCGGCCCTGGCGTCGGTGCGGGCCCGCTCGAACCTCCCGCGGCTCACCGGCTCGTGGCCGTGCTCGCGGCAGTGCTCCAGGTAGGCCTCCCAGCGGGCGGTGCCGCCGATCTCCCTCAGGTACCAGCGCACCCCGGAGACCAGCGACCCGAGCCGCGCGCTCACCGGTGACCGCCGGCGGCCCGTCCGCCCGCCGCCGCGTGCTGGCGCACCGCCTCCTTCTCGGCGGGGGTGGCGAGCATCCCCGCGGGCTCGACCAGCCGCGACTGCTCGAAGGGGACCTCCGTGGTGGGCAGCGACCCGGCGCGCAGCGCCCGGACCACGACGAGCGCGGCGTTGGCCGCCACCACGACGACGAGCACGGCGAACAGCGACTGCAGCACCCCGTTGGTCGTGGAGTTGGTGACCACCTGCTGCATCTGCGCCGCGTCCTGCGCCGGGGCCAGCACCTCGCCGGTCGCCAGCGCGTCGCGGTACCGGGAGGCCTGGGCGAAGTAGCCGATGGCCGGGTTGGAGGAGAAGACCTTCTGCCAGCTGGCGGTCATCGTCACCACGAGGTCCCACGCCAGCGGGATCCCGGTCACCCAGGCGTACCGCGCCCTGCCGTGCTTGATGAGCAGCGTGGTGCACAGCGTCAGGGCGATCGCCGCCAGCAGCTGGTTGGCGATGCCGAAGAGCGGGAACAGCTGGTTGATGCCCCCGAGCGGGTCGGTGACGCCGGTGTACAGGAAGTAGCCCCACGCCCCCACGACCACGGCGCTCGCGACGTACGTGCCGGTGCGCCACGTCAGGTCACCGAACCTGGGCCAGACGTTGCCGATGGTGTCCTGCAGCATGAACCGGCCCACGCGGGTGCCGGCGTCGACGGCGGTGAGGATGAACAGCGCCTCGAACATGATCGCGAAGTGGTACCAGAACGCCTGGAGGTTGCCGCCGAACGCCTCGTGGAAGATCTGCGAGATGCCCATCGCCAGCGTCGGCGCCCCGCCGGTGCGGCTGATGATGCTCGGCTCCTGGATGGCGGCCGCGGCTCCGGCCAGCGCGTCGGGCGAGGTGGCGAAGCCCAGCCCGCTCACGTACGCGGCCGCGGTCTCCGGCGAGCCGCCCGTGGCGCCCGCCGGCGCGTTCATGGCGTAGTACAGCCCCTGGTCGATCACCGACGCGGCGATGAGCGCGCTGATCGCGACGAAGCTCTCCATGAGCATGCCGCCGTAGCCGATGAACCTGACCTGCCGCTCCTTGGCCACCATCTTCGGCGTCGTGCCCGAGGAGATGAGGGCGTGGAAGCCCGACAGCGCGCCGCAGGCGATGGTGATGAAGACGAACGGGAACAGCGACCCGGCGAACACCGGCCCGTTCCCCTCCCGGGCGAAGCTGGTGACGGCGTCGTTCTCGAGCACCGGGCGGGCCAGCAGCAACGCCGCGGCAAGCAGCACGATGACGCCGACCTTCATGAACGTCGACAGGTAGTCGCGCGGGGTGAGCAGCAGCCACACGGGCAGCACCGACGCCACGAAGCCGTAGACCACCAGCGCGATGACCAGCGTCTCCTTGGACAGCGTCAGCGACTCCGCGAGGCCCAGCTGCTCCACGTAGCCGCCGCCGATGATGGCGGCCAGGAGCAGGACGACGCCGATGGCCGTGGTCTCGAGCACCCGCCCGGGGCGCAGGAACCGCAGGTACACGCCCATGAACAGGGCGATCGGGACGGTCAGCGCGATGGAGAAGACGCCCCACGGCGACTCCGCCAGGGCGTTCACCACGATGAGCGCCAGCACCGCCAAGATGATGATCATGATGGCGAAGACGGCGACCAGCGCCGCGATCCCGCCGACC
>JAKONK010000219.1 GCA_022701985.1 Actinomycetales bacterium
TTCCTGCGCTCCGCGCTCGGCAGCGCCAAGGTCTCGCGCCCCCAGATCAACCTGCGCGAGTCGTTCTCCGCCGCGGCGGTGGCCGCCGGCGTCATCAAGCAGGGCGAGACCTTCGACCCGTTCGCGAACGACGTGAACTTCCTGCTCGGCGCGTTCATCTTCGAGGACGTCGGCGTCACCGCGTACAAGGGCGCAGCCCCGCTGATCTCCAACAAGACCTACCTCGAGGCCGCCGCCGGCATCCTCTCGGTCGAGGCCTACCACGCGGGCATCGTCCGCTCGGCGCTGTTCGAGCTCGGCACCGACGTCCAGGGCATCGCCCAGAAGATCTCCGACGTCCGCGACGCGGTCGACGGCTCCGGCGACCTCGACCAGGGCCTCACCCCCGACGGCGGCTCGACCGCCAACATCGTGCCCACCGACGAGAACGGCATCGCCTTCGGCCGCTCGCCGCAGCAGGTCCTGAACATCGTCTACCTGCAGGGCGGCACCGGCGTCAGCTCCGGCGGCTTCTACCCGAAGGGCCTGAACGGCGACATCAAGACCTCCTGACCCTCACACCACCGACGAAGGGCCCCGCCAGCACCTGCTGGCGGGGCCCTTCTCGGTGCACCCGGGGGTGCGACGTCCCGCCCGCGCTGACCGGGGTCACCCGGGGGGGCAGCGGACCGGTCAGGAGCTGGCGGACGACGCCGAGCCGGTCGCCTCCGCCGCGGCGTACGCCGCGACGGCGGCGGTGTCGTCGTCCCTGATCGCCTGGAAGACCGCGTCGGCCTCCTCCTCGTCCCAGTCGACCACCAGCCCGGCCTTGGTGCGCCGGTTGTCGCTGGCGATCGGCACGTTCAGCGAGACCGCCCCGCCGCCGGCCACCGCACGGACCCCCTGCACGAAGCCGAACAGGTCCGCCGGGCCGAAGCCGTCGTCCACGGACAGCGCCGAGCCGCCCGCGGAGGCCAGCGGGAACGCGCGGAAGGGGTTGAGCAGCACTGCGGGGGAGGCCGCCTCCTTGGCGACCGCGCCGATGATGGCGCGCTGGCGCTGGGCGCGGCCCAGGTCGCCGTTGGCGTCGAAGTCGCGGGTGCGGGCGTACCCGAGGGCGGTGGCGCCGCCCATCGTCTGGCAGCCGGCCTGGATGTCCAGGCCCGCCTTCGGGTCGGCGATGGCCTCCTCGGGGCACATCTCGACGCCGCCCACGGCGTCGACCAGGTTCGCGAACCCGCCCAGACCGGTCTCGACGTAGCCGTCGACGTGGATGCCGGTGGCGCCCTCGACGGTCTCGACCAGCAGCTGCGGCCCGCCGAAGGCGTACGCGGCGTTGATCTTGTTCTCGCCGTGGCCCGGGATGGCGACGTAGCTGTCGCGCGGCAGGCTCAGCAGCACGGTCGGACCGCCGCCGCTGGGGCGGTGCAGCAGCATGATCGTGTCGGTGCGCTTGCCCTCGACGTCGGTGCCGGTCGACAGCTCGACCATCTGGTCGCGGGTCAGGCCCTCGCGGCTGTCGGAGCCCACCAGCAGGATCGTCTGCCCCGGCGTCGCGGCCACGGACGACGCCGGCAGCTCGCCGACGCGCTGCACCGAGGTGTACGCCACGGCTCCGAGCGCCAGCGGGTACCCGACCAGCGCGAGCAGCAGCAGGACGACGACGGTGCGCACCGGGCGGCGCCGGCGCGCGGTCCGCGGCGGAGGGCCCGCGGCGGGGCGGCGGGCGGGCTGGCCGGGGCGCTGGCCGGGCCGCTGACCAGGGCGCTGCGCGGGACGCCGCGGGGGAGGGGCCTCCTCGCGGTAGGCGCGCTGCCCGCGCTGCTGCTGGGACCGCGAGGGGCGCGCCGGCTCGGACGGTCCCCGCTGGCCGGGGGCGCCGCGCCGCAGCGACGGCGACGACCGGTAGGTCGTCGAGGGACCCCAGCGCGGTTCGTCAGCCACCTGGCGAGAGTAGGCGCGCGGGGGGCCCCGCGGGACGGTCTTGGGGCCCTCGGTCCCGGATCCTCAGGGACGCCTCAGGGGGAGGCTCGGCGGGGATCAGCGGCGGAGCGCGGCGACCTCGATGAGCGGGCAGGTGTCCATGACGACGTCGAGGCCGGCCCCGCGGGCGCGGGCGGCGGCGTCCTCGTCCACCACCCCGAGCTGCAGCCACACCGCGCCGGCCCCGACGGCGATCGCCTGGTCGACCACCTCGCCGGCCCGCCGGCTGTTGACGAAGACGTCGACGACGTCGACCCGGCCGGGCACCTCGGCGAGGGTGCGGTACCCGCGGGCGCCGTGGACCTCCTCGGCGCGCGGGTGCACGGGGACGATCGGGTGGCCCATCTGCTGCAGCCCGGCGGCGACGCGGTGCGCGGCCCGGGCGGTGTTCTGCGACAGGCCCACCACGGCCCAGCGACCGGGGGTGGTCAGCAGGCGGGCGATGACGGCGGGGTCGTTGCGGTGCGCCACCCGGTCGACGCTAGCCGCGGTGTCGCGGTGGGGTGTTCGTGGAGCCCATGATCACGGCGGGGGGTGTTCGTGGAGCCCATGATCACGGCGGGAGGGGCGGGTCAGACCCAGCGGCCGGGGCGGGGGGCGGGCAGCGCGGCGAAGACGGGGCCCTCGTCGACGACCACCGGGGTCGGGGGCACCTGCGCCACGCGGGTCACCGGGGCGGCGACCTCCAGCGCGGCCCGGGCCGCCTCCTGCTGGGCCACCAGCGCCGCCTGCTGCTGGGCCGCGAGCGCCTCGTCGAGGGCCAGGCGTCGGCTCAGCACGGTGACCTGGCGCTGCAGGTCGCGGGTGCGCAGGTACGACGTGACCATGAAGCCCAGCACCACGAGGATCGTGGCGTAGAGCAGCAGGTCGGTGCCGCGGCCGACGCCGAGGAGCTCGGCGGCCGACTGCCAGGTCTGCGGGAAGAGCAGCGAGGCGGTCGCGAGGCCGGCGAAGGCGACGACCATGACGCGGCGCACCGCCTGGTGGCGCGCGGTGCTGTGGCCGCGGACGAAGAGCAGCGCCACGACGCCGATGCCCGCCATGAGCAGGACCTTGATCAGCACGCTCTCCACCCCGCCATCGTGCCCGGAAACCTCACCCAGCGTGCTGCAAACGCAGACGCACAGCAACGACTGCGCCCGGAAGGCGCAGCGCGCGTCGTGTCACTTGAAGATCAGCTCGGTGACGATGTTGACGGAGTTCAGCACCGACTGGCCCTTGGCCACGGAGTAGTCCGTGTAGAGGACCTCGACGGGGTGCTCCACCCACCGCCACCCGCCGCGGCCGATCTGCTCGACGATCTCGCTGGCGTGCGCCATCCGGTTCTGGGTGATGTCGAGGGAGGCGGCGACCTCGCGCGTCATCGCCCGCAGCCCGTTGTGCGCGTCGGTCATGCGCACCCCGGTCGTCGCGTTCGTGTGGACGACGGCGGCGCGCAGCACCGCCCGCTTGAGCGGGCTGACGCGGGTGCGCCCGTCGAGGAACCGCGAGCCGATGACGACGTCGGCCTCGCCGGAGCGCAGCCGCTCCACCATGGCCAGCGCGTCGGCCACCTGGTGCTGGCCGTCGGCGTCGAAGGTCACGACGAACCGGGTGCCGGGCTGCGACAGCGCCCAGTCGACGCCGGTCTGCAGCGCGGCGCCCTGCCCCAGGTTGACCGGGTGGCGCACCACCACGGCCCCGGCGCGGGCGGCGGCGTCGCCGGAGCCGTCGCGGCTCGCGTCGTCGACGCAGACGACGTGGGCGAAGGAGCGCCGCAGGCCCTCGACCACCTCGCCGACCACGGCCGCCTCGTTGTAGAGGGGCACGACCACCCAGGTGTCCTCGACGGCGCGCACCCCTCGACGGTACGGCGACCCGGCCCGTGCCCGCTGGCGTTCGGCGCAGCGCGTCCGCCGCCCCGGCGCGGGCCGTGGCACCCTGACGCGGTGCAGGAGCGGCCAGCGGCGACGGGCGTGCGCCGCGGGTCCAACCTCCCGCGCGTGGGCGACTACAACCAGGTGGTGGTCCTCGAGGCCATCCGCAGCCACCCCGACGGGCTGAGCCGCGTGGAGCTGGCCGGCCTGACGGGGCTGTCGGCGCAGACCGTCTCCAACATCTGCCGCCGCCTGCTCGACACCGGCCTCGTGGTCGAGGCCGGCAAGCAGGGCGGCGGACCGGGCAAGCCCCGCACGCTGCTGCGCCTCGACGCGCAGGGCCGGTACGCCATCGGCGTCCACCTCGACCCGGCGGCGGTGACCGTCGTCGTCCTCGACCTGCTGGGCCGCGTGGTGGCGCGCAGCGGCCACCCGCTGCGGCCGGGCGCGGGGCCGGGCCAGGTGCTGGCCGACGTCGCCCGGGACGTCAGCGCGCTGGTCGAGGCCTCCGGGGTCGACCGCGAACGGGTCGTGGGTCTCGGGGTCGCGGCGCCCGGACCGGTGGACGCCGCGGCCGGCGCCGTCGTCCACCCGCCGAACCTGCCCGGGTGGGACCGCGTCGCCGTGCGCGACCTGCTGGCCACCGCCACGGGGCTGCCGGTGCTGCTCGACAAGGACGTCGTCGCCGCGGCCGTCGCCGAGGTGTGGGCCGGGGGCGTGGGGGGCACCGGCAGCGCCGTCGTGCTGTACCTGGGCACCGGCGTGGGCGTCGGGATCGTGCTCGGGGGAGAGGTGCACCGGGGGGCCTCCGGCAACGCCGGCGAGGTCGGTGGGCTCGTGGTCCCGGGCGAGCACCCGACCGGCGGACCGGCCCCGGCGTGGAACCTGGGGGGCACCAGCTCGCCGCTGCACCTGGTCCGCGAGGCGGAGCGGCTGGGCGTGGGCCACTGGGACCTCGACGCCGGCACCGACGACGGGCCCGACGAGCACGGGGAGTCCGTGGCGAGCGCGTTCGCCGACCTGTGCGCCGCCGCGGCCGCCGGTGACGAGCGGGCCGCGGGGCTCCTGGACGACCTGGCCCGCCGCATGGCCGGGGCCGCCACCGGGCTCGTGGACATGCTCGACGTCGAGCAGGTCGTCTTCGGGGGGCCGCTGTGGTCGCTGCTGGAGCCGACCTTCCTGCGGGTGGTCCCGCCGCTGGTGCAGGCGGCGGCCGTGGCCACCGCTATCCACCCCGTGGAGGTGCGCGGCACCCGCGTCGGTGACGACGTCGCCGCCGTCGGGGCGGGCTGCCTCGTCCTGGAGGACGCCTTCAGCCCCCGCTCGGCCACCCTGCTGCTGCAGCACTGACCCCGGCGGGGTGCGAGGGCGGCTCCGGGCCGCCGGGGTCTGCGGCGTCCCCGCGCAGGGCTGCCCCGGGCGTCTGCCGGGCGTCTGCCGGGCGTCTGCCGGGTGGGGGGGCGGCCCCGGCGCGGCGGCCGTTCAGGAGTGGTGCAGCGCCCCGCGGCGATCACGAACGGGTCACGACGCGCGGAGCGCTCTTGACACCGGTATCTCCATTTGATGTAGAAACTCACCAGCACGAGTCGCAGGAGACTCGTCGAGTGAGCGAAGGGGCCACCCCATGCAGCGCACGCGCTTCGCGGGCATCGCAGCAGCAGCAGCCGTCACCCTGTCCCTGACCCTGGCGGGCTGCGGCTCGTCCAGCGGGTCGGACGGCGGCGACGACGCCACGACGATCTCCGTGGTCTACCAGAAGACCGCCAGCTTCACCCAGCTCGACGACGTCCTCACCAAGGCGAAGTCCGAGTACGAGGCCGCGAACCCCGGCATGACGGTCGAGCTCAAGCCCGTCGAGTCCGAGGCCGACCAGTACTTCACCAAGCTGGCCCTGATGAACAAGTCGGAGGACACCGCTCCCGACGTCATCTACGAGGACAGCTTCCAGGTGCGCTCCGACGCCGCCGCCGGCTACCTGGCCCCCCTCGACGACCAGCTCTCCGGCTGGTCCGACTGGAGCCAGTTCGACGACACCGCCAAGCAGGCCGGCCTCGGCGACGACGGCAAGACCTACGGCGTGAGCCTCGGCACGGACACCCGCGCCCTCTACTACAACAAGACCCTGTTCCAGCAGGCCGGCCTGCCGACCGACTGGCAGCCGAAGACCTGGGACGACGTCCTCGCCGCCGCCCGCACCATCAAGGCGCAGGTCCCCGACGTCACGCCGCTGAACATCTACGGCTCGAAGGCGTCCGGCGAGGCCACCTCGATGCAGGGCTTCGAGATGCTGATGTACGGCACCGACGACGAGCTCTACGACACGCAGAGCCAGAAGTGGGAGACCGGCTCCAAGGGCTTCTCCGACTCCCTCGGCTTCTACCAGTCGGTGTTCTCCGAGGGCCTCGGCCCGAGCCAGGACCTCGCGCTCGACTCCACCCTGGGCAGCCAGGTCAGCACCACCCTGATCCCCGAGGGCAAGATCGCCATCGCGATCGACGGCTCGTGGCTGCCGGGCCAGTGGCTCAGCGGCGACAACGCCTGGCCCGAGTGGGAGCAGACGATGGGCATGGTCCCCATGCCGACGCAGACCGGCCAGGCCCCCGGCTCCACCTCGATGTCCGGTGGGTGGCTGCTCTCCGTGGGCCAGCACGCCGCTGACAAGCAGGCCGCCTTCGACTTCGTCGCCACGGCGCTGAGCAAGGAGAACGCCCTCAAGTACGGCACCGAGGCCAGCCAGATCGCGGTCCGCAAGGACGTCGCCACGGACCCGGCGTACCTGGGCTACAACCCCTCCTTCGAGTTCTTCTCCTCGCTGGTGCCGGTCACGCACTTCCGCCCGGCCACCCCCGACTACTCGCAGATCTCGAGCAACATCCAGGTCGCGGTGGAGTCGGTCGTCACCGGCAGCGCCACGCCCGCCGAGGCCGCGGCCACCTACGACGAGGCCCTCGAGGGCATCGTCGGCCCGGACAACGTCCAGGCCGCGAGCTGACCATGGCCACGCTCGAGCTCGACGGCTCGACGTCCCAGGGGCGGGTGCCCGACACCCGCCCCCGGGGCACGGCGAAGGAGGCGGCCCGCACCGCGGGCCGCCTCCTGCCGCTGACGCCGGCGATCGCCCTGATGGGCGTCTTCCTCGCCGGCCCCATCGGCTACGCGCTGTACGGGTCGCTGACCAACGCGGCGCTGTCCGGCTACCGGGCGGCGAACCCCGAGTTCGTCGGGATCGACAACTACACCCGGCTGCTCACCAGCGGCGACTTCTGGCACGCCGCCTGGTTGACCCTGCTGTTCGTCGGCCTCTCGGCGGTCGTCGGCCAGAACGTGCTGGGCATGTTCCTGGCCGTGGTGCAGAACCACGCGCCCAAGCCGGTCGCCAACGTCGTCGGCGCGCTGGTCGTCGGCGCGTGGGTCATGCCGGAGATCGTGGCGGCGTTCGCGCTGTACGCGTTCTTCGCCAGCGACGGCACCCTGAACGCCGGCCTGGAGGCCGTCGGCCTGGCCCCGGCCAGCTGGCTGATCGACACCCCGATGCTCGCGGTGATCCTGGCCAACGTGTGGCGCGGCACCGCGTTCTCGATGCTGGTGTTCAACGCCGCGCTCGCCGAGGTGCCGCCGGAGATCGGCGAGGCGGCCCAGATCGACGGCGCGACCGCCCTCCAGCGGTTCTTCCGCATCACGCTGCCGATGGTGCGCCGCGCCATCTCCACCAACATGATGCTGACCACGCTGCAGACGCTCGGCACCTTCACCCTGATCTTCGTGATGACGTCCGGCGGCCCGGGCAACCGCAGCACCACGCTGCCGGTCCTGGCCTTCCAGGAGGCGTTCAAGCTCGCGCAGATCGGCTACGGCACGGCCATCGCCGTCGTGACCCTCGCCGTGGGTGCGCTGTTCGCCGTCCTCTACGTCCGCGTGCTGAAGCCGGAGGTCGACTGACCATGAGCGCCACCGTCCCCGTCGCGACCGCCGCGCCGCAGCCGCCCGTCCCGGTGGCCGCCAAGCGCCGTCGGCCGCCGCTGCAGATGGCGTCCCCGAAGAAGCGCGGCACCGCCGTCGCCGCCAGCGCCTCGCTGGTGCTGGTCGGCGTGGTGTTCTTCGTGCCGCTGGCGTGGCTGCTGCTGGCCGCGGTCGACCCGTCGGCCACCGTCGCGATCGGCATCCCCGACGCGCTGACGCTGGACAACTTCACCACCGTGCTGACGCCGGACCTCACGTTCCGGCCGCTGCTCAACTCGGTGCTGCTCTCGGGCGGCACGGCGCTGCTCACGGTGGCCGTCGCGACGCTCGCGGCGTACCCCCTGAGCCGCTACCAGATGCGCTGGAACAAGTCGTTCCTCTACACCGTGCTCTTCGCGAGCTGCCTGCCGATCACCGCGGTGATGGTGCCGGTGTACGCGCTGTTCGTCTCCCTGGGCCTGCTCGACAACGTGCCCGGCGCGATCTTCTTCCTCGCCGCCACGAGCCTGCCCATGGCGATCTGGATGATGAAGAACTTCGTTGACAGCGTGCCGATCTCCCTGGAGGAGGCGGCCTGGGTCGACGGCGCGAGCGCCATGCAGGCGCTGGCCCGCGTGGTGGTCCCGCTGATGCGCCCGGGCCTCGCGGTCGTCTTCATCTTCGTGTTCACGCAGACGTGGGGGAACTTCTTCGTGCCCTTCGTGCTGCTGCTCGACCCCGACAAGCAGCCCGCCGCGGTGAGCATCTACAACTTCTTCGGCGTCAACGGCGCGGTGGCCTACGGCCAGCTCGCGGCGTTCTCCCTGATCTACACCCTGCCCGTGCTGGCGCTGTACCTCCTCGTCCAGCGCGTCTCGGGCGGCTTCGCCCTCGCCGGCGGTGTGAAGGGCTGACCCGGCCCGCCTCCGGCCGGCCCCTCGCGGGCCGGCCGCCGCGAGCCGCCCTTCCACCGCCCCACCCGCCGCGCACCGCCGGCCGCGCCCCGCGCCGGCGGTGCGCGCCCCACCCCGCACCGCCTGCACTCCCCGCAGCCACAGGAAGGCACCCACCGTGCACGACGACTCCCACCTCGTGGAGATGCGCGTCGAGCGCTTCGTCCGCGAGCGCCTCGTCCCCGCCCTCCACCGCCGCCGCCACCCGCTGTCGGTGACCCGCTGGGAGGCGCCCGGTGAGCCGGTGCCTTTCGCGCACGCCGCGGCCCAGGAGTTCGCGCCGTTCACCATCGGCCCGACGGGCACCCCGTGGGGCCCGCCGTGGGGGACCACCTGGTTCCGCCTGACCGGCGCGGTGCCGGCCGGCTTCGGCGAGGACCCCCGCGTGCGCGTGGAGGTCGACGTCGACCTGGGCTACCTCGCGGTGCAGCCCGGCTTCCAGTGCGAGGCCACCGCGTACCGCCCCGACGGCTCCGTGGTGAAGGGCCTGCACCCGCGCAACCGCTACCTGCCCCTGCGGCAGGTCAGTGCGGGTGACGGGGCCGGAGCGGCGATCGACGTGCTGCTCGAGGCCTCCTCCAACCCCGACGTCTCCGGCGCCTCGGGCGGCCACGACTGGTACTTCGAGCCGACGCAGCTCGGCACCCGGGAGGGCGCCGGCAGCGACCCGGTCTACCGGATGCGCGCCGCCGACGTCGTCGAGCTCGACCTCGACGTGTACGACCTCACCCGCGACGTGGCCGTGCTGCGCGGGCTGCTGGAGCAGCTCCCGCAGGCCACGAGCCGGCGCGCCAGCGTGCTGCGCGCCCTGGAGGACATGGTCGACGCCGTCGACCCCGACGACGTCTCCGGCACCGCCGCCGCAGGCCGCGCCGCGCTGGCCCCGGCGCTGGCCGCGCAGGCCGACGCCACCGCGCACCGCACCGTGGCCGTGGGCCACGCGCACATCGACTCCGCGTGGCTGTGGCCGACCCGCGAGACCGCCCGCAAGTGCACCCGCACCTTCTCCAACGTGCTCAGCCTCATGGACGAGCACGACGACTTCACCTTCGCCTGCTCCTCCGCGCAGCAGTACGCGTGGGTGAAGGAGCACCAGCCCGAGCTGTTCGAGCGCATCAAGAAGCGCGTCGCCGAGGGCCGGTTCGTGCCGGTGGGCGGCATGTGGGTCGAGTCCGACACCAACCTGCCCGGCGGCGAGGCCCTGGCCCGCCAGTTCGTGGCCGGCAAGCGGTTCTTCTCCGAGGAGTTCGGCGTCGAGCCGTCCGACGTGTGGCTGCCCGACTCCTTCGGCTACAGCGCGGCGATGCCGCAGATCGCGCGCCTGGCCGGGGCCCGGTACTTCCTCACGCAGAAGCCGAGCTGGAACGAGACCAACCGCATCCCCCACCACACCTTCTGGTGGGAGGGCATCGACGGGTCCCGCGTGTACACGCACTTCCCGCCGGCCGACAACTACAACTCCGAGGTCTCTGCGGAGGACCTGGCGCGCGCCGAGCGCCAGTTCGCCGAGAAGGGCCGCGCCAACACCTCGCTGCTGCTGTTCGGCTACGGCGACGGCGGTGGCGGCCCCACCCGCGAGATGGTCGAGACGACGGCGCGCACCCGGAGCCTGGAGGGCTCCCCGCGCGTCGAGCTCGGCCACCCGCACGAGTTCTTCGCCGACGCCGAGGCCGAGTACCCCGCGCCCCCGGTGTGGAGCGGGGAGATGTACCTGGAGTTCCACCGCGGCACCTACACCTCGCAGGCGCGCACCAAGCGCGGCAACCGCCGCAGCGAGCACCTGCTGCGCGAGGCCGAGCTCTGGGCCACCGCCGCCGCGGTGCAGACGGGGGGCGGGTACGCCTACCCGTACGAGCAGCTCGAGCGCATCTGGCACACCGTGCTGCTGCAGCAGTTCCACGACATCCTCCCGGGCACCTCCATCGCGTGGGTGCACCGCGAGGCCGAGGCGAACTACGAGCGCATCGCCGTCGAGCTGGAGGTCGTGGTCGCCGAGGCGGTCGCGGCGCTGGCCGGCTCCACCCCCGCCGAGGTCACCACGGGCGCCCGCGGCGCGGTGCAGGCGGACGGCTCCGGGGCGCAGGTCCTGCGCTTCAACGCCGCGCCGCACACCCGCGGCGGGGCTCCGGCGCTGGGCGCCGCGGTCGTGGCAGCAGGTGCCACCGGGGGCGTGACCGCCGAGCGCACCGCCGAGGGCGTCGTGCTCGACAACGGGCTGGTCCGCGTGGTGGTCGACGCCGAGGGCACGCTGTCCTCGGTGCGCGACCTCACCGCGGCCGGCGGGGCGGGCCGCGAGGTCCTGGCCCCCGGGGCCCGCGGCGCGCTGCTCACCCTGCACCGCGACACCCCCACCCAGTGGGACGCGTGGGACGTCGACGTCCACTACCAGCGCCACACCACCGAGCTGCTCGAGGCGGGTTCGGTCGAGCTCGTCGAGGGGTCCCCCGCCGGAGGGGGCCGTGCCGCGGTGCGCGTCACCCGCAGCTTCGGCTCCAGCAGCCTCACGCAGCTGGTCGTGCTGGAGGCCGGCAGCCGCACCGTCGGCGTCGAGCTCGACGTCGACTGGCACGAGCGCCAGAAGATGCTGAAGCTCGCCTGGCCGGTCGACGTGCACGCCGACCGCGCCGCCAGCGAGATCCAGTTCGGACACGTGATGCGCGCGACGCACACCAACACCAGCTGGGACGCCGCCCGGTTCGAGACCTGCGCGCACCGCTGGGTGCACGTGGCCGAGGCCGGCTACGGCACCGCCGTGGTCAACGACTCCACCTACGGCCACGACGTCGGCCGCGCGACCCGCGAGGACGGCGGCACCACCACCACCGTCCGCATGTCGCTGCTGCGCGCGCCGGTCTACCCCGACCCCGACGCCGACCAGGGCGC
>JAKONK010000087.1 GCA_022701985.1 Actinomycetales bacterium
CCAGTGTCACCGGGGTGCGAGCCCCGATGGCCCCGTAGCGCAGTTGGTTAGCGCGCCGCCCTGTCACGGCGGAGGTCGCGGGTTCAAGTCCCGTCGGGGTCGCCAGTCTTCCGAGCAGGTGCCAGCACCGGCCTGCACGGCCAGGTAGCTCAGTTGGTAGAGCGTCCGACTGAAAATCGGAAGGTCCGGGGTTCGACCCCCCGCCTGGCCACCAGCACTCCAGAGCCCTGACCAGCCCCGGCGCCGGTCAGGGCTTCTCGCGTCCCGCCCCGTCGAGGCGCCAGCGCTCGAGGTCGCCGGGGGTCATCGCCGGTGCGTAGAGCCAGCCCTGGACCAGCCGCGCGCCCATCGAGCGCAGCGCCACGGCCTGCGCCGCGTCCTCGACGCCCTCGGCCACGGCCGTCAGCCCGAGGCTGTGCGCCAGGCCGATGACGGCCGAGGCCACCTCGGGGTGTCCGTGGGACAGCTCGGTGACGAAGGTCCTGTCGACCTTGAGGTGGTCGACCGGCAGCTGCCGCAGGTGGGCGAGGGAGGAGTAGCCCGTGCCGAAGTCGTCCAGGGCGATCGAGGCGCCGAGCTCGCGCAGCTGCAGCAGGCGCGCGCTGGCGGTGCGGTGGTCCTGGACGAGGGCCGTCTCGGTGACCTCGAGGCAGAGCCGGTCGGCCGGCAGCCCGGTCTCGGCGAGCACCGCGGCGACGTCGGCCACGAAGGTCGCCGAGTGCAGCTGGATCGCGGAGACGTTGACGTTGACCTTGCGGGGCGCCAGCGCGCCGAGCGTCCCCTCCCACTCGACCAGCTGCAGGCAGGCCCGGCGCAGCACGTGCAGGCCGAGGACGTCGATGAGGCCGTTCGCCTCGGCGCACCGCACCAGCGCCTCGGGCGCCACGGCGCCGCGCTCGGGGTGGTGCCAGCGGACCAGCGCCTCCACGGCGGGCAGCGCGCCGGGGTCCTCGAGGTCGAGGACGGGCTGGTAGTGCACGCCCAGGTCGCCCGCGGCGAGCGCCTCGCGCAGCTGGAGGGTCATGAGCAGGGCGTCGCGGGCCTCGGCGCGGGCCCCGGCGTCGCACAGCGCCACCTGGTCGCGGCCCGCCCGCTTGGCCCGGTACATCGCGATGTCGCAGTCCTGCAGCACGTCCTCGGGGGTGCTGTGGTGCTCGGTCGCGCGGGTCACCCCGAGGCTGGCGGCCGCGGTGAAGGGGACCCCGTCGAGGTCGAACCCTTCGTGCAGCCGCTCGAGGAGGGCCTGGCCGACGCCGCGGGCGGCACCGTCGTCCTCCACCCCCGGTGAGACGACGACGAACTCGTCACCGCCCCAGCGCGCCACGAGGTCGTCGGGGCCGGCGGCGTCCAGGAGGCGCGCGGCGACGGCGACCAGCAGCTGGTCACCCGCCTCGTGGCCGAGGCTGTCGTTGACCACCTTGAAGTTGTCCAGGTCGAGGAACGTGCAGGTCATTGCGGAGGGGCCCGACGGCGCGGCGCGCAGGCGGCGGTCGATCTCCTCCACCAGCGCGGTGCGGTTGGGCAGGCCGGTGAGCCCGCAGCGGCGGGCCTGGCGGGCCAGCTCGTGCTCGAGCGCGCGGCGGTCGGTGAAGTCCTCCGCGGTCGCCACGAAGCCGGCGCCCTGCCCGGGCGTGCTGACCGGGGCGAGGCGGAGCTGGACCCAGCGCACCTGCCCGTCGCGCCGCTGCAGGCGCGCCTCGAAGCACCGGGAGCCGCCCGCGAGCGCGGCGGTGACCTCGTCCAGGACCAGGGGCAGGTCGTCGGGGACGACGCAGCGGGTCCAGGACGTGCCGAGCAGGTCGGACTGGGTGCGGTCGACGAGGTCGCACATCGCGTCGTTGACGTGGGCCAGGCGCAGGCCGGCCTCGGCGATCATCGTCGGCACGGGGCTGTGCTCGACCAGCGCGGCGAAACGCCGCTCCTGGGCCCCCAGGCGCTCGCGGGCGGTGCGCTCGGCCTCGGTGCCCTCGGGGGCCAGCACCAGCGTCCAGGTCTGGACCGCGGGTGAGGGCACCGCGCGCAGGAGCAGCTCGCCGCCGTCGCCGCCGTCGCCGCGCAGCCGCACCACCGCCCGGCCGGTGCGGGTCGGGCGCAGCACGGTCGGCCGGTGCTCCCCGGGCTGCAGGGGCGCCAGGAGCCGACCGAGCCGCGAGCCGACGACGGGGCCGCCTCCGGGGACGAGCAGCTCGTCGGCGGCGCGGTTGGCCCAGAGGACCTCGGCCTCCTCCAGCACCGGGGGCGCACCGGTCGCCTGGACGACGAGGATCGCCTCGGACGTCGCCCGCGCGGCGTCGAGCAGGGAGCGGGTGGTGCGCACGCGGTCCGCGGCCGCGCGCTCGTGCGGGGGCCCCAGCGGGGGGACGGCGGCGCCGGCCGGGGCGGACGCCCGGGAGGGCAGGGCCTCGGCGCTCACCGGCGCGGGCCCGCGAGGGTGCTGGTGGGGTCCGGTGGGCCGGCAGTGGCGGTGGCGACGACGTCGAGGTGCACGTGCCCGTCCTTCCGCTCAGGGGCCTGCTGCAGGACCCCCTTCCCATCGGCACCACGGCCCGCCGCTTGAGCGGAACCACCCCGCAGCGGGCCCGGACCGTCGGGGGCCCGGTGCAGGATGTGGGCCGAGCGGCGCCGCCCGGGAGCCGAGCGGTCCCCCGACCGACGGAGGTCGTCCATGAGCACCAGCCCCCTCGCCGCCGACCGGGGTGCCGACGGGCACGACCTCATCCGGGTCCTCGGCGCACGCGAGAACAACCTCCGCGACGTCAGCGTCGAGCTGCCCAAGCGGCGCCTGACGGTCTTCACGGGCGTCTCGGGGTCGGGCAAGAGCTCCCTGGTCTTCGCGACCATCGCCGCCGAGAGCCAGCGGCTCATCAACGAGACCTACCCGGCGTTCCTCCAGGGGTTCATGCCCAGCCAGGCCCGGCCCGACGTCGACGTCCTGGAGGGCCTGACGACGGCGGTCGTGGTCGACCAGGAGCGCATGGGCGCGAACCCCCGCTCCACGCTGGGCACCGCCACCGACGTCAACGCGCTGCTGCGGATCCTGTTCAGCCGGCTCGGGTCGCCGCACGTCGGGTCGCCGCAGGCGTTCTCCTTCAACACCGCCACGGTGAGCGGCAAGGGCGCCGTCACGGTCGAGAAGGCCGAGGGCAGGACGGTGCAGCGCAGGAGCTTCAGCGTGCAGGGCGGGATGTGCGTGCGCTGCGAGGGGCGCGGGACGGTCAGCGGGTTCGACCTCACCGCGCTCTACGACGACGCCAAGAGCATCGACGAGGGCGCGCTCACCATCCCCGGCTACTCGATGGACGGCTGGTACGGCCGCATCTTCAAGGGGGTGGGCCTGTTCCCCACCGACGCGCCGATCCGCGACTTCACGCCCGAGCAGCTGCACGCGCTGCTGCACTCCGAGCCGACGAAGGTGAAGGTCGAGGGCGTCAACCTCACCTTCACCGGGCTCGTCCCCTCGATCCAGAAGTCGTTCCTGTC
>JAKONK010000264.1 GCA_022701985.1 Actinomycetales bacterium
GAGGTACATCTTCTCCTCGCCGCGGATCGTGCGGTTCTTGATCTCTTCGATGAGGGCCGCCCCGTGGTGGGGGTAGACGACCGTCTCGCCGACCTTGAATGCCATCAGCAGCTCCCCTTTCGCGACCCCAAGAATACCACGGCGCGGGGCTCCCCTCCGCCGGTCCGCAGAGCGTTCGCGCAGGTCAGGGCCGTGCAGGTCACAGCGGGAGAGCCACCCCGCGGGGCCCGCCGGGGTTGACAGGTCGCACGTCGGCGTGCTGCGCGGGCGCCGGGGGCCGGCGCCGGTAGGCTCCGCCGCGTGCACCTGACTCGACGCGCCCTGGCCGTGAGCGCGATGGCGCTGACGGCGCTCGCCACGGCCACCGGCTGCACGGCGACCAACGCCCAGCAGACCGCCGAGCCCTACTCCCCCGGCGCCGCAGCGGCCACCACGGTCGGCGCGGTCCACGTGGCCGGGCTGTTCGTGGCCACCGACGGAGACGGCCCCGCCGCGCTCGTCGCGCGGATCGTCAACTCCGGTGACGACGCCGCCTCGGTGGAGATCTCCGACGAGGGTGGCTCGGGCCTGCGGGGCAGCTTCACCGTCGAGCCGTCGACCACCCTCGAGGTCGGCCCCGGGGGCGAGCAGGTCCGCGTCCCCGACCTCGCGGCCACCCCCGGCCAGGTGCTGCAGATGAGCGTCTCCACCGGCGGCAGCTCCACCACGCTGGCCGTGCCGGTGCTGGACGGCACGCTGGAGCCGTACGCCGCGTACGTGCCCACCGCCACGCCCACGGCAAGCCCCACGGCCTCGGTGACCTCCTCGCCGACCGCCACCGGCACGCGCACCGGCTCGCCCACGGGCTCGCCCTCCTCCAGCTCCGCCCCCTCGCGCACCCCCTCGCCGGGCGCGTCGACCACCGCCGCCGAGGACGAGGGCTGACGGTCCTCCCCCTCGCACGGCCGAGCGCGGGAGCGCACGACGAGGGCCCCGGAGGCAGCTGCCTCCGGGGCCCTCGTCGCACCAGCAGCGGCTCAGGCGGCGGGTGACTCGACCTTGTAGCCCAGCCCGCGGACCGTGACCAGGAAGCGGGGGTCGGAGGGGTCCTCCTCGACCTTGGCGCGCAGCCGCTTGACGTGGACGTCGAGCGTCTTGGTGTCGCCCACGTAGTCCGAGCCCCAGACCCTGTCGATCAGCTGCCCGCGGGTCAGCACGCGGCCGGCGTTGCGCAGCAGCAGCTCCAGCAGCTCGAACTCCTTCAGCGGGAGCCGGACCGCCTCGCCGCGCACGGTCACCACGTGGCGGTCGACGTCCATGCGCACCGGGCCCACCTCGACGGCCGAGGGGACCAGGTCCTCCGGCTCCGCGCGCCGGCGCAGGACCGCGCGGACGCGGGCGAGCAGCTCCCGCGCGGAGTACGGCTTGGTGACGTAGTCGTCGGCGCCGAGCTCCAGCCCCACCACCACGTCGACCTCGGAGTCCTTCGCGGTGAGCATGATCACGGGGACGGCGCTGCGGGTGCGCAGCTGCCGGCACACCTCGGTGCCGGGGATCCCCGGCAGCATCAGGTCGAGCAGCACCAGGTCGGCGCCGCTGCGGTCGAACGCCGCCAGGGCCGTCGGCCCGTCGGCGGCCACCTCGACCTCGTAGCCCTCCCGCCGCAGCAGGTAGGACAGCGGGTCGCTGAACGACTCCTCGTCCTCGACCAGCAGAACCCTCGTCATCGTGCCGACTCCTCCTGCTCGGTGCCGGCGGCCGCGCGCACGGGCCGCCTCGGGGGTGCCTGCGGCACCCTCAGCGTGAACGTGGAGCCCTGCCCCTCCTGGCTCCACAGCTGCACGTCGCCCCCGTGACCGGCGGCGACGTGCTTGACGATGCTCAGGCCCAGGCCCGTGCCGCCGGTGACGCGCGAGCGCGCCGGGTCGACCCGGTAGAACCGCTCGAAGATCCGCTCGCGGTCGGCCGGGGCGATGCCCAGGCCCTGGTCGCTGACGGAGACCTCGACGTGCCCGCTGCCCTCGTCGAGGCGCACCCCGACGGCCACCCGGGTGCCGGCGTCGGAGTACCGGATGGCGTTGTCGACGAGGTTGCGCACCGCGGTGGTGAGCAGCTCGGCGTCGCCGACGACCTCCAGCCCGGTCTCGTCGCCCAGCTCCAGGGCGATGCCGCGGGCCCCCGCGGTGGTGCTGCACCTGTCGACGGCCTCGGCGACGACGCCGTCGACGTCGACGCGCTCGGCGGCGGCGAGGGGCTCGCCGTCCTGCAGGCGCGAGAGCTCGACGACGTCGTGGACGAGCACCGCCAGGCGGCGCGCCTCCACGCCCATCCGGGTGGCGAAGCGCCGCACGGCCTCCGGGTCGTCGGCGGCGTCGGCCATGGCCTCGGCGAGCACCGACACGGCCCCGACCGGGGTCTTGAGCTCGTGCCCGACGTTGACCACGAAGTCGCGGCGCACCTGCTCGAGGCGCCGCGCCTCGGTGCGGTCGCTGCCCAGGACCACGACGTGGAGCGGCCCCAGGGGCGCGACGCGCACCGACAGGGAGCGGCGCGCACCCCCGGCGGCGGGGACCCGGAGGTCGACGTCGACCTCGCGCACCTCGCCGTCGGCCCGCACGGCCCGCGCTGCGGCGAGGAGGTCGGGCTCGACGAGCGCCGCCCGCCGGACGAGCCCGACGGCGTGGGCGGCCGGCGAGGCGCGGACGACGGCGTCGGAGACGTCGAGCACGACCGCGGGGCCGCCGAGCACCGCGAGGAGCTCGGGGACGCCGGCGGGGAGGTCGTCCGGGTCGGGCTCCGGGGCCGGCACCGCCCTCGCCTCGTCGCCGTGCCGGACGGCGAGGGCGACGAGGCATCCCACGACCAGCCCCAGCAGGGCGGCCACCACCACGGAGGCCTGCACGTCCGCCACACTAGGGCCGGCCGGTGGCCCCGCGGGGCCGACCGGGTGGACCGCAGGGCCGGGCGGGGGCCCGGTTCGCCGCCTGTTCACCCGGGCACCTGGCGCTGTTCACCGCGGGCCGCCACGCTCGTGGCGCTGCGCCGTGCGCCCCCGCGCGCCGGCCCTGGGCAAGCCCCTCCGCGGGCCCCAGGCCCCACCCCGCCCGTCGTCAGGAGATGACCCCCGTGCGCGACCTCTTCCACTCCGAGCTCGACCAGCTGGCCGAGCGCCTGCAGGAGATGTGCGGCCTCGTCGGCGCCGCCATGGGCAGCGCCACCCGCGCGCTGCTCGCCGCCGACGTGCGCCTGGCCGAGAGCGTCATCGCCGCCGACGTCCAGATCGACGAGGCCCAGCGCGAGCTCGACGAGCGCGCCGTCGCCATCCTCGCCCGCCAGGCCCCGGTGGCCACCGACCTGCGCGTCGTCGTGGCGTCCCTGCGGATGAGCTCGAGCCTCGAGCGCATGGGCGACCTCGCCCGCCACGTCGCCCTGCTGGCCCGCCTGCGGTACCCGCAGAAGGCCGTCCCCGCCGACCTCGAGCTGACCTTCGCGGAGATGGGCGCCACCGCCCAGCGCATCGCCTCCAAGGCCGGGCGCGTCATCGCCACCCGCGACCTCGCCCTCGCCGCCGAGCTGGCCAAGGACGACGACGCCCTGGACGACCTGCACCGGCAGGTCTTCGCGGCGCTGTCCTCGCCGTCGTGGAGCTCCTCGGCGGAGACCACCGCCGACGTCACGCTGGCCAGCCGGTTCTACGAGCGCTACGGCGACCACGCCGTCTCGCTGGCCAAGCGCATCACCTACCTGGTCACCGGCGACGTCGACGGGCCGCTCGACCCGGTCGTCTGACGGGCCGCCCGCCAGGGCACCAGCACCACCACGACGAGGGCCCCCGGACGCGCGTCCGGGGGCCCTCGTCGTGGTCGGGGGTGCTCAGCGGCCCTGGTTGGCCACGGCCGCGGCGGCCGTCGCGGCCGCCTCGGGGTCGAGGTAGCGCCCGCCGGGGGTGGTGGGGCGCAGGTCGGCGTCGAGGTCGTAGTGCAGCGGGATGCCGGTCGGGATGTTGAGCCCGGCGATGTCGGCGTCGGAGACGCCGTCGAGGTGCTTGACCAGCGCGCGCAGGGAGTTGCCGTGCGCGGCGAGCAGCACCGTCTTCCCGGCCCGCAGGTCGGGCACCACGGACTCGTGCCAGTAGGGCAGCATCCGGTCGACGACGTCGGCGAGGCACTCGGTCAGGGGCGCGTCGGCGCCCAGGTCCGCGTAGCGGGGGTCGGCGTCCTGGCTGAACTCCGAGCCGCGCTCGATCGGCGGCG
The DNA here is from genome assembly GCA_022701985.1 of Actinomycetales bacterium. Classification (GTDB taxonomy): domain Bacteria; phylum Actinomycetota; class Actinomycetes; order Actinomycetales; family Quadrisphaeraceae; genus Quadrisphaera. The sequence continues at coordinate 4,233 of JAKONK010000264.1, forward strand.
GCGGCACGTCGTAGGAGCGGCGCCAGGTCATGAACTGCTCCTCGCCGAACTCCGCGAGGGTCTGCTTCTTGTCCTTGCCCTGCAGGGCGCCGTAGTGGCGCTCGTTGAGGCGCCAGCTGCGGCGGACCGGGATCCAGTGGCGGTCGGCGGCGTCGAGCGCCAGGTGCGCGGTGGTGATGGCGCGGCGCAGCAGGGAGGTGTGGACGACGTCGGGCAGCAGGCCCGACTCCGCCAGCAGCTCTCCGCCGCGCGCGGCCTCGGCGCGGCCCTTCTCCGACAGCGGGACGTCGACCCACCCCGTGAAGAGGTTCAGGGCGTTCCACTCGCTCTCGCCGTGGCGCAGCAGCAGCAGGGTGCTCATGGTCGCGACCCTATCGCCGCGGTCTCCGCCGCCCCGTCCGCCAGGTCGGCCGGGACGCCCGGTCAGGCGCTGCGGCCCGCCCGCGCGGCCCGCGAGGCGCGGGCGGCGTCGTAGCTGCGCAGCACGCCCTCCGCGCTGGCGGCCCAGCCGAAGCGCTCGGCGTGGCGGCGGGCCCCGGGAGCGAGCGCCGCGCGGCGGGCCGGGTCGTCGACCAGGGAGCTGAGCACCTCCGCCCACCGGGCCGGGTCGTGGCCGTCCACCAGGGCGCCCGAGGTGCCGTCGTCGACGGCCGTGGCCAGGCCGCCGACGCGCGCGGCGACCACCGGCGTGCCGCACGCCTGCGCCTCGAGCGCCACCAGGCCGAACGACTCGTTGTGGCTGGGGACGGCGACCAGGTCGGCGGCGCGGAACCACTGCGGGAGCTCCTCGCGCGGCGCGGGCGGCTCGAACCTGACGACGTCGGGCACGCCGGGCACCCCGGCCAGGCCCAGCCGGTGGGCGAGGGCCACGAGGTCGTACTCGCCGCGCGCCGCGGGCCCGGCCCCCGACAGGCCTCCGACGACCGGCACCACCAGGCGGTGCCGCAGGTCCGGCCCGCCCCGTCGCAGCAGCTCCGCGGCCGCGCGCAGCAGCACGTCAGGGGCCTTCAGCGGCTGGACCCGCCCGGCGAAGAGCAGGACGACGGCGTCGGCGGGCAGCCCCAGCGCCCGGCGCGCCGCGGCGCGGCCGCCGTCGGGCCCCGGCCCCGGGGAGAACCGCTCCAGGTCGACCCCGGGCGGGACGACGTCGACGCGCTCGGGGTCGGCACCGCACAGGGAGACCAGCTCGCGGGCCTCCTCCGCGGTGTTGGCGACCAGCCGGTCGGCCGCGGCGACCACCTGGTCCTCGCCGATCACGCGGGCTCGCGGCTCGGGGACGTCGCCGCGGGCGAGGTGGGCGTTCTTGACCCGCGCCAGGGTGTGGGAGGAGTGCACCAGCGGCACGCCCCACCGGTCGGCGGCGAGGTCGCCGACCTGGCCCGAGAGCCAGTAGTGGGAGTGGACGACGTCGTACCAGCCCGCCTCGTGGCGGGCCTCCGTGCGCAGCACGCCAGCGGCGAAGGCGCACATCTGGGCGGGCAGGTCCTCCTTCGCCAGGCCCTCGAAGGGCCCCGACGCGACGTGGCGCACCAGGACGCCGGGGGCCAGCTCGACCACCGGCGGGGCGTCCGAGGACCGGGCCCGGGTGAAGACCTCCACCTCGGTGCCGCGGCGGGCCAGCTCGGTGGCCAGCTCGACGACGTAGACGTTCATGCCGCCGGCGTCGCCGGTGCCGGGCTGGTCGATCGGGGAGGTGTGCATGCTGACCATCGCCACCCGGCGGGGCCGCCAGCCTCCGCTGAGGGCTGGGCGCTGGCGGGCGCGGCGGAGCGGCACGGCGCGACGGTAGCCCTCCCGGCGGCCCGCTGCCGAGCCCGGACCGCCGCCCGGGGGACGATGGGCGGCGCCATGGCCCCCTCGTCGCGCAGCTCCCGCCCGGTGGGGCGGCCCACCCGCGGGACCACCGGGACCAACCGGCTGCGCCGCATCGACAGGTGGGTCACCGGGCCCGCGGCCGGGCTGCTGCGCTCGGCCGACGACCCGCTCGTGGTCGACCTCGGCTACGGGGCCTCGGCGACCACCACGGTCGAGGCGGCGGCCCGGCTGCGGCGGGTCCGGCCCGACGTCGAGGTGGTGGGCCTCGAGATCGACCCGGGCCGCGTGGCGCTGGCCCGGGCGGCGCTGGCGCGGCTCCCGGCCGGCGCGGCGGCGGGGGTGCGCTTCGAGCTCGGCGGCTTCGAGCTGGGAGCCCCGGCGGTGCTGGCGGGGCGCCGTCCGGTGCTGGTGCGCGCCGCCAACGTGCTGCGCCAGTACCCGGTCGAGGAGGTCGCGGGGGCCTGGGCGCTGGTGGCCGGGCGGCTCGCACCCGGCGGCCTGCTCGTGGACGCCACCTGCGACGAGGTGGGGCGGCGGGTGGCGTGGCTGGTGGTCGGTGACGACGGCGCGCCGCGCTCCCTGGTGCTGTCGCTGCGGCTCGCGGGCCTGGAGCGCCCGGGGGCGGTGGCCGAGCGGCTGCCGAAGGCCCTCATCGAGAGGAACGTCCCCGGCGAGCCGGTGCACGCCTACCTGGCGGCGATGGACGCCGCGTGGGCGCGGCAGGCCCCGCTGGCGGTCTTCGGGGCCCGTCAGCGCTTCGCGGCGGCCTGCGCCGAGGTCGCCGCGCAGGGCTGGCCGGTGCGCGGGCGCCCGGCGCGGTGGCGCCTGGGCGAGGTGGCCGTCGACGCGGGCGCCGTCGGCCTCTGACTCACCAGCCGCCGTAGGGGCCGCTGGAGGTGCGGCCGCCGGGGCCCTGGACGGACTGCAGCGCGGGCTTCACACCGACGAGGAAGTACGCGACGGCGGCCACGGCGATGATGTTGAGGAAGCCCAGGGGGTTGGAGCCCAGGGAGACGAAGCCGATCGCCGAGGCGACGGCCGTGATGGTCACCCACAGCGGCTTGCTCTGCTTGCCGGCAGCCGGGTACGAGGGCCCGCTGAAGCGGATCGCGGTCACCAGCGCCCACACCTGGAGCCCGAGGGCACCGAGCCCCAGCGCCAGGAAGACGATGTTCTGGCCGGCGCCGATGATGTCCATCCCCTGATCGTAGGCGGCGGCCAGGGGAGCGTCAGGGCTGCGCGCGCGTGTCGAGCAGGATCGTGACCGGGCCGTCGTTGACCAGCTCCACGGCCATGTCGGCCCCGAAGACCCCGGTGCCCACCCGCAGGCCGCGGGTGCGCAGGTCGTCGACCACCGCGGCCACCAGCGGCTCGGCGACGTCGCCGCGGGCGGCTCCCGACCACGAGGGGCGGCGCCCCTTGCGGGTGTCGGCGAGGAGCGTGAACTGGCTGACCACGATGACGGGCGCCCCCGCCTCCAGCGCCGACCTGTCGTCGCGCAGGACGCGCAGGTCCGCCACCTTGCGGGCCACCTGGGCCGCGTCGGCGGGACCGTCGTCGAGGCCCACGCCCACCAGCACCACCAGGCCGGGACCGTCGAGCTCGGCGACCACCTCGCCGCCGACCACCACGCGGCCGGAGGCGGCGCGCTGGACGACGGCCCTCACAGCAGGCCCTCGGGCAGCGAGCGGTGCCCCTCCTGCGACGGGCGCGGCAGCGGGTCGGGCAGCAGCGCGGTGACCGCGCCGACCGGGCGGCCGTGGCCGAGCACCGGCTCGCGGCCCAGCTCGGCGAGCACGGGGGCGTCGACGCCGAGGGCGCGCAGCGCGGCGGCGAGCACCACGGGCCGGGGCCGGGAGGCGCCGTCGAGCACCTTGAGGGCGATGCCGCGGCCGTCGGGCAGGCCCGCCGCGTACACGCCCTCGGCGCCGTCCTTGGCCACCAGCCCGGGGACCCCGGCCATGAGGCGGGTCACGTCGCGGCCGGTGCCGCCGACCATCTCCGGGTGGCGGCTCATGGCCCGCGCCACGGCCGCCTCGGGGGCCCACGGGGCGCGCTCGGGTGCGCCGGCGATGCGCCCGAAGGCGCGGGCGAGGCCCACCAGGGGCAGCGAGTGCAGGGGGGCGCCGCACCCGTCGACCGTCGTCAGGTTGTGGGCGCTCCGGGCCAGGTCCGCGACGGTCGAGCGCACCTGGCGCTGCAGCGGGTGCCCGACGTCGAGGTAGCCGCCGGTGTCCCAGCCGGCCGCGACGCAGGTCGCCAGCATCGCGGCGTGCTTGCCCGAGCAGTTCTGCACCAGCGCCTGCGGCCCCCTGCCGGCGGCGCGCCAGGCGACCGCCTGCTCGGGGTCGTAGGGCACGTCGGGGGTGTTCTGCAGGGCCGACGTCGGCAGGCCCGCGCTCCCGAGGACGCGCAGCACCCCGTCCAGGTGCCGCTGCTCCCCGGAGTGGCTGGCGCAGGCCAGGGCGAGCAGGGCCACCTCGTCGTCGGGGGCGCCCTCGCCCACCCCGAGCCGCAGGCCCGCCTGCAGGCAGGCGACGGCCTGGAGCGGCTTGAGCGACGAGCGCGGCCAGACCCGGGCCTGCGGGTCGCCGACGGCGGCCTCCACCTCGCCGTCGGGCCCCGTGACGACCAGGTGGCCGAGGTGCACCGACTCGACGAGGGGGCCGCGGACGACGGCGGCCAGCGGCACCGCGCGGCCCGCCAGGGACAGGTCCATCGGGGTTCCCGCTGCGCCGGTGCTCATCCCCGCAGCATCGCGCAGCCCGGCGGGGGCGACCCCGCGGGTCCCCCGCCGGCCGCGGGCCCTCCCCCGAGGTGGACGCCGCTCCGGGCGGTGACGGACGGGCCGGGGTGGGGGAGAGTGGGTCCGTGACGACAGCGGCGGCGCGGCGGCGCGCACTGGTGGCGGTCGCCTCCGTCGCCGCGGTCGTGGCGGCGCTGGTGGCCGTGGTGGTGCTGGCGCCCGAGGGCGCCTCGGTGGCCGTCGTCGGCGCGGTGCAGGTCGTCGGCCTCGTCGCGGCCGTGGCCGGAGTGGTGCACCGCCGCCCCGCGCGGCCGGTCGTCTGGGCCTCGCTGCTGTCGGCCGCCGCGCTCTACAGCCTCGCGTGGTGGTTCCTCGTGGCCGACGCGGGCTCGTGGGCGGTGGCCGCCACGTGCACCGCCGCCTTCCTCGCGCTGGGGCGGGCGGTGGTCGCCGTCGGGCGCCAGCCCGAGCGCGACGCCCTGGTCGACGCCGTCGACGTCGCGCTGCTCGCCATCGCCGCGGCCTCGGCGTCGCTCGCGCTCGTGTCCGCGCTGCACAGCGGCGCGCAGGCCGGCACCTCCACCGCCGAGACCTGGCTCGCGGCCCAGGCCGCCGCGGCGGTCGTCTTCGCGGCGGCCGCCGCCTGGTCGGTGGTGACCGGCCGGGCCCGCCACGGCGCCATGCGCTGGCTCCTGGCCACCGCCGGCAGCCTCGTCGTGTGGCTCCTGCTCACCCTGGGCGCGGCCCTCGGCCCGGGCTACCGGCCCGGCTCCGCCGTCGACGCCGCGCTGGTGCCGGCGTGGACCGCGCTCGCGGCCGCGGCCTGGGCGCCGTCGATGCGCGCGGTGGGGCGCGCGGCGGCCCCGACCAGCCGCCGCTTCCCCGCCACCCTGGCGGTGCTCGGCGCCGCGGTGACGCTCGTGGTGCTGCCCGCCCTCGCCCGCTACAGCGACGCCGAGGAGCCCGTGCCCGCCGTCACCGCCGCCTCCGCGGCGACGGTCGCGCTGCTGGTGCTGCGGCAGGTGCTCGCCACCCGCAGCGCGCGCCGCGCCGGCGGTGTCGACGCCCTCACCGGGCTGGGCACGCGCCGCACCCTGGTGCAGGCGCTCGCGGCCCGGCTGTCCGAGCCGACGAGCCCGCCGGCCCTGCTGTGCGTGGTCGACCTGGAGTCGTTCGCGGACGTCAACGCCACCCGCGGCCACGCCGCCGGTGACCGCGCCCTCGCCGCGGTGGCCGGGCAGCTGTCCGCGGCGGCCCCCGCGGGGGCCCGCACCTACCGCATCAGCGGTGACGGGTTCGCCGTGCTCGCGCCGCTGCCGCCCACCGGCGCGGACGCCCCCTCCGCCGGCGAGGGCGGGGCGGTCGCGCCCTCGTGGGTCGCGCGGCGGCTCCTCGAGGCCCTCGCCGTGCCCGTCGAGGTCCCCGGGGGCGAGGTCCGGCTCAGCGGCCGCGTCGGGGAGGTGGTGCTCCCGCCGCTGCCGGCGGCGGACCCCGACGACGCCCTCGCCGTCTCGATGGCGGCCACCGCGCAGCTCGGCGACGCCGAGCTCGCGCTCGGCGAGGCCGCGCGGCGGCGCCTGCCGGTGGTCACCGCGACGCCCCACATGCTCCAGGCCCGGCACGAGGAGCGGGCCCTCGCAGCCCGGCTGCCCTCGGCGCTCGCCGGTGGCGAGGTGGTGCCGCACTACCAGCCGATCGCCCGCCTCGGCGCGTGCCCCGCGGACGACCGCGTCACCGGCTACGAGGCGCTGGCGCGCTGGCAGCACCCCGAGCGCGGCACCCTGGGCGCCGACCGCCTGGTGCCGCTCGCCGAGCGCCTCGGCGTGGTCCGCGACGTCGACGAGGCCGTGCTGCGCGTGGCGCTCGCCGACTGCGCCCGCTGGCGCTCCCAGGGCGCCCTCGAGCGCACGGTGTCGGTCAACGCCTCCGCGAGCACGCTCCTGCGCCAGGACCTGCCCGCCGTCGTCCTGGGCTCCCTGGAGCGCGCCGGGCTCCCCGGCAGCGCACTGGTCCTGGAGATCACCGAGGGCTCGTGGCTGTCCGACCGCGAGCGCATCGCCGAGCGCCTGCACCTGCTCCGCGAGGAGGGCGTGCGCGTCGCCGTGGACGACTTCGGCACCGGGTACGCCTCGCTCGACTACCTCGTGAGCTTCCCGGTCGACTCGCTCAAGGTCGACAGGTCGCTGGTGCAGCGGATCGAGGAGCCGGCCTGCGCCCGGCTGCTGCGCGGCGTCGTCGACATCGCCCGCGACCTGGGCGTCCTCGCCCTGGCGGAGGGGGTGGGCACGGCCGACCAGGTCGAGCGGGCGCGCGCCCTGGGCTTCGGGGCCGTGCAGGGCGTCGCCCTCGGGGCGGCGGCACCGGCGTCGTCGGTGCCGGTGCCCTCGGCGGCGCCCCCGCTGGCCGGGACCGCCCGGTGAGCCCGGAGCACACGACGGGTCAGCTGGGCGAGCAGGGCGAGCGGCTGCTGGCCCAGCAGGAGCAGGCCGACCTGGTCCGCCGCGCCGCGTCCGACCCCCTCACCGGCCTGGCCAACCGCTCCGAGCTGCGCCAGCGCCTGGCCCAGCACCTCGGCGAGGGCGGCGGGTCCGCCGCCGTGCTCTACCTCGACCTCGACGGCTTCAAGCAGGTCAACGACTCCCTCGGCCACGCCGCCGGCGACGAGCTGCTCGTGGCGGTGGCGGGGCGCCTGCGCCAGCAGGTGCGCACGAGCGACGTCGTGGCCCGGCTGGGCGGTGACGAGTTCGTCGTCGCCCTGCTCGACGACGACGCCTCGACGGCCGAGCGGGTGGGGCACGAGGTGGCCCACCGGGTGCTGGCCGCCCTGCGCGACCCGGTGCGCGCCCGCGGCCGCACCGTGCGGGTGAGCGCGAGCATCGGGGTGGCCGTGGCCGACGCCCACCTCGGCGAGCGCGGCGCGCACGACGGGACGGCCGCCGACCCGCCCCCGGCGGCGCGACCGCAGACGGGGACGGGGGTGGTCGGGCGGTCCAGCGGCGACGCCGTGCTCGCCGACGCCGACGCGGCCCTCTACCAGCGCAAGGCCCACGGCCGCGACGGCGTGACGTGGTTCGACGACGCCCTGCGCGACGCCGTGAGGGCCCGCGACCGGCTCGAGGTCGACCTGCGCTCCGCCACGGGGCAGGGGCAGCTGTCGCTCGACTACCAGCCCGTCCTCGACCTGGGCACCGGCGCGGTGGAGGAGGTGGAGGCGCTGCTGCGCTGGGACCACCCCCAGCGCGGGCGCCTGGGGGCGGGCGAACCGGTGGCCGTGGCCGAGCGCAGCGGCATGATCGTCGACGTCGGCGCGTGGGTGCTCACCGCCGCCGTCCGCGACGCCGCCGACCTGTGGGGCCACCGCGAGCCCTTCACGACCTGGGTGAACGTCTCGGCGCTGCAGCTGGTGGAGCAGGGCTTCACCGACGGCCTGCTCCACCAGCTCGCGCGCGCGGGCCTCGCGCCGTGGCGCTTCGGGGTGGAGGTCACCGAGCGCGCGCTGAGCGCGGGCGGCCTGGTGGAGCAGGAGCTGGTGCGCCTGTCGGCCAGCGGCATCAAGGTGGCCGTCGACGACTTCGGCGCCGGGTCCAGCTCGCTGGCGCAGCTGTCGCACTTCCCGGTCGACGTGCTGAAGGTCGACAGGTCCTTCACGACGGCGGCGCTGTCCCGGCGGGGCCAGGCCGTGCTGAGCGGCCTGGTGACGCTCGGGCACGCCATCGGCGCCCGGGTCGTGGGCGAGGGCGTGGAGACCGCCGACCAGCTCCGGGCCCTGCAGAGGGCGGGCTGCGACGCGGCCCAGGGCCACCTGCTGCTGCGGCCGGGTCCGCCCAGCGGAGCGCTGGCCCGCGTGCTGGCGCACGACGAGCGCGGCAGGGTCACCCCACGCGCAGGCGGCGGCCCAGCTCCTCGGTGAGGCGGCCCTCGACCTGCTGCACCTTGCGGCGCGTGGTCGACAGGCGGCTCTCGATGCCCCTCAGGTGGGCGATCGTGTCGGCGAGCTCGGCGTCGCCGAGCTCGGCCGGGCCGCTGGTGCGCACGTCGGCGACGGCGAGCTCGGCCTCACGGCGGTGCTCCCCCACCCGGCTCGGCTCCACCGAGAGGAAGCGGCCGATGCCGCGCGTGGAGCGGCTGTCGTCGGCCAGGATCCGCGAGAGGGCCTGCGCCAGCTCGGCGTCGCTGCGGGCCGCGCCGCGGCCGGGGGCCGGGCGCTCCCCGCTGCGGTGGGCCCGCTCGGCCTCGAGCAGGTCCAGGCGGCCCTGGAGCAGCCTGCGGGTGTAGGAGAGGTCGGCCTCCTCCTGCTGCGCGTCGTCGCGCCGCGCCCGCAGGACGTCGTCGTCCAGACCGGTGAGGTCGTCGGTGTAGGCCGGGTCGAGCACGTGGTCGAGCCGTCGCCGCCCACCGGGGCGGTAGTCCAGCGTCATGCACCGAGGGTAGCCGCGGGCACCCCCCGCCGTCCGGCTCTCGGCGCGGCGCGCCCGGGTGCCGACCCGGTCGCTGCCCGGTCACGGCCCGGTCACGGCCCGGTCACGACCCGGTCACTGCCAGGTCACTGCCCGGTCGCGCTCCCGCGTGTCGCCGCAGCGCGGGCCCCCGGTGGGCGCACCCTTCGACGATGATGCCGTGGCAGCGTGGCCCCGAGCAGGTGCCGGGTGACCTCTACCTCGACCCGACCCTCCCCGCCGGCGAGCGGGTGGCGGTCTCGTGCGGCCCCTGGTCCGCCGAGGCGACCCACGTGTGGAGCGGTGGCGGGTGGGCGCGGCTGCTCACCGCGCCCGTGCGGCTCGTACCGGGGGCGGACCCCCTGGTCAGCGCGCTCGGGGCGCCCGACGTGCAGAGCCCGCTGCTCGCGTCCTGAGCACCCGCGGCCGGTGGTGACCCGCCGGCCGCGCGCTCAGTCGACCCGGCGCAGCCGCGCGGACAGGCGGGGGTGGAGGGGCTCGGTGGAGCTCGCGACGTCGAGCACCCACAGCAGGTCTCCCTCGACCTGGCCGAAGGTGCGCTTGGCCGCGGTGTAGTCACCGGCGCTCGCCGTGCGCACGACGGCGTCGGTGACCATCTCGACGCGCGTCCCCAGGACCCTGCCCACGAGGACCTCGACGACGCCGGTGGGGTGGGCGAGCACCAGCTCGATGTCGACCCCGGGGGTGCGCGGGTCGGACTGCTCCGCGGCGGTGCGCCAGTAGCCCGACTCGGTGTCGAGGGGCTCGGTGCGCGTGCCGTCGGGGTCCAGGCGCCACACCTGGGAGGTCCAGGACAGGAAGCCGCGGGGGTCCGCGACGACCTCCACCTCCTGGCCGACCTGGGCCTCGCCGGCCTCGGGCGAGGCGATGACGCCGGCGCCCTCCCAGCGGCCCACGAGCCAGCTCAGGGGGACCAGCGAGGCGGGCAGGGACGCGTCGATCTCGAGGGGCACCGTCACGCCTCCGCTCAGCGCTGGCCCTTGAAGAGCCTGAAGACCACGTAGAAGGAGAACCAGCCGATCACGAGGCTGCTCAGGACGAGCAGGCTCATGTAGAAGATCTCGAGGGCCTGGATGCTCACCCGTCGACCCTACCGCCGCGCACCGCCGCGTCCCCGCCGGCGCGGGCGGCGCGGGGTGCGACGTGCGACACGTCAGGACCGGCGCCCGAGGTCCCCCACCCAGCGTGACTGCGTACGTACTCTCGGCAAGGGACTCCCGCTCCGGGGGTCGGGAGAGGGGGACAGGTGGACGTGCTCGTGGTCCTGGGGGCCTGGGCCGGCGGCTCGGTCGTCGTCAGCCTGGCGGTGGGCACCGCCATCGCCCGCGCCGACCGGCGCACCCGCGCCGCGGCGGCCGCGCTCAGCGGCTCCACCCGGCGGTCGACGACCCCCGCGCAGGTGCTGGCCCTGCTGCCGCGCCCCCGCGCCGCCGCGGTCGAGACCGCGGACGGGCTCCTTCGCGCTCCCTGACGGCCGCCGCCCCCGGGGCCGCCGGCCTCAGGGCTGCGGACGGCGCGGGCTCCCCAGCACCGGACGCGCGTGCGCGGGCGCCGCGTCGGGGTCGACGACCGCCTCCTGCGCCGCGGCCACACCGCCTGCGACCAGGCGCGCCCCGAGGGGCGTGCTGCGCCGGACCAGGGCCAGCGCCACGGGGCCGAGCTCGTGGTGGCGCGCTGCGCTGGTGAGCCGGCCCACCACGCGGCCGCTGTCCACGTCGACGACGTCCGACCCGGGCGCCGGGAGCGCCGCGCCCGAGCCGTCGAGGTGCAGCGCCACGAGCCGCCGCGGCGGGCGGCCGAGGTTGTGCACCTTGGCGACGGTCTCCTGGCCCCGGTAGCAGCCCTTGGACAGGTGCACCGCCGTGCGCAGCCAGTCGAGCTCGTGCGGGATGGTGCGGTCGTCGGTCTCCACGCCCAGGCGCGGGCGCCAGGCCGCCACCCGCAGCGCCTCGGCGGCCCAGGTGCCGGCGAGCGGGCGGTCGGCCACGAAGGCCTCCAGCTCCGCGCGGGGCACCAGCACCTCGCGCCAGGGCCGGTCGGCGCCGGGGTGGTCGGCGTCGGCGGGGCCGTAGCGGGCGGACACCGGCCCGGTGCGCGGCCAGGGGTCGACCCAGGCCAGCGGCTCGCCCGGCAGGGACTCGCGCGCCACGGGCTCGCCGACGACGGCGACGGCGTCCGTGGCGTCGGAGACCTCCACGCGCAGCGTGAAGCGCATCGAGTCGAGCCACGCCGCCGCCGAGGGCCCCTCGGCGCCCTCCAGCACGAGCCAGGTGGCCTCGCCGTCGTCGACGACGTGCAGGGCGTGCTCGACCCGGCCCTCCGGGCTGAGCAGCAGCGACTCCACCGAGGTGCGGGGCGGCAGGTCGACCAGGCGCTGGCTGGTGAGGGAGTCGAGCCAGCGCAGCCGGTCTGCCCCGGAGACCCGCAGCACGCTGCGGTGCGACAGGTCGACCACGGCCAGGCCCTGCTCGAGCATCCGCTGCTCGCGCACGGGGTCTCCGTAGTGCCAGGCGACGCCAGCGTCGGGGCCCTCGGCCTCGACGGCTCCGGGGCGGCGCAGGAGGGGGCTCGCGGGGCGGCGCGCTGGCTCGGTCACGGGCTCGGTCACGCCGGGTGCAGCGCTCGCGCGGCGCCGGTGCTTCCCGACCGGTCCGAGCCGGTGGGCTCAGGCCGCGCGACGGGTCGTGTCGGAGGGGGCGGGGGCGGCGGACACCGGTGCGGCGGCGTGCTCGCGGGACGACGGGTCGACCGCCAGCTGCACCAGGCGGAACAGCACGAAGGCAGCCAGGAGCAGCAGCACCACGGGCAGGAGGTCCATGCCCCGACGGTCTCAGACGCACGGCTCGCAGACCCCGCCGACACGCCGCGGGGAGGACGGGCGCGGCGCGCCGGCCCCGGGGCGGGACCTCAGGGGAGCAGCAGCGGCGCGAGCAGGCCCGCGACGGCGCCGGCAGCGGCGACCGGTGCGGCGCCGCGCCCGAGGGCCGGGAGGCGGCGCGAGGCCGGGGCGAGGGGGGCCAGCAGCACCGCCACGAGCACCACCACGGCGCCCGCGGCGAGCCCCACCTGGGCGCCGGCGAGCGCGCCCTCGCCCGCGGCGACGGCTCCCAGGGCCCCGGCGGCGCCGCCGGCGACGAGGCCGACGCCGCCCCCGAGGGCCCTCGAGCCGGGGAGGGCCGTCGCGAGCGCGGCGGCGGCGGTGGCCGCCGCCGCGCTCACCACGGGCGCCGCTCCGACCGACGCGGCGGCGACCCACCCGCTGCCGAGGGCCGCGAGGAGCAGGCCCGTGGTGGAGCCGCCCAGCCCGTCGACCACGCGAGGGCGCAGGTCGCGACGGAGCATCTGGTGGGTGAACGCGCCCAGCACGGCGAAGGCGAGGACGGCGGGCAGGGCGCGCAGCGGCTCCCGGCCGTCGTCGACGAGCGCGACCACGGCGGCGGCCGCGGCGGCGAGGACGCCGGTGGCGGCGACGACGGCGGCGCTCCCCCGGGGGCTGGGCAGCCGGAGCAGACCCGGCCAGCCGAGGGCGAGCACCAGGCCCACCAGCGCCGCGGCGGCCGCGGCGGGCACGACCCCGGCGGCGCCGGCGAGGGCGGTGAGGGCGGCCAGGGCCAGCGAGGCGAGCACGGTGACGGCGGACGGCACGGCCCTCGGGGCGGGGGTCGTGGTCGTCGTGGTCAGCGGCACAGCCCGATGCTCCCACCGCCGCGACCGGAGCGCTGGCGCCGGGCGCGGGGCGCGGACGGGGCGCTCGCCCGGGAGCCGCCGGAGGGCGGGCTGGGTGAGGGCGTGGCGCGCAGCAGCTCCCTTCACCTATCGTTCACCTCGTCGAAGCGACGTCGCACCGGCGCGGCCGCCCGTTCGCGTCGACGCGCCCGGTCCACCTGGAGGACGCGTGTCCCAGCTCCTGCTGCTGACCAACGCCCTCGCGCCCTCTGCGGAGGTGCTGCCCGCGCTGGGGCTGCTGGGCCACGCGGTGCGCGTGCTCCCGGCCGAGCCGGCCGCCCTGGTCGACGCACCCCCGGCCGACTTCGTGCTCGTCGACGCCCGCCGCGAGCTGGTGGCCGCGCGCTCGCTGTCGCGCCTGCTCCGCACCACCGGCGTCTCCTGCCCCCTGCTGCTGGTGCTGACCGAGGGCGGCCTGGCCGCCGTCTCCTCCGACTGGGGCGCCGACGACGTGCTCCTCGACACCGCCGGCCCCGCCGAGGTGGAGGCGCGCCTGCGCCTGGCGGCCGGGCGGGCGGCGTCGGCCTCCTCCGGCGACGAGTCCCCCGAGGAGATCCGCGCGGGCGACGTCGTCATCGACGAGTCGGCGTACACCGCCAAGGTGCGCGGCCGCTCGCTCGACCTGACCTACAAGGAGTTCGAGCTCCTCAAGCACCTCGCCCAGCACCCCGGCCGCGTCTTCAGCCGGGCCCAGCTGCTGCAGGAGGTCTGGGGCTACGACTACTTCGGCGGCACCCGCACGGTCGACGTCCACGTGCGGCGCCTGCGCGCCAAGCTCGGCCCGGAGCACGAGCAGCTGATCGGCACCGTGCGCAACGTGGGCTACCGCTTCGTGCCCGCGAGCCGCGAGCGCCGCGACCTCGAGGACGACGCCGACGCCGTGCTGACCGAGGGCGACGAGCGCTCCCAGCCGCGCGGCCGCTGACGGCGCGCCGGGGTGCGGCCCTGCGGCTAGCGTCCCGGGGGTGGTGATCCGCTCCGTCGTCGTCCTCGAAGCCCTGTCCCCCGCGGAGGTCGGGGAGGTCGAGGACCTCGTGGCCGCCGCGGCGGGCTCCGACGGGGGCCACCCCGTCTCGGAGGCGGCGCTGCTGGCCCTGCGCGACACGGCCTCCGGCGCCCGCCACGTGCTGGCGCGCGACGGCGGCGCCGTCGTGGGGTACGCCCAGCTCCCGTCGGCCGGCGGCGCCGAGCTCCTGGTGGCTCCCGGCGCGCGTCGGCGCGGCACCGGGGCGGCCCTCGCGCAGGCGCTGGAGGAGGCCGCCGCGGACGGGGAGCCGCTGCGCGTGTGGGCGCACGGCCACGGCCCGGGCGCGGCCGCCCTGGCCCTGCAGCGGGGCTACGCCGTGGTGCGGGAGCTGCAGCACCGGGTGCGCCCGCTGGGGCGCTCGGTCCCGCTGCCCCCGGTCGAGGTGCCCGACGACGTCCAGCTGCGGGCCTTCGAGGTGGGCCGTGACGAGCGCGCCTGGCTCGACCTGAACGCGCGGGCCTTCGCCGACCACCCCGAGCAGGGGCGGTGGACCGCCGCGGACCTCGCGGCCCGGCAGGCGGAGCCGTGGTTCGACCCGGCGGGGCTGCTGCTGGCGGTCGACGCGCAGGAGGGACGGCTGCTGGCCTCCCACTGGACCAAGCAGGACGGCGCGGGGGCGGGCGAGGTCTACGTGGTCGCCGTGGACCCGGCCGCCCAGGGCCGCGGGCTGGGGCGCGCGGTGCTGCTGGCCGGGCTCCACCACCTCGACACCCGCGGCGCCCGCAGCGCCGAGCTCTACGTCGAGGGCGACAACGCCCCCGCCCTGCGCCTGTACGAGCGCCTCGGGTTCGCGCTCGACTCCTCCGACGCGCTGTACGAGCGCAGCGCCGACCGCGCCGACCAGGGCTGAGAGGATGGCCGCATGGTGACCACCGCGAGCCAGCAGCCGGAGGGCGGCCCCGCGACCGCGGCCGCCTCGTCCTCGGAGCCCGCGCCGCCCGTCGCCGCGGAGCCCGCCTCCCCCGACCTGGCCGAGGCCTACGCCGAGCACCTCGCCGCTGACGACGACGCCGAGGACGGCGAGGACGCCGCCGCCCTCGACGCAGCGGAGGTCGACGCCGAGCCGGCGCCGCTGCCGGCGGACCGCTTCGCCGACCGCGAGCTGAGCTGGCTCGCGTTCAACGAGCGCGTGCTGGAGCTCGCCGAGGACCCCTCCGTGCCGCTGCTCGAGCGCACCCGGTTCCTGGCGATCTTCGCCTCCAACCTCGACGAGTTCTTCATGGTCCGCGTCGCCGGCCTCAAGCGGCGCATCGCCACCGGCCTGGCGGTGACGGCGGCCAGCGGGCTCGAGCCCCGCGAGGTCCTCGACGCCGTCAGCGAGCGGGCGCACGAGCTGATGGAGCGCCACGCGCGCGTCTTCACCGACCAGGTGGAGCCGGCGCTGCGCGGTGAGGGCATCAGCATCGTCGGCTGGTCCGACCTCGAGGCCCCCGAGCAGGACCGGCTGCACGAGTTCTTCCGCGCGTCGGTCTTCCCGGTGCTCACCCCGCTCGCCGTCGACCCGGCCCACCCGTTCCCGTACATCTCCGGGCTCTCGCTCAACCTCGCGGTGGTGGTGCGCAACCCCTCCACCGAGAAGGAGCACTTCGCGCGGGTCAAGGTGCCGCCGCTGCTGCCGCGCCTGGTGCGCGTGGAGACCGGCAAGGGGGTCGCCTCGCAGCGCACGGCGCGCTTCGTGCCGCTCGAGGAGGTCATCGCCGAGCACCTCGACCAGCTGTTCCCCGGCATGGACGTGGTGGCTCGCCACGCCTTCCGCGTGACCCGCAACGAGGACCTCGAGGTCGAGGAGGACGACGCCGAGAACCTCCTCGCCGCGCTGGAGAAGGAGCTGCTGCGCCGCCGCTTCGGGCCGCCGGTGCGCCTTGAGCTCACCGCCGACGCCGACGGCCACGTGCGCGACCTGCTGGTGCGCGAGCTGGGCGTCGACGAGTCCGAGACCTACGTGCTGCCCGGCCCGCTCGACCTGCGCGGCCTCAACGCCGTGGCCGACCTGGAGCGCCACGAGCTGAGCTTCCCGACGTTCGTGCCCAAGACGCACCGGCACCTGACCGACGGCCGCGAGAGCTCCCAGCCGCGCAGCATCTTCGCGGCGGTCCGGTCGCGCGACGTGCTGCTGCACCACCCGTACGACTCGTTCTCCACGAGCGTCCAGGCCTTCGTGGAGCAGGCCGCCGCCGACCCGAAGGTCCTGGCGATCAAGCAGACGCTCTACCGCACCTCGGGCGACTCCCCCATCGTCGACGCCCTCATCGACGCCGCCGACGCCGGCAAGCAGGTGCTGGCACTGGTCGAGATCAAGGCGCGCTTCGACGAGCAGAACAACATCACGTGGGCCCGCAAGCTCGAGCAGGCCGGCGTGCACGTGGTCTACGGCATCGTCGGGCTGAAGACGCACTCCAAGCTGTGCCTGGTGGTGCGCCAGGAGGGTGACCGCCTGCGCCGCTACTGCCACGTCGGCACGGGCAACTACAACCCCAAGACGGCCCGCATCTACGAGGACCTGGGCCTGCTCACCTGCGACGACGAGGTCGGTGAGGACCTCACCAAGCTCTTCAACCAGCTGTCGGGCTTCGCTCCGCGCACGCGGTACTCGCGCCTGCTCGTGGCGCCCCGCTCGCTGCGGCGCGGGCTGGTGCAGCGGATCGACAGGGAGGCCGAGCACCACCGCGCCGGCCGCCCCGCGCACATCCGCATCAAGGTCAACTCCATGGTCGACGAGGCGGTCATCGACGCGCTGTACCGCGCGTCGCAGGCGGGCGTGCCCGTCGACGTCGTCGTCCGGGGCATCTGCGCCCTGCGCCCGGGGGTCCCCGGGCTGTCGGAGACCATCCGGGTGCGCTCGGTGCTCGGGCGCTTCCTGGAGCACAGCCGGGTGTTCGCCTTCGAGGCCGGCGGCGAGCCGGAGGTGTTCATCGGCAGCGCCGACATGATGCACCGCAACCTCGACCGCCGCGTCGAGGCGCTGGTGAGCCTGCGCGACCCGGAGCACCAGCGGGCCGTGGTCGACCTGGTCGACCTGTCCGCGGACCCGGGCACCGCCAGCTGGCACCTGACCGCCGACGGCAGCTGGCAGCGCTCCGCGGTCGACGCCGACGGGGCCCCCCTGCTCGACCTGCAGGAGTTCCTCATCGCCGCCCGCAGCAACCGCCGCTCGCGCCGGCGCTGAGACCCAGTGGACTCCTCGGCCGCTCGGACGGCCGCACCGCACCCCCCCGACCCCCCCGACGGCGCGCACGGCGCCCGCGGGGGCCAGGGGGAGCGCGCGCAGCGCAGCGGCCACCAGCACCCCCCGGCGGGACCGCTGCCGCTGGTGCGCGCCGCCGGGGCGCTCTGCTGGCACCGCGCCGCCGACGGCGGCCTGCGGGTGCTGCTGGTGCACCGGCCCCGCTACCGCGACTGGTCGTGGCCCAAGGGCAAGCTCGAGGGTGACGAGCCGCCCGCAGCGGCCGCCGTCCGCGAGGTCGAGGAGGAGACGGGGCTGCGGGTGCACCTCGGCCCGGCGCTCCCGAGCGCGCGCTACGCCCTCGGCGTCGACGCCACCAAGGAGGTCTCGTACTGGTCGGCGCACGTGCCCAGCGGAGCGGTGCCGCCACCGCCCAGGCCCGACGAGGTCGACAGGACCGCGTGGGTGACGCCCGAGGAGGCCGACGCGCGGCTCACCCGCCGCGGTGACCGGGTGCAGCTGCGGGCGCTGCTGGAAGCCGACCGCTCCGGGACCCTGGAGACCTGGCCCTTCGTGCTCGTGCGCCACGGCCACGCCCACCCCAAGACGGCGTGGGGGCGCAGCGACGACGAGCGGCCGCTCGCGGCTCCGGGGCGCCGGCAGGCCGCCCGCCTGCCGGAGCTGCTCACGGCGTGGGCGCCGAGGCGCGTCGTGTCGAGCCCCTGGCGGCGCTGCACGACGACGGTGGAGCCGTACCTGCTGGCCTCGGGCGCCAAGATGAAGACGCGGGGGCGCCTGTCGGAGGACGGGCACCGGCGCGACCCGTCCAAGGTGACCCGGCTGGTGGGCAAGCTGCTGGCCAAGGACCGGCCGGTGCTGGTCTGCACGCACCGCCCGGTGCTCCCCACCGTGCTGGACGCCATCGCCGCCCACTCCTCCGAGGCCGCCGCGGCGGTGCTGCCGCTCCACGACCCGTACCTCGGTCCGGGCGAGGTGCTCGTGGCGCACGTGGCGCGCGGCACCGGCCGCGTGGTGGCCGTCGAGCGCCACGCCCTGCCGGCCGCCTGAGCGGCGGACGGCGGGGCGGGTCTCCGGGGCTCAGCGGGCGTCGGCGAGGGGCCAGCCGCCGGCGGCCAGCCGGGAGGAGACGCGGGCGACGTCGGAGGGGGCCGCCTCGTCGAGGGTCGCCCGCTGCACCATGCGCTCGACGTCCGCGGTGGTCACCTCGCCCCCGCTCTCGGCCTGCCGGACCAGCTCGGCGGCGATGAGCCGGACCTCGGTCTCGGTGAGGGTGCGGCGCAGGAGCCCCAGGAGGGCGACGTAGTCCTGCTGGGGCACGCCGGCGGGGTAGCCGGCGCGCAGCCAGGAGACGACGCGCGCGACCGGTCCCGGCAGGGGCACCGCCCGGGCGGACCGCTGCTCCCGCGCGTGCTCGGCGTCGAGCGCGCGGGCCACCTCCGGGCTCGGCGGGAGGGGCCGCACCCCCTCCGGCCGCTCGGGCTGAGCGGTCACCTGTCGACGACCGTCGGGTAGACGTGCTCGAAGCTGAGCGCCTTGCCGTACCCGGAGGCGACGACGAACCCGACGCCGAGCAGGGCGACCAGCACGACGACGGCGAACACCGCGGTGCCGAGCGCTCGCCCGAGCGGGTGCGGGGGGTGCTCCCCGCCGTCGGCGGCCACCTCGGCGCCGCCGCCGCGGCCCCACGCCGAGGCGCGGATGCCGAGGGCGAACAGCGCGGGCAGACCCGCGCCCAGGACGACGGCGGCGAGGGCGATCTGCCCGAGGGCCGCGGCCTCGAGCTCCCAGACGTGCGACACGGTGCGCTCCTCTCGTCGGTCTTCTGCGGGGCGGCCGTTCAGGCCGGGACGGTGGTCCGGGAGGGGGCGTCGGCGGGCGGTCCGTCGCGCCAGTCGTCGTTGACGTTGTCGGCGTGCACGGGGGCCGTGCGCGAGCGGCGGTACATGGCGGCAGCGGCAGCGGCGAGGACGGCGACCACGACCACGGCGCCGACCAGCCCTCCGCCGAGCGCGTGGGCCAGCCACCAGAGGGCGGCCCCGACGAGCGCGGCGGCGGGGATGGTGATGACCCAGGCGACCACCATGCGGCCGGCCACGCGCCACCGGACGGTCGCCCCCGGACGGCCGAGGCCGGTGCCGAGCACGGAGCCGGTGGTGACGTGGGTCGTCGACAGCGGCAGGCCCAGGTGGCTGGAGACGAGGATGACGGCGGCCGAGGAGCTCTCGGCCGCCAGGCCCTGCGGCGGGGCGATCTCCACCAGGCCCTTGCCGAGGGTGCGGATGATGCGCCAGCCCCCGAGGTAGGTGCCGAGGGCGATGGCGAGGGCGCAGGCAGCCTTCACCCAGAACGGGATGGTCTCGGTGTCGGTCCAGTGGCCGGTGGCGATGAGGCCGAGGGTGATGACGCCCATGGTCTTCTGCGCGTCGTTGGTGCCGTGGGCCAGGGAGACGAGCGAGGCGGAGCCGATCTGGCCCCAGCGGAACCCGTCCTCCGTGGACCGCGCGGCCACGCCGCTGGTGATCCGGTAGACGAGCCAGGTGGCCAGACCGGCCACGAGGATCGCGATCACCGGCGAGGCCAGGGCCGGGACGACGACCTTCGGCAGCAGGCCGTCGATCTCCTGGCCGTTCCCGGCCCAGTTGACCCCGCCCCAGCCGAGGCCGGCGACCGTGGCGCCCAGCAACCCGCCGAACAGGGCGTGGGTGGAGCTCGAGGGCAGGCTCAGCAGCCAGGTGGAGAGGTTCCAGACGATCGCTCCGGCCAGGCCCGCGAGGACGATGACGAGCAGCGCCGTGCCGCCGTCTCGAGACAGCCCGGCCACGGGCGACCCGTCGCTGTTCTGGATCTCGACGACGGCGTTGGTGACCGTGAGGGCCACCTCGACCGAGAGGAAGGCGCCGACGAGGTTGAGGACGCCGGAGAGCAGCACGGCGGTCTTGGGCCTGAGGGCGCCGGTGGCGATCGAGGTGGCCATGGCGTTGGCGGTGTCGTGGAAGCCGTTCGTGAAGTCGAACGCGAGGGCTACCACGACCAGCAGCACCAGGATGGTGGTGGCGGAGGTCACGAGCCCCGAGCGTGGGGCGCTGCGGCAGGCTGCGCCAGGCAGAGGAGGGCTCCCGCTGGAGTGTTCGCAGGCTGTTCACGCTGGGCGGCGGGCTCTTGACGGTCCCTTGACCCGGGCGAGCGGTGCGACGCGTCGGCGAAGCCTGGGTGAACAGTGGTGGCGACGCCGCACGACGGGGTGGCGAGGGCGCGGCACAGGACCCCCGGCGGTGGTAGAAGCGGGGCCGTGACCGACGTGCGCCACCACCCCGCCGAATCCGCTGACGACCTCGAGGAGCACCTGGAGGGCCACCTCGACGGACCGCTGGGAGGGCACCTCGAGGGGCTGTCCGTCGTCGTCGACCCGGAGGGCGAGCCGGTGCTGCTGCGGCCCGACGGCAGCCAGGTGGACACCTGGCGCGAGGGCTACCCCTACCCCGAGCGCATGAGCCGCCGCGAGTACGAGGCGACCAAGCGCCTGCTCCAGATCGAGCTGCTCAAGCTGCAGCGGTGGATGGTCGAGCGCGGTGAGCGGCTCGTCATCCTCTTCGAGGGGCGCGACGCCGCCGGCAAGGGCGGCACCATCAAGCGCTTCACCGAGCACCTCAACCCCCGCGCCGTGCACGTGGTCGCCCTGGAGAAGCCGTCCGAGCGCGAGCGCACCCAGTGGTACTTCCAGCGGTACGTGGCGCACCTGCCGAGCGCGGGGGAGATCGCCCTGTTCGACAGGTCCTGGTACAACCGCGCCGGCGTCGAGCGGGTGATGGGCTTCGCGACCCGGGCCGAGTACCACGAGTTCTACCGGCAGGCGCCGGACCTGGAGCGGATGCTCGTCCGCTCGGGGACCACCCTGGTCAAGTTCTGGTTCTCGGTGTCGCAGGCCGAGCAGCGCACACGCTTCCTGATCCGGCAGATCGACCCGGTGCGCCAGTGGAAGCTCTCGCCGATGGACCTCGCGTCCCTGGAGCGCTGGGAGGAGTACACCGAGGCGAAGGAGGCGATGTTCTTCCACACCGACACCGCCGACGCGCCGTGGACGGTGGTGAAGAGCAACGACAAGAAGCGCGCGCGGCTCGAGGCCATGCGCCACGTGCTCTCGCGCTTCGACTACGCCGGCAAGGACGACGCGGTCGTCGGCACGCCCGACCCGCTGGTGCTGGGCGCCGCGCGCGAGCTCTTCGAGACCGGCGAGAGCGGTCCCACCCCGCGCTGATGGCGCGTGGTGGTCGGTGACTGCTCGTGACACCCGGTGGCCGCGGCTGGTCCGTGCGGGTGTCCCCCCGAGGGGGGCGCGCCGCCGTGACCAGATCGTGATGGGTCTCTGATCAGGGTGTTCGCCCGGCGTTCACCTGGGGCGGGCCGCCGCTTCACCTCGCGACCGTACGTTCCGGACCGCCAGAACCGCGCCCCGCCGCCGCCCACGAGGGCCGGTGGGCGCCTCCCTGAACCTCGAGAGGTCCTCACCGTGAAGCGCAGCACCCTCGCCGCCGCCGCCCTGCCCGCGGCCGTCGTGCTCACCCTCGGCCTGTCCTCCTGCGCCGCCAACGAGCCGGGCGGCTCCGACGCCGGCTCCACCGACACCGCCTCCTCCGCCGCCACCGAGCTGACCGGCACCCTGAACGGCGCCGGCGCCTCCAGCCAGCAGGCCGCCCAGCAGGCGTGGATCGCGGGCGCCACCGACGCCAGCCCCGACCTGCAGGTCAACTACGACCCCCAGGGCTCCGGCGCCGGCCGCACCCAGTTCCTCTCGGGCGCCGTGCAGTTCGCCGGCTCCGACGCCTACCTCAAGGACGACGAGCTCACGCAGGCGCAGACGCGCTGCGAGGGCGGCAACGCCATCGACATCCCGGCCTACGTCTCGCCGATCGCCATCGCCTACAACCTCGAGGGCGTCGACGACCTGAAGCTGAGCCCCGAGACGATCGCCCAGATCTTCGACGGCAAGATCACCACCTGGAACGACCCGGCCATCGCCGCCGACAACGCCGGCGTCTCCCTGCCGGCCACGGCGATCAACCCGGTGCACCGCGCCGACGAGTCGGGCACCACCGCCAACTTCACGGACTACCTGTCCAAGGCCTCGAACGGCGCCTGGACCTACGAGCCCGGCCAGGAGTGGCCGGCCCCCGGCGGCGAGGCCGCCCAGGGCACCTCCGGCGTCGTCGCCGCCATCGGCGCCACCGCCGGCTCGATCGGCTACGCCGACGAGTCGCAGGCCCAGGACCTCGGCCACGTGCAGGTGAAGGTCGGCGACGGGTTCGTCGGCCCCACCGCCGAGGCCGCCGCCAAGGCGCTCGACGAGGCCACCCCCGCCTCGGGCCGCCCCGCCGGCGACATCGCCCTCGACATCAACCGCACGCCGAGCGCCTCGGACGCCTACCCGGTGATCCTGGTCAGCTACCTCATCGGCTGCACCTCCTACGCCGACGCCGCCGACGCCGCCAACGTGAAGGGCTACTTCACGTACGTGACCAGCGAGGCCGGCCAGGAGGCCGCCGCCTCCGCCGCGGGCTCCGCCCCGCTCTCGGAGTCGCTGCGCACCCAGATCACCACCTCGCTGGAGTCCATCCAGACCTCCTGAGGTCCCCCGGCGCCGGCGCCGGCCCCCGCAGAGCCCCCCCGGGGCCGAGCGGGGGCTGGCGCCGGCGCCGCTGCGTGCAGCACGCTCGCAGCGCACGCCCAGCCGGCACCCGTGCCGGCACCCCCTCACCACCCCGACCAGCGCCAGCGGACCGGCGCCTCAGGACGCCCAGGAGGGCCCGTGAGCACCACCACCCCGACCCGCCCGCCGGCGGCCACGAACGCCGTGCGGCAGCGCCCGGGAGACCGCATCTTCAAGGGCGTCGCCACCGCCTCGGGCCTGGCGATCCTCGTGATCCTCGCCGGTGTCGCGGCCTTCCTGCTCTACCAGGCCTACCCGGCCCTCGTGGCCCCCGCAGCCGACATCGCCGGCGGTGAGGGCTTCTGGAAGTACACGGCCGAGCTGGTCTTCGGCACGGCGCTCTCCGCGGCCCTGGCGCTCGTCATCGGCGCCCCCCTGGGCGTCGGCATCGCGCTCTTCATCACCCACTACGCCCCGCGGAAGCTCGCGGCGCCCCTGGGGTACGTGATCGACCTCCTGGCCGCCATCCCCAGCATCGTCTACGGCCTCTGGGGCGTCTTCGTCTTCGCGCCCGCGCTCGTGCCGATCTACGCCTGGCTCGCCGACAACCTCGGCTGGCTGCCGCTGTTCGCCGGCCCGGTCTCCTCCGGGCGCACGATGCTGACCGCCGGCCTGGTGCTCGCGGTCATGATCCTCCCGGTCATCACCGCGCTGTCGCGGGAGGTCTTCCGCCAGACGCCGACCCTCCAGCAGGAGGCCGCCCTGGCCCTCGGCGCCACGCGCTGGGAGATGGTCAAGTACGCCGTCATCCCCTACGGCAAGTCGGGCGTCGTGGCCGCCTCGATGCTCGGCCTGGGCCGCGCGCTCGGGGAGACCATGGCCGTCGCCGCGGTGCTCTCCGTGGCCGGCGGGGTCACGTTCAACCTCATCAGCACCCAGAACCCGGGCACGATCGCCGCGAACATCGCGCTGCAGTTCCCCGAGTCGACGGGCCTGGGCGTCAACCTGCTGGTCGCGACCGGCCTGGTGCTGTTCGTGATCACCTTCCTCGTCAACTTCGCGGCCCGCGCCATCGTGGCCCGCACCTCGAAGGGCTGACCGCCGATGACGCAGCTCACCACGCCCCCGCGCCCGGCCGTCGGGCTGGGCACCACGCGGCACCTGCCCGCCTGGGCCCCCTACGCCGCGCTCGCCGTCTCGGCGGCCTTCTCCGGCGCCGTCCTCGCGCTGGCCGGGTTCAACACCGCCGGCTGGCTCGTGCTCACCGCGGTCGTCTTCACCGTCCTGCTCGTCTCCGCCTCCCGCGCCGTCGAGGGACCCCGCAAGGCCACCGACAGGTTCGTCACGAGCCTGGTGGTCGGCGCCTTCCTCCTGGCGCTCATCCCCCTGGTCTCGGTGGCGTGGACCGTCGTCTCCAACGGCGCGGCGCGCTTCGACGTCGAGTTCTTCACCTACTCGATGCGCGGCATCGTCGGTGAGGGCGGCGGCGCGGCCCACGCCATCGCCGGCACGCTCATCATCACCGCGATCACCACGGTCATCTCCGTGCCGATCGGCATCCTCACGGCCGTCTACCTGGTCGAGTACGGCCGCGGCTCGGTGGCGCGCACCATCACGTTCCTCGTCGACGTGATGACCGGCATCCCCTCGATCGTCGCCGGCCTGTTCTCGGTGGCGCTCTTCACCCTCCTGCTGGGCCCGGGCGTCCGCCTGGGCATCATGGGGTCGGTCGCCCTGTGCGTGCTGATGATCCCGGTCGTGGTGCGCTCGACGGAGGAGATCCTCCGCCTGGTGCCGCACGAGCTGCGCGAGGCCTCCTACGCCCTGGGCGTGCCGAAGTGGCGCACCGTGGTGAAGGTGGTGCTGCGCACGTCGGTGGCGGGCATCGGCACCGGCGTCACGCTGGCCATCGCGCGCGTCATCGGCGAGACCGCCCCCCTGCTGGTGACCCTGGGCGTCACCTCGGCGATCAACTACAACCCCTTCGACGGCCGCATGTCGACGCTGCCGACGTTCGCGTGGTTCTCCTACGCCACCCCCACCCTGCCGGTCGAGGCGTCCATCGACCGGGCCTGGACGGCGGCGCTCGTGCTCGTCATCCTGGTGATGCTGTTCAACCTGATCGCGCGGATCGTCTCGCGGGCCTTCTCGCCCAAGACCCGCTGAAGCACCCCACGACCTCCGGAAGGCGACTGATGAGCAAGCGGATCGACGTCTCAGACCTGAACATCTACTACGGCGACTTCCTCGCCGTCGAGGGCGTCTCGATGGCCATCGAGCCCCGCTCGGTGACGGCCTTCATCGGTCCCTCGGGCTGCGGCAAGTCCACGTTCCTGCGGTCGCTGAACCGCATGCACGAGGTCATCCCCGGCGCGCGCGTCGAGGGCAAGGTCGTCATGGACGGCCAGGACCTGTACGGCTCCGACATCGACCCGGTCGACGTCCGCCGCACCGTCGGCATGGTGTTCCAGCGCCCCAACCCGTTCCCGACGATGTCGATCGCCGAGAACGTGCTCGCCGGCGCGCGCCTCAACAGCAAGCGCATGCGCAAGTCCGAGGCCGACGACCTGGTCGAGTCGTCCCTGCAGGGCGCCAACCTCTGGAACGAGGTCAAGGACCGCCTCGACCGCCCCGGGGCGGGCCTGTCCGGCGGCCAGCAGCAGCGCCTCTGCATCGCCCGCGCCATCGCGGTGAAGCCGCAGGTGCTGCTGATGGACGAGCCGTGCTCCGCGCTCGACCCGATCTCGACCCTCGCCATCGAGGACCTGATCCAGAAGCTCAAGAGCGACTACACGATCGTCATCGTGACCCACAACATGCAGCAGGCGTCGCGCGTCTCCGACATGACGGCGTTCTTCAACATCGCGGGCACCGGCAAGCCCGGCAAGCTCATCGAGATGAGCGACACCGCGTCGATCTTCTCCAACCCGAGCCAGAAGGCCACCGAGGACTACGTCTCGGGCCGCTTCGGGTGAGCACCCGGTGAGGCGCTGAGCGCAGCTGGAGGGGCGGGCACCGGTCGGTGCCCGCCCCTCCAGCGTCCCCGCCCCCGCACGGGGCGGGGCTCAGAGCGCCGCGGTCAGCACCACCGCCGCGGCGGCGGCCACGACGGCCGAGGCGGGCGCGGTGAGGACCCAGAACCAGGAGACCCGTCGCAGCACCCGCCAGCGGACCGCCGAGAGCCGGCGCACCACGCCCGAGCCGGCCACCGCGGCGGTCACGGCGTGGGTCGTCGAGACCGGCACCGCAGCGCCCGCGGCGGCCGCGGTGAGCAGGCCGGCGGTGGCTGCCTCGGCGGAGAAGCCCGCGGCGGGGTCGACGGAGGTGATGCGGCTGCCGACGGTCCTGACGATGCGCCACCCGCCGGCCGAGGTGCCCAGGGCCAGCGCCACCGAGGCGGAGACGACCACCCACGGGGGCACGCCCCCGCCGGCGGTGGTCGCCCCCGCCGCGACCATGGCCAGGACGACGACGCCCATGGTCTTCTGGGCGTCCTGCAGGCCGTGGCCGAGCGCCACACCGGCGCTGGAGAAGACCTGGGCGTAGCGGAACCCGCGGTTGGCCCGCCCCGGCGAGGCGTGCCGCAGCGTCCAGGCGATGGCGAGGGCGATGCCCGCGGAGAGCACGAACGCGACCACCGGGGAGACCACGAGCGGCAGCAGCACGCGCACGAGCACCACCTGCCAGTCGACCGCGGCGCCGACCACCAGGCCCGCA
>JAKONK010000096.1 GCA_022701985.1 Actinomycetales bacterium
GTGCAGGTGGCCGAGCGCCGGGGCCTGGGGCGCTCGGACGAGCCGATGTTCTTCCTGCTCGACATGGCCCTCGGTGGTGGCTGGCCCGTCGACCTCGGACCCACCGGCGGCACGAGCGACCTCTACGTCGACTGGGTCCGCGCCTACACCTGACCCCCCTCCCCGCGACGATCAAGCACCTCAGCGCCACTCGATGTGGCGCTGAGGTGCTTGATCGTCGCGGAGGGGGGTGGAGGAGTCGGAGGGGATCAGGAGGGGCCGTCGGGGGGCAGCTGCGCCATCCGCTCGGGGGTGAACCTGCCGCGGAGCACGTCGGCGGCGGCCAGGAGGTTGCCGCGCAGGCGCTGGCGGCGCCACCGGCGCTCCGGCCCGGCCAGCGACATCGCCAGGTTCTTGGCGACGCGCCGCCCGCCCTCGTCGAGGGCCAGCAGCAGCGGGAAGCTGCCGTGCCGCAGGAAGTACGCGGGGTTCATGACCTGGGCGTACCCGAGGCGGCGGTGGGCGGTGCGCCCGCCGGACTTCACCCCGCGGTGGACGATGACGCAGTCGTCGACGGAGGCCAGCGGCCCGTGGCGCAGCATGCGGCGGGCGTAGTCGTGGTCCTCGAGCCAGCCGTACAGGGGCAGCCGGTCGTCGAAGCGCTCGTGGGTCACGCCGTCGCGGCGCACGGCGAAGTTGCAGCCGTAGAGGGTGAGGCTGGGCCGCCAGGTGCCGCCGAGGGGCTCGGTGGTGGAGCGCTCGAGCGCGGCGCGGGCGGCCTCCGGGGCGACGGCCTCGCCCACGGCGCCGTCCAGCAGCACCCGCCCGGTGAGGGCGACGACGTCGGGGTGGGCGTCGAAGAAGCGCATCGCCTCGGCGAGGTAGTCGGGGCGCACCACGGCGTCGTCGTCGAAGAAGAAGACGTGGGTGGCGTCCGGCACGGCGTCGAAGCCGGCGTTGCGCTGGCTGGTGAGACCGCGGGCGTGGACGACGCGCACGTGGTCGGGCAGCGGCTGCACCGGCAGGCTCGACGCGTCGGGCACGGAGACCACGAGGTCGGTGTCGGGGAGGGTCTGCTGCGCGAGGTCGGCGACGACCTCTCCCAGCAGCTCGGGGCGCCCCGCGGAGGCGAGGACGACGGCGACCCGGGCGGGCCCCGGGGAGGTGTGAGAGCTCTCGGTGGACACGCGCGCCTCAGTTCGGGGTGAGGTCGAGGATGCGCTCGGGGGTGAACCGCCAGCGCGCCAGGTCTGCCACGGCACGCAGGTTGCCCACCAGTCGGCGGCGGCGCCAGCGCCGCTCGGGGTGGCGCACCGATCGCAGCGAGTTGCCCAGCAGTCGCGGCGCCACCTCGTAGCCGAGCCGGAGCCACCCGATGGTGCCCTTGCGCCGCAGGTACGCCGGGTTCATGACCTGCGAGTAGCCGAGCCGGTGGTGCGCGACCCGTCCACCCGACGCGACCCCCAGGTGCACCGCCACCGCGTCGTGGGCCTTCGCCAGCTGCCCGTGGCGCAGCAGGCGCCCGGCGAAGTCGAGGTCCTCCAGCCAGGAGTACAGGGGCAGACGCGCGTCGAAGCGCAGGGACGGCTCGGGCCCCGTCCGGTAGCCGAAGTTGCAGCCGTACAGCTCGTCGACGGGGTGCCAGGAACCCTGCGGCGGGTCGGCGGCCGAGGCCGCGAGCGCTGCCAGGGCTGCGTCGCGGGGCACCTCGGGCGCGCTGGCCCCGGACCCGTCGAGCAGCACCCGCCCGGTGACGCCGACCACGTCCGGGTGGCCGACGAGGAAGGCGACGGCGCTCTCGAGGTAGTCGGAGCGCAGCACGGCGTCGTCGTCGAAGAAGAAGATGAGATCGGCCGGGCCGCGACCGTCCGCCGGGGCGAGCGCTGCGTCGATGCCCGCGTTGCGCTGGGCCGCCGCCCCCGAGCCGTGCACCACCAGGACGTTCCCCGGGAGATCGGCAGGCAGGTGCTCGGGCCCGGGCACCGCCACGACCACGGCCGACGGCGGCCTCGTCTGCTGCAGCAGGTCCGCGAGCAACAGCCCCAGCAGCTCCGGCCGCCCGGCGGAGGCGATGACGACGACGACCTCCGGCACCCGGGCAGCATTCCACGCGCCTCGAGCGGCGGGCGCGGCGGCGACGGGTGCCCCGCGACGAGGCGCTCGCGCATAGCCTGAGCAGATGCGTCTGCTGCCCCGCGCCGGGTCTGGCGCCGCCAGGGCCGTGCTCGTGGCACTCGGGCTCGTCGCACGCCTCGACCCGACGTCGGCGCTCGCTGCACGCCGGGTCCGGGGATCTGCGCCGTCGGTGCTGCTGACCGTCGTCTACCGGCACGGGAACGCCGGGACGGTCTCTGCGCTGGTCGACGACGCCCTGGAGGGCGGCGCCCGCATCGTGCTGTGGGCCCTGGACGCTCCGGCTCCCTCGTTGGAGCACCTGACGCTCGGCAGCGGCCCGGGTGGGCGGCTGGCGCTGCACGAGCGGATGCGCGCGTCGGCGAGCTCCGACACCGTCGTCGACGACCGGTGGTGGGTCATCAGCGACGACGACGTCCGCCTCCCCCGTGGGGGTGTCACACGGCTGGCGGCACTGGCGCAGCGCGGGGGTCTCGACGTCGTCGGCGCCGCCCACGCACCCGGTAGCGAGTGGAACCACTCCTTCACGCTCGCGCGTCCGCTGTCCGTCATGAGACGGGGCCTGTTCGTGGAGACCGGCCCCGTGCTGGCCCTCTCGCCGCGTGCGCAACGGACGCTGCTGCCGCTGCCCGAGGGATCCGCCGCGGGGTGGGGCATGGAGGCGTACTGGTCGTCGAGGACCCAGCCGGGGCTGCGCTCGGGTCTGGTCGACGCCGTCGCCGTGGACCACCTGGTCCCCATGGGCGGCAGCTACGACGCCTCCGCCGAGTGGGAGCGGTGCCGGGCCTTCACCCGTCGCTACGGCGTCGATGACGTCAGCGACCTCAAGACCACGCTGGGCACGTGGCGCCCGTGGCGTTCGCGGCCGCCGTGGGCCGTCCACTGACTCACAAGCCTCCTGCCCGCCCGTGGTAGTCCTGGGCGGGTGACGCGACGAGCCCGGTGGCTGCTCATGGCGAGCCACGTCCCCGCCAGCGGCCGCCTCGGCGGCATCGTCAGGTACACCGTCGAGCTGGCGAGGGCGCTGGAGCGGCGCGACGACGTCGAGCTGCACCTGCTCACCTCCGCGGCGGCCGCGGGACCGCTCTCGGCGCTGGTGGGGGGCGACGCGGCGCGGGTGCACGCGGCGCCGGCGGCGGTGGACGGGGTGCTCCCGGCGTGGGAGCGGTGGGTGCTCGGGAGACGGCTCGGGGACCGGTTCGACGTCGTCCACGGCGTGAAGCACCTGGTGCCGCGCGGGGTGCGGGCGCGCACGGCGCTGACGGTGCACGACATGGTGCTCACCGACCGCCCGCAGGACTTCCCGCTCGCCAAGCGGGTGCTGCTGCAGCGCCCCTACGCCGCCTCGATCCGGCAGGCCGACGCGCTGGTCTGCGTCTCGGAGGCCACCCGCGCCGCGCTGCTGGCGCACCACCCGCAGGTGGCCGGGCGCACCTCGGTGGTGCTGTCGGCCACCAGCCCGGCGCTGCTGGGCGCGCCCGCGACAGCGGTGCCGCAGCTGGCGGGGCGGCGGTTCGGGCTGGTGGTGGGTGACTCCCAGCCCCGCAAGAACCTCGCCACGGCCGTCTCGGCCTGGGCCCGCGCGGTGGCGCAGAACCCCGAGCACGCCGACGCGGTGCTGGCGCTGGTGGGCCCGCCGCCCTGGGGCGAGGAGGCCTACGGGCCCGACCACGCCCGGCTGGTGGCGTCGGGGCACCTCGTGCAGCTGCAGGGGGTCGACGACGGCGCCCTGCGCTGGTGCTACGAGAACGCCGCGGTGGTGCTGGCCCCGAGCCTGGTGGAGGGGTACG